>NZ_JAMYOA010000034.1:0-45143 GCF_040319515.1 Mesorhizobium sp. M0909
CACCTCCCTCGAGGTGGATGTTGAATCAGCACAAAACGCAGCCGTCACATCACAATCGATTCATCGATCACAGGACGTGCTCTAGCCAATGCGGAACGTATCCATCCCGTCAAACCTCGGGCCTTCTCAAGGGGCATTGGCGAGCAAGCGAATTAGTAAAACCCGCCGCCATGAGGGAGCGGCCTCTTTAGGCAGTCTCCTTGCATTCTTGCGTCTTCCTGCGACTGTCGGCAGGTTCAGGCGACATGGATGCAACATGGCACATGGCTGAATCGCTAGCTTGTTAGGGAGAAGGCATATGGGTCTGGTTTTTACCGGCGAAGAGGGAATCACTGAGCGGTTCGAGTTGTTGCTTGAAGCCTTTGATGGAACAGAGCGCGTCCTCGTCGTAACATCAACCGAAGCGATCGAAGACTTCGGCTTGGATGCCGTCCGCGAAATGGCATCTAAAAAATACGATGCAGGGCAGTTGGACGAGGCCGGCCGCGTTAGAGTTCTGACTAGCGACCTGCAAGGTAAATAGCCCGCCATCTTGAGACAGCGGGCTCTCTCGGCAGTTGCCTTGGAGTCCTGCGTCTTCCTGCGACTATCGGCAGGTTCAGACGACATCGGCGCCACATTGGGAGCTCAGGCGATGGCACCAGTTAGGGCGCGCTGTCTCGGGCAGCAAGCACCTGCGAAGATTATCTTTTTTTAATTTACCTTTTGCTGCGTCGAGCTCCTAGTCTCTCCCCCAGGGCCGAGAACCGCCGGCGATGCCTCCCACATCGCGACACGACGGAACCGGACGGCCCGGACGGAAGGCGGAAGGACCCCACGCCGCCGCTTTCCCTAACAAAAGGAGATGCCGCCGTGCGCTCTCTCAGGATTGCAACCCTCACCTCAATTCTCATCGCCCTTCCGTTGGCCAGCGCCTATGCCGCCGGACATGCCAAGGGAGCCCTCGACGAGTCGACGCCGACCGTCTTCTATGGTCCGCGCCTGGCCGGCTTCCTCGACCAGGTACAGGGCATCGATAAGGGTATCACCGATGCTAGGCAAGAGAAGACGATCACGCCGGCGGAGGCGCAAAGGCTGCACATGCAGGCCGCCCACATCAGCCAGGCAGCCGAAAGGACAGCCGGTGCGGATCATGGTCGGATCCCGGCTCCGAAATACCAGCAGTTGCTTCGCCAGGCCGATAATCTCGACCAGAAGCTCCGGCTCGACAGCGGCAGTGGCTTCTTAATCGGCGACGGCTCCGATGGTGGCCATTATCCAAACGGCTGAAATCATTACAGCGCCGCGCGTCCAGAAGGACGCGATGGCGCTTCGGAAATGAGAAAGCCCGCTACCGTGAGGCATGCGGCGGTCGGCTACGTGGCGGGCCGGCGGAGAGTTCAGTAACGGTACTCGGATGAACAGCTCCTAGACGGACTTCGGCGGCTACGCGCCGCTCACGGGCAATCTCACGTTGTCGCTGATTAATGCGGACTCCGATCTGCCCACATACCGCGTGTTCAAAAAGCGGTTTGGCTCGATGGCCGCCGCCTATACGCTGGCTGGCTTTCCAAGCATGGATTCAGAGCTAAAGCTGAGCTCGGCCGCGCGTAGGCGGGCCAGCGGCCCGGAGGGATTGCGACGCGACGTCTCGAAGCCTCCGAGCGAAGGACACGTTTGACCACCAAAACACCGAGGCTTGCCATTGATCCTTGCAAGCTCGCGCCAGTCCGTATCCTCAGCAACCGCGTTGAGCAGAGGGGCGAGGCAAGCAGACGCTCTTCGTTCTAGCCTGTCAGCACGCAAGACGCGGGGCGCCCTCGTCGGCGATTTCGGGATCGAGCAAAGGTGGGCGCGCATTCCCAAATTCTAGCGCTTCGTGACACAGGGAGTTGTGGCTTCGCTAGTGTGGCGCCCCCCTCTCTCGCCGCATTGGCCGAAAAGATGAAGCAGCGGACGGGATCGGAGCCGTCGAGTGTACATCGTGACGGCCAAGATCAACAAAGACAACCTGAGACATCGGGAGCGAGGGCAACAAGGTATTAAGCGAGGGCGAACGATCATGCTCCCGTAGTCGCGGCTGCTTCGGATGGGCGAGCCCGCGTGTCCGGAGGGAGAGGACGACGCGGGTTCTTCCTTAGCTACTATTGAAAATGGTGCAAGACGGTGCGCCTCCGTTGCGATGCCACAGTGACTGAAGGTGGCTGACAGCTACTCGCGACTGTCGAAAGCCACGCAGAGGCACATGGCAGTTGCTGGCCTTTGGCGACCACGCCTATCTGGCGCTGACCCTGCGCCGCCGTCCTACGACCAGGTCCGGTTGCCTGAGCTCTCCAACCTCGCCACAAAGATGCGGGTGCCAACGGTGGTGACGAACGACGTTCTGTTCCACGAACCTGGCCGACGCGTCCTGCAGGACGTGGTGACGGCCATTCGCCACAACGTGACGATCAACGAGCTGGGGTTCCGGCGCGAGCTCCATGCCGACCGCTATCTCAATCACCCGAAGAAATGACGCGGCTGTTTGCGCGCCACCCGGACCGAGGCAGCGCGCGGAGCGGCATAAGTCATCCGTCCTCGCGCTTTCCACTCCACCAAGCGCTGACGAGGCGTTGACATCGCAAGCCGCAACAAGTGAACTTGCGGCCGATGCAGATCAATCAGGTTCTCTCCTTCGCCATCATCGCACTCACGATGGCGGCGTTCGTGTGGGGCCGTTTCCGTTATGATCTCGTCGCTTGCGGCGCGCTGATCGCCACGCTCGCCACCGGAGTCGTACCATATGACGCGGCGTTTTCCGGCTTCAGCGACGATATCGTTATCATCGTCGGCAGCGCGCTGCTGGTCAGCGCCGGCGTGGCGCGCTCCGGCATCATGGAACTCGCCATCCAGCGCTACGCGCCAAACGTGATCGGCATCCGGGCGCAACTCGTCCTTCTGGTCGCCGTCGTCACCGTGCTGTCGGCCTTCGTCAAGAACATCGGCGCGCTGGCGATCATGATCCCGATCGCCTTCCAATTCGCCCGCAAATCCAACACCTCGCCCTCGGTGTTCCTGATGCCGATGGCATTCGGTTCGCTGCTCGGCGGGCTGATGACGCAGATCGGCACTTCGCCCAACATTGTCGTCTCGCGCATTCGCGAGGAAATCACGGGCACCGCCTTCACCATGTTCGACTTCACGCCGGTCGGTGCGGCACTGGCAGCAGCCGGCATCGTCTTCCTGGCGCTATTCTACTGGCTGGTGCCGGTGCGAACCCGCGAGTCTAGTTCCATCCACGAGGCGCTCGACAGCCACAGCTATGTCACCGAGGCGCGGGTCGTTGCCGACTCGGTGGTCAACGGCAAGAGCGTGGCCGACCTTCTGAAATATGCCGGCGGAGAAGTGGTGGTCACGTCGATCCTGCGCGCTCGCACTCAGCGTATCATGCCGCTGCCGGACGCGGTGCTGCGCGAGGGCGACATCATGCTGGTCGAAGGCCTGCCGGAGGCGCTCGACCGGGTCGTCGCCCAGGCGAAGCTCAGCGTCACCGGGAGCCGCGAGGCGGCCGGCGGCGGTGGCAACGAATCGTCCACCGCCATTGAAGCCGTCGTGGGCGAACATTCCTCGCTTATCGGCTGGTCCGCGCAACAGCTGGCGCTCTACGACCGTTTCAATGTCAATCTGCTGGCCGTCAGCCGCAAAGGCGAGCGCATCAGCGAGCGTCTCGGTGCAGTGACGCTGCGGATGGGCGACGTGGTCGTGCTGCAAGGCAATCCGCAGCGATTGCCTGAGATCTTGCGCGAACTCGGCGCCCTGCCGCTCGCCGAGCGCCCGATCCTGCTCGGCAGCGCGCGCCGCGGCGTCGTCCCAGTCCTCATACTGGCGGCGGCGATGGGTGCCACCGCTGGTGGCATGCTGCCGGTGCCGATTGCCTTCTTCACAGCTGCCGTCGCCATGGTGCTTTTCCGTGTCGTTCCCCTGCGTGAGGTCTATGCGGCGATTGATGGGCCGATCCTAGTCATGCTTGCAGCTCTTATTCCGGTCAGCGATTCGCTTCGCCGAACTGGCGCCACCAACGCCATCGCCGGATGGCTCGCCGATATCGCCACAACCCTACCGCCACTCGGCGCGCTGGCGCTGATCCTGATCGTCTCCATGGCGGTGACACCATTCCTCAACAACGCCGCCACCGTGCTGGTCGTCGCGCCGATTGCCGCCGGTTTCGCCGAAATGCTGGGCTACCGCCCCGAAGCTTTCCTGATGGCGGTGGCGATCGGCGCAGGCTGCGATTTTCTCACTCCAATCGGCCACCAATGCAATACGCTTGTTATGAGCCCCGGCGGCTACCGTTTCAGCGACTACCCACGGCTTGGCTTGCCGCTGTCGATGTTGGTCATCCTAGTCGCCGTTCCGATGCTGATGCTGGTCTGGCCGTTGCAGTAGTTTTTTGCCATCGCGGCCACCAGGCGCTCGAGCGGACTGGAGCACTCTGAACAGCGCCAGCGTAATGTCTGATTTGGAAGCGTGCGCGACATTTGGGATGGTGCTGAAGAAGAAGCGGTTAGCGTGGAACCCGGCCATCCAGCGTGCCTATCGGAACGGCCCGGTTGCGCCCGTTGGCAGATTAGCAGACCGGCGCAGGCCCAGCACCAATCGGGGCCGCCGCCACGGCAAGCAACAGAACTGTTCGCGGTCGGTTACGGGCAACCGTGGACGTCTCTCTACGCGGTCCCGTCCGTCTCACTTCGTCATCGACCTCGCGCACCGGAAGATAGGCATTTGTTCCAGCCATTCCCGCATCTCGGCGGCAATCGAGTTCAGCGCATCTTCTGTCGTCGGCTCAAGCGGCACGCCAGTGACATTCCGAAGCAACAGGCAGCGCGGCGCAGAATGATCTGCAGATCGGCTCGAGGTATGTCTCCGACACAACAGGCGGCGCTTTCAAGTTCCTGGGCGACAGATAGACGAGGTATAACTCGGATGCTTTTCAATGGCGGGCTCCATTGCTCCTGCCGCAGAGGGATTCACGAGATGCGTTAAGATTGAGCCGGCAAGCCCTCGCGGTCGGTGCTGCCGTCCGCTGCTACTGTGGCCAGCAGATCGATGCCGGCATGGCGCATAAAGGCCTCGGCGACGCTCAACCGTTCCGGCCCGGCAAACGGGTCGGCCTCGCGGCCGCGGAAGCTAAGACGCTTTGCGCCCGCCGGGCGAACCTCGCCGGCGACCTACCGACAGTTCGCGCCTCGCTGCGGACGCTCATCTCTCACTGAAAACCGGCATTCTAACCATAACTGACTAAATTAGAAGTTTCTTACATACGTTTGGAACTTTGTAGCTTTCGTTCCATTTTCAACCGCATGCGAGAGTCTGTGGTCCACGACCCTGGAATGACGGTGAACAGGTCACCGCCTCGCTACTCGCTGGTCCTGCCCATATACAATGAAGAGCAGGTGCTGCCTCGGCTGGTCGAGCGGATCAGTTGGCTGATCGGCCGGCTGGACGGAGAAACGGAGGCCATCTTCGTCGATGACGGAAGCGTCGATGGAAGCGTCGAATACCTGCAAAAGATGGTCGCCGCCGAACCACGCTTTCGGCTGATCGAATTTTCCCGCAATTTCGGCCACCAGATGGCGATTACCGCCGGTATGGATGCCGCTGCGGGCGATGCCGTCATCGTCATGGATGCCGACCTGCAGGACCCGCCGGAGGTCGTTCTCGATCTGGTGGCAAAGTGGAAGGAAGGCTTCGAGATCGTCTATGCCCGCCGAGTCAAGCGCGAGGGCGACTCCTGGTTCAAGCGCTTTACGGCAAGTCTTTTCTATCGCCTGCTGGAGAAAATGACGTCGGTCGATATTCCGCGCGACGTCGGCGACTTTCGCCTGGTCGGCCGCAAGGCGCTGGAAACCTTCAAGCATATGCCCGAACATGACCGCTTCGTTAGGGGCATGTTCGGCTGGATGGGCTTCAAGCAGACGGCAGTGCCCTTTGAGCGCCACGCGCGAACCCTGGGCCAGACCAAGTACCCATTCTGGAAGATGATGCAGCTTGCGGTTCACGGCATCGTCAGTTTCTCCGAGAAGCCGTTGCGCCTAGCGCTCTGGGGCGGATTGGCCATTTCCGTGCTTGCGGTGGTCTTTGGTGCCTACGCGATGTTTGCCTGGTTTTTTGAAGCCGGCATCATTGCCGGGTGGACATCCACGGTGGTGATCGTGTCGCTCCTGTGCGGGATCAATCTTTTCATGACCGGCGTGGTCGGGCTCTATGTTGGCAGCATCCACGCCGAGGTGAAACGCCGCCCGCTGTACGTGATCGATCGGCTCACCGGCTTCGACGAGGCGATGCGTGCCGTCTCTGGTAAGCGCCGCCGATCGTTTCACAAGCCCAGGAGTGGAGTTCCCGCCAATGGGCGAACTCTTCGACAGCTATAATTCCAACTATGGCGAGGCGGTCGAAGGGTCCATCCGGTTTTCCGGACTCAGGCACGACTTCTTCCTTGTCGCCAAGGCGGACCTGCTGCGGCGTCTGGTGGTCGAGCGAAAGCTTCGGCAGGGTGGGTCGGCTGTAACGGCGCTGGATGTCGGCTGCGGCGTCGGTTCGCTCCACCCCTATCTCGACGGCGCTTTCGACAGCCTCGATGGTTGCGACGTCTCGCAAGACTCGATTTTGCGCGCCAGCCAACACAATCCGCGTGTGGCTTACAGGACATGCAGCACGCAGGGGCTGCCTTATGAGGACGGCACGTTCGACCTGGCTTTCGCCAGTTGTGTCGTCCATCACGTTCCGCCCTCCTCCTGGCTCGATTTCTTCCTGGAAATGCGGCGCGTCGTGCGGCCAGGCGGTGTCGCCTGCATCATCGAGCACAATCCCTATAATCCGATGACGCGTCTTGCGGTGTTCCGGTGTCCGTTCGACCACGATGCGGTCCTGCTCAACGCGGCCAGAGCAAGGTCCCTCTTTCAGGAAACAGGCTTCAGGGACATCCGCTCCGAGCATTTCCTGCTGCTGCCCTCGGCAAGGCCCTTGGCCAAAAAGGTCGAGCGCCTGCTTTCTGCCCTGCCGCTTGGAGCCCAGTACGTGTGCAGCGCTTATGTCTGAGCGCCGTTCGACCGGCGACGCCGGGCTGAGGCTGCTGGCGCGCTTCGGGTCGGTCGGCATCGCTGCAACGATCCTGTATGCAGTGATGGCCACCGCTTTGGTCGAATGGCAACGGTTCGGCCTCTCGCCGGTCGGTGCCTCGCTCGCGGCTTACACCGCAGCCGCCCTGTTTTCTTATCTTGCTCATAAGTTCGTGACTTTCGCGTCGAGCGGATCGCATCGATCGGAGGCTCCGCGTTTTCTCTTGCTGACGGCAACCGGCTTCGCCGTGGCTTACGCGGCGCCGGCACTTTTGACGGCGAAACTCGGCCTGCCGCCGATCATTGCCATTCTGGTTACATGCTTGCTTGCTCCGGGGGTCAATCTCTTCATGCTCGACCGCTGGGTTTTTGCGCAGCGAAGACCCGGCCAGCAACGTGATCGCCCGCCCTAATCCGCCTCAATGGGATCGAGCCGGAGCGACAACAATTTGATGGAGCGCTTATAGATGTTGCTGGCGGCCGGACTTGGCGGAATGCCGTCGAGGTAGTCGAAGGCGATGTCGAGTGTCCTCGCCCCGGGGAGGGCCGCCGGTGGGATGACGAACGTGACCGTGCGTGGCTCTTTGCCGGACAGCATCACCGCATGCACCCGAACGCCGTTCACCGAGATCACAACCCTTTGCGTGATCTGTGGCGGACGAATGACAGCGGCCATTTGCAGCGTGGCCGTCAGGCCGTCGCGAAGCGGCGGTAGCTTCAGGCGAAGCCGCGAGGTCTCGCCCAGGGAATGGGTGCCGTCGGCTACCGGCCCCGACCAGCCACAGACCATCATGCCGGCGGCCTGTTTGGCCCCATCGGACCGGAAGGACACTGTCTGGCCAAGGGCGTAGCTGCCGACGGCGTCGCGGTTGAGGCAGGTTGTCGTCTGGTCGATGTAATAGGCGCGATAGTCGGCGTAGACGTTCGGATTGACGGCAAGCGCAAGGATGATGATTTCGGAGCCGGCCAGAACCGCCGCCAGCGCGTAGCCGCCAAGCGAGGCCGCGCGCCGATATGGGTCCGGAATGCTAGACCAGGGCAAGATAGCCCCCGATCCATGCGACGGTCATGAAATAGCAGGCGCCCAGGAAGAGACCCAGAGCCGCAAGAAAAGTCAGCTTCGACGCCGACAACAGCGTGGTCAGCAACATTGTCAGAGGCGCAAGCCCAACGACGTATCTGACCATCGAGGCCAGGTTCGTGATCAGCGGCGAGATGATGCAGCAGGCGCAGAACAGCGCGGCGCCATATTGCCTGCGAACCGCCAGAACCGCCGATAATGCGAGTCCTATGAGTGCGGCGAGCGCGCTCCATTGCGGGGCTGTGGGCAGCCATCCGTCTGTCGGAACGGCCGAGAGTCCATCCCATATAAAGGCGAGCGGATTGCCCGCCACCCGTCCAAACGCGCGCTGGACGTGCAGGAAGGCAAAGCCGTCCCCGACCGTCAGATAGAGGAACAGGATGTAGGCGAACAAGCCGGCAGGCGAGATGAGAATTGCAACGAGCAGATCCGGTCGGCCAAGCAACCAACGCGGGAACGACAGCGCCGATCCGCCCTTTGCGCGGTAATCCCTGAACATCTGAATGACGGTCGCAAATACAACAAGCACTCCGACGAGCCTGGTTGCCGACAGCAGAGCCGATGACAGCCCCGCGGCCAGATAGCTGGAGCGTTTGAGTGCGAGAAAAACGCACGACGTCAGCAGCACGAAAAGAGGTTCGGTCAGGAAGGTCGTGAAGTGAAAGGAGAACGGGCCGCTGAGCAGAAAGGCGCAATACAGCACATAAGCGCGCATGTTCTTCTCAATCAGCGGCCACGCCACCAGACAGGCCGCGTAGCTGCACGCAATCGATGTGATCGATGCAACCACTATCGTCGGGAAAGGGAAAACAGACCGGATTGCCGCCACCACCATCGGATAGAACGGGAAGAAGCCCCAGCGTCCGACATTGCTCTGGTTTGGAATGGGAAAGCGCTCATAACCGTGTTCGGAAATGTCGACATACCACGCGCAATCCCACCGGCAGAGCGCCTGGGTATAGGCTGCGAAGCCTGGTTCCGCCGAGACCGAAGCAAATGCGGCATAGCGAATGGCCAGTCCACTGACGACGAACAGCAGCGGCACCGCCGCGACCGCAATAAAGCGGCCGCCGGCGTTCCGACGCGCGACAGCTTCGAGCGCCAAAATCTGCCTCCACCCGTTCAAGTGGCTGGCGCCACGCAAAGCTAGATGACGCGCGCCCGGGTGAATTCAAGGCATGCAACGCGGCTCGAATGGCGGTACCGCTACCCCGCGCTTCTGAGCCAGACCAGCATCTCGCCGGGGTCGCGGTTGTCCCAGGCGAAATACGGCACGGCGGTGAGCTTCGCTTCCTCCACCGCCGGCGGTTTGGTGCGGTAGAGCCCCTCTTCCCAGTTTTCGAAAGCCTCCTTTTTGGCGATCGCCGAAAGTGTCACGACGCCGCCCAGAAGGTTCGGCTGCTGATGCGCCTCGATGTCGGCGGTTCGCGGCAGGGCGATGCGGTGCAGCTGGCTGGAATTGTCGGTCTCCTCGACGCAATAGATCAGCAGCCCGCGCGCCAGTGCGACGCGGCCGATATCCTGCCGCACCTGGGGGTTGGCGTATAGACGGTCGACCGCCATTTCGAGGTCGAGCTCGACGCGGTCGCCTTTGCGCCATTCGCGGCGGATCGCGGCGTAACCGTCGCTGCTGATGGCAGCCAGATCGACATCGGGGCCGTTGACCTTGAGCGCCGGCGATAGTGAGCATGCTCCGGCGAGCGCTCTCCAAGGAGACTTAGCCGTCTATCGACCGATCGAAAGAACCTTTACGTCTCAAGAGAGCATCTGCAGAACTGGCTCGCGAAATACCAAGACCAGCAGTCAAGTCCGCTTTCAGTCAGTGGCAAAGGCTGGCCTCAACGGCCGCTAAGAAGGCGCAGAAGCAGACGGTCGGCTTTCAAACCGGAGCGACAAGAGCAGACCTTTGTTCGGCGCAAGTGCCGTCCTGACGTGACGCAACGCGGTCTTTCGGCTGCGGGCGCCGCTGGCTGGAGCTGCGTTAGTCGATCGGAGGCCAATGGTATTTTCAATGGAACGCTAATATACATGGAAACCCAAACGAGCAGCGCCTGCCAGATATTGAGGAATGCCATGCCAAGGCTCATCTTCACGGCAATGTGTATCGCCGCCGCAACAGCCGCTAACGCCCATGATTGGTACGAAGACAAGATTGACCCGCAGACCAAATTCAAGTGCTGCGGTGGTTCTGATTGCCGCGCCGTACCTCGGTCTTCGGTGCGGTCCAGGGTAGACGGTGGCTACACTTATTTGCCGCATAATTTCACCATCCCACGAGACCGGGTACAGGAATCCCCGGACGGTCAATACCACATATGCGAAAATAAATATGTTGTAACCAATCAGCTGTATTGGCGTTGCTTCTTCGCACCTCGTGTAGATGTATCTATACTTCTAAAGCATTAACCGCGCTTCCGCATTTCACATCCGCAAGGCGCTAGTCCATTAATTCTGTTGTACTTTCTTCAAATTGTCGAAGCTCAAGCCGTGCGCGACTGCCCCAGGGATTTCATTGAATACGCCGCGGCCACCGAGAGCCTGCGCACCCTGGGCGTTACTCCATAGGGCGCACTGCCGCGGGTGACTTCTGGGCGCGCTCCGCGGCTGGCGATTTCGGCCCCGATGGGCAGCCAAGCGATAGGGGATAACTGGCGCGGGATCATCAGCACGGTTGATGCGGGAGCGGCATTCGCCGGATGTGGTAGCTGCGGCTGCAGTCTCGAATTTGACGCATCAGCACTTGCAAATCGTCGGCCGAGGTCTTTTGCTCGCGCGATAGTTGCCCTTGACCGTTGAATGGTTGGCGAACAGATGAACAAGCTCGATCGACGGCGGCCAGAGTCAGAAACGGACGCCACCGTAAATGCCGCGAGACTTGGAACTCGGCTGCGCCTCGCCCGCCAGACACGCGGCATGACGCTGAAGACGCTGGCTGGGGCTGCGAATTGCTCGGAAAGCCTGCTGTCCAAGATCGAGAACGGCAAGGCTTCGCCGTCACTGCCCATGCTTCACCGCCTGGTCGAAGTTCTCGACACCAACATCGGCTGGATGTTCGAGCAAGTCGATGACGACGAGGCGATCGTATTTCGGGCGGGCGCAAGGCCTTTGATCGCGCTCGACGCGCTACGGCGTGGCGAAGGCATTTCGCTCGAACGCATCATTCCATATTCGCCTGGCCACCTCCTACAATGCAACATCCATCACATCGAGGCAGAGGGCTCGAGCGAAGGTCCGATCCAGCATGCCGGCGAGGAAGTCGGTTATGTGCTCGCCGGCCGGATCGAACTGATCGTCGACGGCAAGAGCCATGCTCTCGCCGCGGGCGATGCCTTCGTGTTCAGGTCGGAGTTGCCGCATCATTACCGCAACATCGGCGAGGAACGCGCTAGCATTTTCTGGGTCAACACGCCGGCGACTTTCTGAGCAACGCTCTGCGGTCATTTGGATTGACAAATATTCAAGTCTCTTGAATGTTTGCCTTGTGCCTGTAGCACCAACGGGACCAGCCGAGGTCTGGTCCGCAAGCAAGGGGAACCGAAATGCGTCTGTTCAAACTTCTCGCCGGCTGTGCCGCCGCCATTGCTATGGGGTCGGCAGCGATGGGATCGGCGCTTGCCGATACGTTCGCTCTCGTCAACATCAACCAGCAGGCCCTGTTCTTCAACCAGATCAACGAGGGCGCGCAAAAGGCAGCCGACGCCGCCGGCGTCAAGCTGGTCATTTTCAACGCCAACAATGTGCCGAGCGCGCAGAACGACGCGATCGAGAACTACATCACGCAGAAAGTCGACGGCATCATTCTGGTCGCTATCGACGTCAACGGCGTCAAGCCTGCGATCACCGCCGCCAAGTCGGCCGGCATTCCCGTCATAGCTATCGACGCGCAGATCCCCGACGGCGACAATATTTCGTTCATCGGCGTCGACAACACCAAGGCCGGCGAGGACATCGGCAAATTCTACGCCGACTATGTGAAGACCGAGATGGGCGGCAAGGCCAAGATCGGTATCGTCGGCGCACTCAATTCATTCATCCAGAACCAGCGGCTCGACGGCTTCAAGAAGGCGGTCACCGAAAGCGGCCAGGCCGTCACCTTCCTCGACACGGTCGACGGCCAGAACGTTCAGGAGACCGCGTTGAGCGCTTC
Organism: Mesorhizobium sp. M0909; assembly: GCF_040319515.1. Taxonomy (NCBI): domain Bacteria; kingdom Pseudomonadati; phylum Pseudomonadota; class Alphaproteobacteria; order Hyphomicrobiales; family Phyllobacteriaceae; genus Mesorhizobium; species Mesorhizobium sp. M0909. The sequence continues at coordinate 12,305 of NZ_JAMYOA010000034.1, forward strand.
GGAAAACCTGATGACCGCCAACCCGGACATGAACTCGCTCTATGCGACCGGAGAGCCGGCCTTGCTCGGCGCCGTTTCGGCCGTAACCAGCCAGGGCCGCACCAGCGACGTCAAGGTATTCGGCTGGGATCTGACCAAGCAGGCCGTTCAGGGCATCGACGACGGCTGGGTGGTCGCGGTCGTGCAGCAGGATCCGGCCGGCGAAGGCAAGGCCGCGGTCGAAGCGCTGGGCAAGCTCAAGAAGGGCGAGAAAATCGATCCGATCATCAATATCCCGGTGACGATCGTGACCAAGAAGAATGTCGACCAATACCGCGCGATGTTCAAGTAAACTGCGTCGGCGACCGAGCCGCGGCGCCGCCTGAGGCTGCGCCGCGGACACATTGCAATCGCGTGGAATCCCAGATGAGCAGTGGCCAGACCTATCGGGTGCGGATGAGCGGCATCTCAAAGCGCTACAACGCCATCCAGACGCTCGATGACGTGTCGCTGACGCTGAAGCCGGGCGAGGTGCTAGGGCTGGTCGGCGACAATGGTGCCGGCAAGTCGACATTGAGCAAGGTGCTGTCGGGGGCTGTGGTTCCCGACGCCGGCACCATCGAAATCGACGGCAAGCCGGTGATCTTCAGCTCGCCGGCGGACGCACGTGCGGCGCGCGTCGAGATGGTCTACCAGGACCTGTCGCTCTGCGACACTGTCGATGTCGCCGGCAATCTGTTTCTCGGCCGCGAGCCGCGCCGCCGCATCGCAGGCATTTCCTTTCTCGACAAGAAGCGCATGCATGACGAGACGCGCCAGATGCTCGATCGGCTCGGCATAGTCATCGCCGACACCCGGCTCAAGGTCGAAAACCTCTCCGGCGGGCAGCGCCAGTCGATCGCGATCGGCCGCGCCGCCTCGTTCGAGCCGGCCGTGCTGATCATGGACGAGCCGACGGCAGCGCTTGCCGTGGCCGAAGTCGAGGCGGTGCTCGAACTGATCCGCGCGGTCAGTGCGCGCGGTGTCAGCGTCATCCTGATCACCCACCGGCTGCAGGATCTGTTCCTCGTCTGCGATCGCATCCAGGTCATGTATGAAGGGCGCAATGTCGCCGAGCGGCTGATCGGCGAGACCAATATCGAAGACGTGGTCAATCTGATCGTCGGCCGCAAGTTCAGTGCGCGTTCCGCCACCAATGGCTATCGCGGTGGAGCGCCGGCATGAGCGACGCGATCCACGCCGCCCAGCCCTCACGAGTGCGCAAGGGCACCTGGCGCGATGTGCTGCACGCCAATGGCAGTGTCGTCTCGATCGCGCTGTTCTTTCTGGTCGTCTGCATCATCTTCTCGGTTGCGACCGACGCGTTTCTGACATCGCCCAATCTGTTGAACATCCTGCGGCAGTCGGCGCCGCTGCTGATCGTCGCCGCGGCAATGACTTTCGTCATCACGACCGGCGGCATCGATCTTTCGGTCGGCTCCGTGCTGGCACTAGTGGCGACGCTGTCGGCGACGCTTTTGCAGTTCGGCCTGCCGTGGCCAGTCGTTATCGTCGCCATGTTGGCGCTCGGTGCCCTGCTTGGCGCGGCGCAGGGCTATTTCGTCGCCTATGAGGGCATCCCGTCCTTCATCGTCACGCTTGCCGGGCTTTCGGTGATCCGTGGCGTGGCGCTGCTGATCACCGGCGGCTATTCCATCCCGATCGAGCCAGGAAGCGCTTTCACCGTGCTGGGCCGCGCCTGGTTCCTTGGCGTGCCGGTGCCGGCGCTGATCGCGCTGGCGATCCTGGCCATCGCCTATCTCGCCTTCAACGAGACGCCATTCGGCCGCTATGTCACCGGTATCGGCGCCAACGCCGAGGCCGTGCGGCGTGCCGGCGTCAACACGCGGCAGACGACGCTCTTCGTCTACGTGATTTCCGCCACCGCGGCAGCCCTTGCCGGGATCATCATTGCTGCCCGGCTTGGATCGGGATCTTCGAATGCCGGACAGGGTTTCGAGCTGGAAGTCATTGCCGCCGTCGTGCTCGGCGGCACCAGCCTGTTCGGCGGCCGCGGAACGATCATCGGCACGGTGCTCGGCGCGCTGACCGTGGCCGTCATCGGCAACGGCCTGATCCTGGCGCATCTGTCGCCTTTCCTGACGCCGATCGTCACCGGAACGATCATCCTGATCGCCATCTGGCTGAACTTCCGCCTGTTCCGCGGCGCCGTGCGGAGCCGTTGAGCCGATGAGCGGTCTGTTCGATGACGCAGTGCCCGCCCAGCGGCTGCCAGTCGGGGTCGCAACCGGCCATGTGATGACCGTGCTCGGCCCGGTTCCGGTCGAGGAGATGGGCATCACGCTGATGCACGAGCACATCTTGCTCGATGGCGCGCGCAGCTGGAAATGCCCCTGCCACCCCGACGACATGGCGATCGCCGAGCAGCCGGTGAACATCGAGATCATCGGCGAGTTGCGCATGAACCCTTACGTCAACCGCGACAACGTCTCGCTCGACGACGCCGACCTGGCGCTGTCGGAGCTGCAGCGCTATCGCGCGCTGGGCGGCCACACCGTCGTCGATGCCACCAATATCGGCATCGGCCGCGACCCCGACAAGCTCGCCCGCATCAGCCGCATGTCCGGCCTGAAGATCGTCATGGGCACCGGCTTCTATCTTGAGCACACCCATCCCGAATGGCTGAAGGCGATGGATGTGGACGCCGTTACCGAGTTCATCGTCAACGACGTCGGCGGCGGCGGGACGCAACCGCCGATCATGGCCGGGTTGATCGGCGAGGTCGGCGTCAGCAAGGATTTCACCGCCGAAGAACGCAAGTCGCTGCGGGCTTCGGCGCGCGCCTCGCGCATCACCGGCGTGCCGCTGTCGATCCATCTGCCTGGCTGGGAGCGGCTGGCGCACGACGTGCTTGATATCGTCGAGGCCGAGGGCGCCGATCTCCGCCACACCGTACTCTGCCACATGAACCCGAGCCACGACGATCCCGATTACCAGAAAAGCCTCGCCCGGCGCGGCGCGTTACTCGAATACGACATGATCGGCATGGACTATTATTATGCCGACCAGGACGCGCAATCGCCCTCCGACGAGGAGAACGCACGCGCCATCGCGAATCTTGTCGAGGCCGGCTTCGGCGACCGCCTGCTGCTGTCGCAGGATGTCTTCCTAAAGATCATGCTGACCCGCTTCGGCGGCTTCGGCTACGGCTATATCCTGAAGCATTTCATACCGCGCCTGAAACGGCATGGCGTCGAGCAGGCGGCCATCGACCGCATGCTGATCGCCAATCCGAAGAGCGTGTTCGCGCGGCTCCAAGCGGCCTAGACTTACGACGGAGTTCAAATGTCCAAGAAGAAGATCCTGCTTGCCGGCGAATCCTGGGTGTCGACCGCGACCCACATCAAGGGTTTCGACCAGTTCCCGACTGTCACCTATCACACCGGCGCCGACGAATTGCTGGGCGCGCTCAAGGCGACCGACTTCGACGTCACCTTCATGCCGGCACATGAGGCGCAGCGCGGGTTTCCTCAGACGATGGAGGCGCTGTTAGCCTATGACGCGGTCGTGCTCTCCGACATTGGCGCCAACACGCTGCTGCTGCATCCCGACACCTGGGTCCACTCTAAGCCGACGCCGAACCGCCTGCGCCTGCTCCGCGATTACGTCAGCGGCGGCGGCGGTCTGTTGATGTTCGGCGGTTACTACAGCTTCCAGGGCATCAATGGCGGCGCGCGCTACCGCAAGACGCCGATTGAGGACGTGCTGCCGGTGAACTGCCTGGCATTCGACGACCGAGTCGAGGTTCCCGAAGGCTTTGCGCCGGTGCCGCAAGCCGGGTCGAGCCATCCCATCCTCAGGGGTCTCGGTTCGGACTGGCCGATCCTGCTCGGCTTCAACGAGGTGACACTGAAGGACAATTCGGAAGTTCTGGCCAGCGTCTCGTCGGATTATGGTTCGCTGCCGCTGCTTGTCACCGGCCATTACGGCAAGGGCCGCACCGTGGCCTGGACATCCGATGTCGGGCCGCATTGGCTGCCGCCGCAATTCATCGCCTGGCCAGGCTACAAGACCCTATTCGAACAGATGCTGGGCTGGGCGACCGGTGAGAGCTGAGCCATGCATGTCCACGTCGTCGGCAATGCCTGCGTCGATACCGTGTTTCGCGTCGGCCGCTTCCCTGCGGCTGGCGAGACTTTGAATGCCGTGAGCTATGCCGACGGGCTCGGCGGCAAGGGCGCCAATCAGGCGGTCGCAGCAGCGCGGACTGGTGCAGGGGTGACGTTCTGGACGGCGCTCGGCAAGGACCGCGAAGGCACATGGATCAGAGACCGCCTTGACAGCGAACTGTCAGACCTCGAGGTCAGCGAATTCGAGCTGCCGAGCGACCGCTCGACCATCGTCGTCGATCGAGGCGGCGAGAACTTCATCGTCAGCGGCGTTGCCTGCAGCGAAGCGTTCGATCCGGTGGCGCAAACAGCACTTGTCCGCTGGATCGCTCCCGACGATATCCTCGTCTGCCAGGGAAATTTGCGGACTGCCGTGACCAATGCCTGCCTCAGAGCAGCAAGGGAAAACGGCGCACGCACTGTTCTCAACGCCAGCCCGATCGATGCGGCATCCGTTCCCGATCTTGGCCTGGCGGAGTTTTTGGTTGTCAACCAATCCGAGGCGAAAACCCTGACCGGCCGGGATGACATGATAGCAGCCGCCGGCGCGCTGGTAGCCAAAGGTGCAGGCACCGTCGTCATCACGCTCGGCGCCGCAGGCTGTCTCGTGCTTGGCCCGGGCCATGAAGAGCCGCTTCGTTTGCCGGCGCCGCAGGTCGAGGCGCTCGACACCAGCGGCGCCGGCGATGTGTTCTGCGGCTGTCTCGCCGGCGGGCTTGCGCGGGGCATGTTGGTCACCTCGGCGCTGGATCTTGCGCTTGCGGCCGCCGCAATCGCCGTGACACGGCCGGGCACGCTGGCATCCTGTCCTTCCGCCTCCGAGGTGGCGGTGCTCATCGATCAAACGGAGCTCTCATGACCCAGATAGGCCAATCCGGCGGCGACGCACTCTTGCACCTTTTCGGCCGCACCAAGGTAGTGATCGGCGTCGTTCACCTGGCGCCCCTGCCCGGCGCGCCGCGCTACGACGGCGAGGCCGTGGAAGTGATTTACCAGCGCGGGCTCGATGACGCCAAAGCCTATCTCGACGGCGGCTGCGACGGCGTCATCGTCGAGAACCATGGCGACATCCCTTTCGCCAAGCCTGACGATATCGGGCCGGAGACGGCGGCCTATATGGCGGTCATTTCCGATCGCATCCGCCGCGAGCTCGGCAGACCGGTCGGCATCAACGTGCTGGCCAATGCCGCGATCCCGGCTTTGGCGATCGCCAGCGCTGCCGGCGCCGGTTTCGTCCGCGTCAATCAATGGGCGAACGCATATGTCGCCAATGAGGGTTTTGTCGAAGGCGAGTCGGGCCGCGCGGCGCGCTACCGCGCCAGGCTGCGCGCCAACGGCATCCGCATTTTCGCCGATGCCCATGTCAAACACGGCGCACATGCCATCGTCGCCGACCGTCCGGTGGAGGAACTAGTCAAGGACCTGGTCTTCTTCGATGCCGATGCCATCATCGCTACCGGCCAGCGCACCGGCCACGCCGCGGATTTGGGCTACATCAGCATGATCAAGCAGGCCGCCGGCCTGCCGACGCTGGTCGGAAGCGGTGTCACGGCGGACAATGCCAAGGATATCCTCGCCATCGTCGACGGGGTCATCATCGCCAGCGCGCTGAAGCACGACGGCGTCTGGTGGAACCAGGTCGACTCTGCTCGAGTAAAGGCGTTCATGGGTGGTCTGAAGCGATAGCTGACTTCAACCGCCTAGCCCACCGGTCGGGCCACCTCCGTCAGAGACGACGGACAGGCCCAGGATACTGCGCGACCAGATCGTCGATGGTCAGCAATGTGATGCCTTTGACAATCGATTGAGCAATCAGATCCGATCGAAGGGGTCTTTGTGGATGGGTGGAAGCCCATCCACCGCAATGGCATGCTCGCTGGTGATTGGCAGCTAATGATAGCCATTGTCTATCAGGCCCCGACGTAAAAGACGCGCATCGACCCTAAAGTCAGGGCGGCCCAGACCGCGCTTGTTGGCAATCTCCCAGAGGCTTGCGGCGCTGAAAGTCAGGTGGTTGTCGACATTCTCGATTTCGGCGAGGGCGGCGGACGGGAGCTTCTCGGGCTCGCCCGCCGCCCAAAGCAGAAGATGGGTATCGAGCAGAAGTTTCATGCATCGCCGCCAAACAGCTTCTCGATTTCCTCAGCGGCCATACGATCAAAATCGTCCGGAACTGAAAACTGCCCGGCCATAAACCCCACGCGACGCATTTCGCCGGCGGCAGGTGCGTCTATGGCAACGACCTTGACCATCGGCTTGCCGGATTTGGCGATAATGAAGGATTCGCCTTTGGCCGCCCTCTCGATAAGACGAGACAGATGCGTCTTGGCCTCGTGGATATTGACGGTGGGCATTGCGGGCCTCTGACTTAGTCCATGCAACTTAGTCTACACGAGCCCGATTTTCGAGCGTGTTTCAATCAGTGAAGGTGAAGGATGCCGGATGCGGCTGATCCTTTCGGATCGGCCGCATGGCACGACTTCAACAAAGGCGCGTAATCGATTGTCTGAACTGCATGTTTGTTGGGACTACGTCTCACCTGATGTTGGCCGAACCTGTTGGTCCGCCATGCGAGGTCGGAGTTCACAGGACCGATTTTTGCCGAACAAATGCTCTACGATGTGCAGGGGCCGGAAGCGAAACGTTCCGCTTTTAGGGCGCTGCACCACAGCGGCGACGAGCCCGACGCTGTACCGAAGGCGATCGACGCGACGGGCGCCAAGGGCCTTACCGGACTCTATGTTCCCTTCACGATTCTCGGTTTAGTCGGTCGGCGGAATTGAGCGGCGCTCTCGAGGGCCAAGGCCAACCGCTTCTCGTCTTCGATGGCGCGATCGACTGCCTCAATCGAGGTGCTGCAGGCGATGACCTCCCTGCTCGAGCGCTGGCAATGCCTGGTGCGCCCCGCCACCTCGACCGGTGACGCGCTCGACATGCTTGGCGATACCGACTGGTTGCCAGACATTGTTATAGCCGACCAGCATCTCGACGGCGGCGACCTCGGCACCACCACAATCGCCGAGGTCCGTGATTATCTCGGCCGCGCCGTGCCGGCACTGATCGTCACCGCCGACGGTTCGGAGACCGTCGCCAACGCCGCCCGCGCCGCTGGCATCGAGCTGATGCGCAAGCCGCTGAAGCCAGCGCAGCTAAGGGCGCTGCTGGCGCATTTGCTGGCTTGAACTGGTCGTATCTTCCCAGCACACGGGTCACCGTATTCCAGCCATAAGGGTTGCAACAATCGAAGGCGAACGCAGTTTCGTCGAAGCCATCCTTGTCGCGACCGCCACCGGACGGCCGCGGATCGCGTCGTGACCTAGTACTACAGTTGCGGATGTCCATGCCGTTTGTAATGACAGATGGTGGCCGCGGCCTGATGTCGTCGTCGCCATAGCGCCAGGCGATGATGAAGGGCTTTTGTGTCGGTGGGAAGATGAGGATCCGGGCGAGGAGATAGCGGATCTCGGGGACGCTCGGGACGAGCGCAGCCATCCGGATCAGGCGGCGATTGGCTCCTTTGGACTCGTATCGTTCGGTTTGCTCCATGCGCTGCGGCGAAGATCAGCCGATAGCTTCGAGAGGAATGCCAGGGCGGCCATGCACAGGCTCATGTGCCGATGCCATCCGTGCCAGGACCGAGCCCCGCAATGATCAAGTCCGAGATCATCCTTAGCGCACTCAAAGCACTCCTCGATCGCCCAGCGCAGGCCGGCCACTGCCGCCAATTCGGCCAAGGAGGAACCGGGCGGGGCGGAGACCAGGTAGTAGGCTTTTTCTCCGGATGTCGATCGCTTGCGGCGGACGAGAAGCCAATGCTCGAAGCCGCCTTTTGACGTCCAAGGGCGGCGGATGCGTGCCCAGTCGAAGAGCCGAGGCCCTTTGGCGCCTTCACCTGCCGCATGACAGACCCAGTCGTCGGGCTCGAACTCGCTGGCCAGTTCCTCGGGCGAGGTTTCCTCAAACAGACGATCCCCTCCCCGGCGCATGAAGTGAGCGCCTCGAACCGCCAAGACATAGGGCTGCTCGCGAGCTTCCAGCATCCGGCGAAGGCCGCTGTCCGCCCCGTAGACAGCGTCGCCCAGAACGTAAGCGCACAGGCCGCCGGCATCGAGCGCCGCCTCGACCATGGCGCGCGCCATCTTTGGCTTGGTCGCAAACTCGACCGTTTCCGGGATCGACGCCCTGGCACATCGCGCCCGATCCTTTGTCCAGCTCTCCGGCAGATAAAGGCGACGATCGACCAGCGCTTGGCCGTAGCGGCTCGCGTAAGCCAAGAACACGCCGATCTGGCTGTTCTCGATCCGCCCCGCCGTTCCCGAGTACTGACGCGCGACACCGGCGGAACGATCGCCCTTCTTCACAAATCCCGTCTCGTCGACGATCAGGACGCCATCCTCATCGCCCAACGCCTCCACCACATAATCGCGAACCTCGTCTCGGAGCCGATCAGCGTCCCAGTGGCTGCGCCCCAACAGCGACTGCATCCGATAGGGCCGCTCCGCTCCGGACTGCTCAGCCATCAGCCAGCCTGTCTTGCACTCAATGGCGGAAAGAAGGCCGTCAAGGAAATCTGCGCCCGTCTCCCCGCAACTCACGACGAGGAAGCACCCGCCCCAACCCGCGCCTTCAGCGCTGTGAGCTCCTGCTCCCAAGCCAACAACGGCCCTGACCACGAAGCGACAGACATGGTTCCCTCCATAACCTGTCGAAGTGAATCAGAAAACCAATGATCCGCAACTGTAGTACTAGGCTGGTAATCCGTCACGGGGTGATCACATAACTACAAATCTGAAACGCTATCGTGCAGATAGCTGCGATCGAAATCGGCACGCCAAACGGCACGACGCCTTTGCGATCCAGATGCTGAATGTAAAGGCGGAAGGCGCCCGCGGGTAGCATGAAGGGGTTCTTCACGATCAGTGCCGTCGCGAGCGCGAAGACCAGCAGCAGCACTGAAAACACGACGAGCCCATTGCCGCCGATGAGGAAAGAGACGGCCGTCATCAGCTTGACATCACCGGCGCCGATCTTTCGCATGGCCCAGAACGGGAACAGCGCAACTAACAGCAGAAGGCCGGCAAGCGCGCTCAGACCCATGTCCCACCACGACCCGGTCAGGATCGACAGAAACTCCTGCGAGCCCAGCCCAAGGCACAAAACCAGCAGCACGTCACGATTGGATATTTTCTGGGTGGTGAAGTCGAGCCAGGCGATCCTTGCAAGCAAAGAAATGGCCAGTCCCTTCAGCAGCAGCGCTGCGGCAAGCAACATGCTACCGCCTTACCGCTCGAGATTCTTTACGCTGGACGACAGCAGCCGCAGATTGTTGGCGATCGTCGGATCGTTGGGCACCAGTTCGTATGCCTTGAGGAAATTGCTGCGCGCGTCCTGCAGCTTGCCGCGCAGCAGATAGGAATAGCCGACATTGTTGTAATACTCGGGCGTCCCGCCGACCAGCCGGAAGGCCTGGCTATAGGCTCGGTCGGCGAGGTCGAAGCGGCGGATGCGATCGCTACAGGCGGCCAGACCCATCCAGGCACCACCATCATTGGGCGCCAGTTGCGTCGCCTTGTAGAAAAGGGCGCCGGCATTGCCGTAATTTTCCGCGCGGAACTGGTTTTTGGCTTCGGCAACAGCCTGGTCCGAGGCATAATATTCGACATTGCTGATAGTCTTCAGTCCGTCGAAGGTGTCTCCAAAGGCAGTCAGTTCGACTTTCGCAGGCTCATTGGTGCGAACGACACCCGTGCTGTCCGCCCCATTCGTCTGACAGCCGGAAAGCACAATGACCAGCAGACTGGCTGCGGCGGCAAGGCGAATTGGCCCTGTCATTTCGTCCCCCAAACGAGTTCTCCGACTCAGTATTTCGACCAAAGCATATACCTGCCTAGAAGAAAACACCTTTCATCCGGACGATAATCGGCAGCAGCACAATCATCAAGACAACCGGAAAAACGCAAATCCCCAGCGGGATCATCATCTTGACCGGCAAAGCGTTGCCGCGCTCTTCAGCGCGAAGAATTCTCTTGCTACGCATCTCGTCGCTATAAACGCGCAAAGCGTCCGTGAGGCTGGTGCCAAGTTCTTCCGACTGCCGGAACAGTATCGACAGCGCCCGCGCCTCCTCAAGGCCAAGGCGATCGGAGAGATCTCGAAGACCCTCGCGCAGCGGTTTGCCGGCGCGCAGTTGCAGATTCATGATCGCAAGCTGGATGCCGAGCCATTTGTGGGTGCCGGCAAGTTCCTGACTGACACGCTCGACTGCCGCTTCCAGGCTCATGCCCGCGTCGGCGCAGGTGATCATCATGTCCATGAAATCGGGAAAGCCGCGACGATAGGTTTCCTTCTGCGCATTTTCGAAGCGATCCAGGGCGATGCTGGGAACGACGAGGCAAGCGAGGCCAAACAATGCAGCAGCTGCGAATGTCAAAAAACCTGGTATTTGCGGCGGCACCACTGCAACCAACCCGGTGTATGATCCGAGAAAGCCGATAGCGACAGCGCCGAAACGCGACAAGGTATACGTAAGAGGCGCGCTCGCTTGATAGAATCCTGCGCGAAAGAGCTTTGCTTCTAGAGCATCCGGCTCACTGCGTTCCTTTTCCATCGATCGGAAATAAGCATCGACCGGACGTTGCGCCGCAATCTTGGCAAGCTGTTCCTGCCCAAGAAGGGACCGGCGGTCGGCAATCCCCTCGGAACGCAAGCTTTGCGCCACCAGTTTCCGGGTCTGAAGCGCAGGCATAAAGGTGAACGCACCGAACAAAAATAGCGCTGCCGTGGCCAGGAAAACAGCGACGGAGACCAATAGGCCCAGACCCTGAATGTTCGTAAACAGGCCCATGTCCCGCTCCGGTCAGAAATCGAAGTTCACCATGCGATACATGATGATATCACCCATCAGCGCCCACAGACCGAAGATCAGGAATGCGGGCATGACGAGCGGGTTGTTCCATATGTCGCCGTAATAGCTGGGTGCAATGATCATGAGCAGACCGAACATGACGAGCGGAAAGAGCGAAATGATCCATGCGGACATTCGTCCCTCGGCCGAGAGCGCCCTGATTTTCATCCGTAATTTCCCCCTCTCGCGCAGCACCGATGAGAGGTTCGACAGGATCTCAGTGAGGTTTCCGCCTGTCTTGGCCTGGATGGAGAGCGATACCGAAAGCAGATGGAGACCTTCAAAACCCACACGTTGCGATAACTTCCGTACTGCCTGTTCAAGGCTGAGACCAAAGGTGATTTCGTCGGAAACAATACCGAATTCGGTGCCGAGCGGGTCAGGCATTTCACGCGCGACAAGGGCGATGGCAACTGTCGTGGGGTGACCGGCACGCAAGGAACGCACGATCATGTCGAGCGCATCGGGAAGCTGGGCAGCGAATTTCAAGATACGTTTATTGCGTGCGCGTCGAAGGACGAGAAGCGGCAGCGCAAATCCTACCAACAGAAAAGCGATCAGCGCCACGACGATGGAAAAGCCAAGAAGCAATGGCAGCACCAGCGCGAGCACCAGCCCGGCAAGGAGGTACATAGCGGCGAAAGCCAGCGGATTACCGGTGACGCCGGATTGTGTGTAGAGCCGGTTCAACATGACCATGCCAAAGATGTAATCGCCCGAATCGGTCAGCCCACGTTCGCGCAGCAAGCCTTGCAGGGTCTTTTCGGCAGGTGCCTCCTCCGCCAGGCGCGCCAGACGTCGGTTGATCGTACCGGCTCGAAAGCGCCGGGAGGCGTAAGACATATAAAGGGATTCGGCGGCAAGGATCATCGACGCTGCTGCAAGCACATAGATGAAGTAGAGCAAAGTCTGACCGGTCGGCATCAAAGCGGAACCTGCGGGTTGAAGGCATCTTTGGCGAAGTGGTGGCCAAGCGTCGCCGCTTCCTGGGCAAAGCGCGGGCGAACACCGGTGGCGCGAAAGTCGCCGACGATCTGGCCTTCCGCTGTCGAATCCCGGCGAACGAAATGGTAGATTTCCTGGAGCTGGACGACGTTGCCTTCCATACCGGTGAGTTCCGAGATGGAAACGACCCGCCTGCCGCCATCGGAAAGGCGTTGCGTCTGCACGATGATGTCGATGGCCGACGCAATCTGGGCTCGGATGGATTCGTGGGTCATCGGCATACCCGCCATGCCGACCATCTGTTCCAGCCGCGATATCGCATCGCGCGGCGTGTTGGCATGGATGCTGGTCATCGAACCCTCATGGCCGGTGTTCATCGCCTGCAGCATGTCGAAGGCTTCCTCGCCACGAACCTCGCCAACAATGATGCGGTCCGGCCGCATGCGAAGCGCATTCTTCAGCAGCTCGCGCTGACGGACCTCACCCTTGCCCTCGATATTGGGCGGGCGCGTCTCGAGACGGCCAACATGCGGTTGCTGCAATTGCAGTTCCGCCGCGTCCTCGATGGTGATTAGCCGCTCCTTGGCCGGGATGTAGCTCGACAGAGCATTGAGCAGGGTCGTCTTGCCGCTGCCGGTGCCGCCCGAAACCAGGATCGATTTGCGTGCCTGCACGGCGATCCGCAGCAGGTCGATCATCGGCTGGCGGATCGAATTGAATGCCATCAGGCGTTCGAGCGAATAGGGGTTCTTGGAGAATTTCCGGATCGATACCAGCGGGCCGTCGACCGAGATCGGCCGCACCGCAATGTTGACGCGCGAGCCATCTGCCAGGCGCGCGTCCACCATCGGCGCCGATTCATCGACGCGCCGACCGATGGCCGAAACAATCTTGTTGATGACACGCAGCAGATGTGTTTCGTCACGGAAGCGGATCGAGGTTTCCTCAAGCACGCCGCGCCGCTCGATGAAAACGCGGTTGTGGGTGTTGATCAATATGTCAGCGATCGAGTCATCCTTGAGCAGCGGTTCGATCGGCCCGAGCCCGAGCATCTCGTCGGCGGTGTCGCTGGTCAGTTGATCGAGTTCGCGCGCGTTCAGGGGCACGTTTCGACTGCGGACGAATTCGCGCACGATCGGTCGGATCTCATTCAGGATCTCGCCCTTGGACGCTGTTTCGAGGACGGCGAGATTGAAACGGTCGATCAGGTGACGATGGAGATCGACCTTGAGTGTGAGGAAATCGCCGCCATGCGGCGCGAGATCGGAGGCTGGGGAGGCCGGGGCAATAGGCAACACGGCCACCGGCTCGACCCGCGGCTCGCTTGGCCCCTTCATGAAACGGCCCAACATGGTGCTTCTTCCCCGTTAGATCCCCATCGTGAAACTAAGCGTTAACTACGGATGGCACAAGCGCCAGCCGCGCATCATGCAATTAATACTTCAGACGTAGTTAAGGTCAGGATTCAGAAACACGACCTTTATTTTGGTCAGGGGCGCTGTCCTAAATGAAACACGAGCTACTCGCTTTTCAATGGATAGTGCGTTTTTGTCACAAGGCGTCATGGAACCCACTTAAGGTCTTAGATATAAGGGAATATGCACTATCGCTAATGCTGCCTCACTTCCGCCATAGCCACGGCCAGATTGTGAACGAATGGTTCAGAGGGGTTGAAAATTCAGCCGAATCAATGTCTTGATTGGCGTTCGAGCGGAAATATTCTTGCCCGGCAATGTATCGGCAATGTATATGAGAGTTAAGGAACCATTAATCCCATTTGACTCTGGTTTTCGTCGGGACTTTGATCGAGATGACGGGGGATGCTCAGGTATGGATTTCATCCTTGGCTCGTCTCGTCGGGTTTGAGCCTCCAAAGGAGATTGGCATGAAGAAGCTCATGACGATGGCCCGGCAGTTCCGCGACGACGAAAACGGCGCTGCCATGGTCGAATATTCCATTCTGGTCGGCATCATCGCCGGCGCCGCGATTCTCATCATCGTCGGCATAGGACTGTGGGTGAACGGCCGGTTTACTGGCCTCTGTACCACTCTCAATGCCAGCGGCATCGGCACCTGCGGTGCGGGCGTAGGAAGCTAATCAAAATGCTCATTTTCAGGTCCGGATTTCGATCCGGGCCTGAATCCAATCGCGGCGGGCGAATTCCCGCCCTTGGGGTTTGGGGCTTGGGCTATGCGCGCCAATACACTTGTCATGATCATCCTCGCGGGCGTGTTCGGTGTGCTTGCGGTGGTTCTCATCAATATCTGGCTGGCCAGCCAGCGTAACGCCATGGCAGAAGCGAACGGTGTCCAGCGCGATACGGTCGTGGTGGCGGCGGTGGGGCTGAAGTTCGGCGACACTTTGACCGCCGACAAGCTGCGAGAAATCGCATGGCCGGCGGGCGCGGTTCCGTCCGGCGCTTTCAAGACGACAAAGGAATTAATGGCCGGCGAAGGCTCGAAGCAGGCGCTGCAGGCGATCGGCGCCAATGAGCCGGTTCTCGCAACCAAGATCACCGGCCCGGGCCAGCGCGCAACGCTTTCGGCAGTGCTCGGCGAAGGCATGAAGGCTGTTTCCATCAGGGTCAACGACGTGCTTGGCGTTGCCGGATTTGTCTTTCCCGGCGATCGGGTCGACGTGCTTTTGACGCGCACGGTGCGCAGCGAAGAAGGTCCTGACAAGAGTTTTGTCGACGTACTCCTGCAGAGCATGAAGGTGCTCGCTGTCGACCAGGTCGCCGATGAGACCAAAGACAGCCCGACAGTGGTGAAAGCGGTGACGCTTGAAGTCAGCACCAAGGACGCGCAGAAGCTAACCTTAGCTGCCGGCGCCGGCCAGTTGTCGCTGGCGCTTCGCCAGGCAGCCGCCAGCGAGGGCGAGACGACGGAACGCGTCACGCTTTCGGACCTGACCGGCGACACGCCGGCCGACGTTGCGGCCAGGCAGGCCGAGCTCGCCAAGCAGGCCGCGGCCGCGGCTGCTGCCGCAGCCGAACGCAAGCGTGCTGACGACAGGATCGCCGGGCTGACCCATGCCGTGGAGAAGGTGGGAAGCCGCCTTGACGAACTGGGCAAGGTAAAGCCGGCCCCGGCCGTGGCTTCAGCACCCGAAGTGCAAGAAGTCGTTAAGGAAGTGATAAAATATGTGCAGCCGGAGCCACCTGCGCGGGCTACGATCGGTGTGTTTCGAGGCGTGAAGCTCGAGACATATGATGTGCCGCGACAAAAGTAACACTGCTATTAGGCGTTGAATCAGGCGGCAAGGGGGGTAGCGTAGATGCGTATGTTCTGGGGACCACTGGCGGCAGCCGCACTGGCCTGTTCTGCGGCGCTATTGCCTTTTAGCCCCGCGGCTCATGCGGCCGATCGCAGGATCGACGTGTCGAACCCCAGCGTCCACCGTATCTTCCTTCCGATGTCACAGTCGGTGACGATCCAGGTGAATGCCGCTCTTGGCGATATCGTCGTCGCCGACGAGAAGATCGCCGATGCCCAGCCGATGACCGACAAGACGCTCTATGTCATCGCCAAGGGCGCCGGCACCACAACGGTCAATCTCTTTTCCGAGGACAAACGCTCGCTCGGGGTGATCCAGATCGAAGTCGGCGTCGACGTCAACGACATGGCGCAGGCGATCCGGCAAGTGGCGCCCAGATCACGGATCGAAATCGGCTCGGTCAACGGTAAGGTCAGGCTTGCCGGTCACGTCAAGGATGGCGCGACACTGGCGTCGGTCCTCGAGGTGGCGCAGCAATATGGACCCGACGCCATCATCAACTCCGTCATCGTCGACGATAGCCAGCAGGTCAATCTGGAAGTGCGCGTGTTGGAGGCCAAGCGCAATGCGGGTCGCGACCTTGGCGTGTCGATCAGGAGCACCAACAACAGCGGAACGACCCGCACCGGAACCGGTATTGCCGCCGCCGATGAGGACGGAGTGGTCCTTGGACCAGGCAATCTGCTGACCGGCCTCCTGTCGAACACAAATCCGTTCGCAGCGTTGATCACCCGCGTCATCGACAGCAACATCAAGGTCGACCTGATCATCGAGGCGCTTGAAGCCAAGGGCGTGGTGCGCATGCTGGCCGAACCCAATCTAACCACACTTTCCGGCGAGCCGGCCAGCTTCAACGCCGGCGGTGAAGTACCCATCCGCACCGTCGACAGTGATGGCGAGATCAGCATCGTGTACAAGCAGTTCGGCGTCAATCTGCTGTTCACGCCGATCGTGCTCGCCGACGACAAAATCCATATCAAGCTTGCGCCGGAAGTGAGCGACCTAACCGGTTTCACCCCCGCTGGCGACCCGATATTCACCAACCGCAAGCTCGCGACCGTCGTCGAATTGCGCGACGGCCAGAGCTTCGCCGTCGGCGGGCTTTTGTCGAGCAAGAACAGCAAGATCCAGAGACAGGTGCCGTGGCTCGCCCAGGTGCCGATCGTGGGCGCGATTTTCCGGAATTCGAGCAACCAGAAAGAAGAGACCGAGCTTGTCGTCATCGTCACACCGCATATCGTGCGCCCGACAAAGCCCGGCGAGCAACTGGCGACGCCGTTCGACAAGACGCGGCCCGCCAACGACCCCGAGTTTTTCGTGCTTGGCCAGTTGGAAGTAACCAAGGACATGGTTCGCAAATATGAACTGGGCGAAGGCGTCGTGGGGCCCTATGGCCACATGCTCGACCTGAAATCAAAGGACAAGATGCTCTATGTCAAGAAATAGAACCTTGATCCTCTTTTTGTGTGCCGGCGCGCTGACGGGCTGCGCCGACTATCTGAACCGGTACGACACGATGACCTTGGCCGCCGGCGACACGCAGAAATACAATTCGCTTCTGCAGACCGTCGATCCGCTCAATCCGGCCTCGAAAAATACAACCATCGAAGGCGACGGCGCGCGCGCTGCCGCTGTTGCCCAGGGCTACAAATTTCCACCACCGCCGCCGCCGCCGCCGGCCATCACGGTCAATGTCGGCAATACCGGGAAATGAACAGAAGGATGCGGTTTCAGCGCGCCAGGCAAAACGAGGAAACCTAGCGCCATGGAACAGAGAGTAAGGTCATGTTGCGGACCATTCGTGCGTTCTGGGGCGATGAACGGGGAATAGCGATGATACTCGTCGCCATCCTGCTGCCGGTGATCGTCGGCTTTGCTCTGCTGGTGATCGACATGTCCCGGGCCAACAGCCTGCACAACGACCTACAAAAGGGCGCCGATGCCTTCGCGCTGGCCACCTCAGCGGAGCTTGACGGCAAGTCGGACGCCATCATTCGAGGCGATCGCGCTCTTTCTACGCTTGTCTTCAATTCCTACCATTTCGCACAGCCACTTGCCGGCGATCCGCCTGGCGCGAAAGCGCTAGCAGCAGCCGGCGTGACAAGGCGGTATCTCCGTTCAATCCCGGCTGACGACAGCCTGCCGATAGCCGCAGGCGATGTGATCACTGACGAGGTTGGCGATGCTACCGACGCGAAGTTTGTTGAGGTGACCGTCACGCCGGTTGGTTTCGCGACGATATTCCCCGCCACTTTTGTTGGTAGCACAACAAACGGCTTCAGTGTCGGTGCGGTTTCGATCGCAGGGTTCAAGAGTGCCGTTTGCCACTTCACACCGGTATTTATGTGCAACCCGTACGAACTCGCACCGGGCGGCGTAACCCTTCAGCAGGCCGCAGCCGATCCGAACTTGCGCCGCCGACTGATCGAACTCCGCAAAGTCGGGAATGGTGCCGCCGCGGGACCGGGTAATTTCGGTTTCCTAGAGCCTCCCCAAAGCGTCGGCAACGGTGCGCAGGCGCTTGCCCAAACCATTGCGACTTCAAACCCGATAGGTTGCTATGGAAACAACAACGTCACCTCCAAAACCGGGCAGAACGCAGGCCCAGTACAGGACGCCTTCAACGTCCGGTTTGGTATAAAGACCACCGGCGGTCACTTCAACACTCCCGAATACGGTCCTGCCGCCAACGTGCGAAAGGGTGCGATAAAGACCCAAGGGAGTGCGAACCAGTGTCCCAGCTTTAACCAGTTGACCTTCAACCTGCCTGGGACAATGGGACTACCGCGAGACGCCGGTGTTACGCCGAACACAAACAACCGGGTGGGTGATGGCAACTGGAATCTAAACACTTACTGGAGTACCAACTTCGGGACGACGGCGAAACCGGCCGCATGGGCCACGACCAAGCCGACACGGTATGAGGTTTATCGCTACGAAATATCGGCCGGTCTGGCAGGGGCTGCGTCGAGCGGTGGGGAGAAGGGAACACCGCCCTCCCAATGCCAGTCCCCCATAACAACTGTCGATCGCCGCCTGATTTATGGTGCAATTCTTAACTGCAAAGCATTGACAGATGCCGGGAATGATTTGTCAGGCCATAGCGAGAATCTTCCCGTTGAATCGTTCGCCAGCTTCTTCCTGACCGAGCCCGTCTTATCGGCATCGGACGATGCCTCCGTCATGGTCGAGTTGGTCGATATCGCCGCAGGCGGACAGGGAACACTTGACAATTTCGTGCGTGACGAACCGCAGCTTTACAGGTGATGTGGTGTTGACGGCGTTGATGTCGATTTTCCGCAAGTTTGGTCGCGAGGAGCGAGGCACGGTTCTCGTCGAAATGACGCTGATCACTCCATTGATGATCAGCCTTTCGGCGGGCGTCTTCGAGTTTGGCAATCTTCTCCATCAGAAGCTGCTGATCGAAGCCGGCCTCAATGACGGAGCTCGCTACGCCGCGCGCTGTAATGCGCCATTTTATAATCCGATAGTCAATCCGGACGTGGACTGTGCGGCCTATGCGCAGAACATCGCCGCCACAGGATCGTACAACTGCAATGGAAATTGCAATGTTGCAAGCCGGGTCATGGGTTGGCTGCCGGGGACTGTCACGGTCGATCTCAATCACCTCGTCATACCGGTGACTACCGACCCTAATACTGGCTTGGCGAACTACCATAGCACGACAGCCAATGTCCGGGTGGTCCGGCTGGAAACCTCTTTCACTTATACCGGGGCGTCCTTGCTCAACTACCTTGGCCTGGGGTCTATCACCTTTTCCGCCGCCCACGAAGAACGCTATGTCGGGTGGTGAGATGCGCGCGTTGGGCAGATTCAGGAAAGAGCAGGCTGGCGCCGTGATTGTGGAGTTTGCCATCTGCATGACCCTGCTCCTGACCTTGACTCTCGGCTTCGTGGACTTCGGATATGCCTGGTACCAATGGAACGCCGCGACCAAGGCCGTCGAAATCGGGGCGCGCATGGCTTCGATTTCGGCGCCGATTGCGCCATCGATTGCGGCAGCAGGAACCGCGACAACGCCAGGCGATCCGATTCCTGCAGGCAACTACGACTACACATGCAACGGCGCCACGAGCGCATGCAGTTGCATCGGCACTGGTTGCGTGGCCGGAACTTTTACTGCCGCGAACTTCAATCGCATTTTTCGCGGCGACGCGACGGGCGTCGGCACCTGCCCGCCGCTTACTGCGGGGCAACGGCCGGGCATGTGTCATTTCTTTCCAATGCTTCAGCCCGCCAATGTGGTCGTCAGATATACAGCCACCGGGCTTGGCTACCTAACCCGGCCGGGCGGACCGGTGCCGACAATAACTGTCAGCTTGCAGAACGTGACTTTCCAATTCTTCTTCCTCGGCGGGCTGCTCGGATTCGGAAACGTCACCATGCCCTCCATGCTGAGCACGGTCACGGGCGAAGACCTGAAGAGCACCTATCCATGAACGCCATCAACACCAAGGTTTCTCCGACCAAACGAAAGCAGGTTGCACTGTTCTCGTCGGATCCGCAGTTCAAGCGCGAGGTGGCAACGCGGCTCGACGCGCTGGCCATCTACGATGTCCGGGTTTCGGAGACGGGTGACTTCCTCAAGGGCCCGCCCCCCGAGACGCGCCCAGGCATCGTCATTCTGGACCTTGGCAATGGCGAGCTGCTCGATAATGCGGGAATAGTCGCGGCGCGCGCCTTGTGGGCAACCGTGCCGCTGATCGCGGTCTCCGGCGAATTGACCTCCGAGCAGACGCGCATCCTGGTCCGCATGAACGCCTCGGACTGGCTGCACAAGCCGCTCGACGCCAAGGAGCTGCTGAACGCGGTCACCTTCCATGACACCGGCAACCAGGGCACCAAGAGCCGGATCATCACCTTCATCAGCGCCAGCGGCGGCGCCGGTGCAACGACGCTTGCCCTGTCGGCGGCGGAATTCCTGGCGTCGAAATCCACCGAACGGGCGGCTTCGACTTGCCTCGTCGATCTCGATTTCCAGAGCGCCAATTGCGGCGCTTATCTCAACCTGTTCAACCAGTTCGACCTGGCCGGGATCATCGGCCAGCCGGAAAGGCTCGATGTCGAACTGATGGATGTCATCAAGCTTTCGCGTCCGTCCGGCCTGACGCTCTATGCTTTCGAGAGACCGCAATTGCCGTTCGAGCCGCAGGGCGCCGATTTCGTGTTTCGGCTACTGGACCTCGTCGCCTATAGGTTCGACGACATCGTCATCGACCTGCCGAACAGCGAAACCCCCTGGCAGAATTCCGTGCTTTCGACGAGCGACGAGATCTTCATAGTCTTCGAACTCAACGTCGCCTCGCTGCGGCAGGGCAAGCGGCTCTACAAGAAAATCCGCGAGCTGCGCGGCAATGCGGTGAGCATCACCCTGGTCGCCAACAAGCACAAGCGCAAATGGTTCGGGAACCACTTCTCGCGCAGCGAACTCGAGAAGATATTCAAGGCGCCGCACATCAAGTCGGTCATCCTGGACAATGCGCTTCTGACCGATGCTTTGAACCGCGCGATCCTGCCTTCCGAAGTGGACGGGCGGGCGCGCTTCAACAGGGATCTGAAGCGGATGTTCAAAGAGCGGCTCGATGATGCTGCCCGCTAGATATCGCATCGTTGCGACCGGCGTTTGCGCATTGGGCCTGGTGCTTGCGCTGTCGGCCTCGGATTTCGCCCATGCGCGATCCGGAGTCTTGGGGCGCCCGCCGCTGCCGGCGATGGGCCCCAGCCTACGCAAGAGAGTTGCCCTCGAAACCACGGAACGGCCCGGAACGATCATCATCCGCAAGGATGAGAAGGCACTTTATCTGGTGACCGGACATGGCCAGGCGCTGCGGTACCAGATCAGCGTCGGGCGGGACGGATTTGGCTGGACGGGCATCGTCAAGGTGGGAGCCAAAACGGAGTGGCCACAGTGGCGCCCGCCCACGGAAATGCGTGCCCGCCAGCCGGATCTGCCCGAAATGGTGCCCGCCGGTCCTTACAATCCGCTCGGCGCAAGGGCTCTCTACCTGTCGCGCGACGGGCGCGATACGCTCTACCGCATACACGGCACCAACGCTCCTTCGGGCGTCGGCTTCGACGGAACATCGGGTTGTTTTCGGCTTACCAACACCGATGTCATCGATCTCTTCAAACGCGTCTCGGTCGGCGCAAAGGTGGTGGTTCAATGACAATGATCAGCGACCCGGATATACTGGCGATCTCCATTGGGCCGGCAGCCCACACGCGAGAGCAAGCTGTCATAGGCAAGGCCAGCAATGCAAGGACGATGGGCGTTGTCGCCGCCGCGGTCTTGCTGATCACGGCGGTGAACATAACAGCCGCCATCTATCTCTACCGCGGCATCAACGACCTGCGCTTTGTCGAAGGGCGGCTGGAACAGCTCGGAACTTTCGAGCAGCGGATCGCAGGCCGGCTCGATACGGTCAACAACGGTTTTCAAAGCCGGTTTGAAAGGCTGGACAGTCAACTGCAGAGTAGCTTCAGGCAGATCAATGGCAGTATTGCCCGACTTGAACAGAGCCTGCCCCTGGCCAATGACGACGTGTCGAGCGTAGCGGAGCCTTCCGTGATCGCGACCAACACCATGGCGGAAGCGCCGAGCGACGTCGACGGTGAAGAAGCGACCGAGCCCAGGATCGTCGAAGTGCCAGGCCTCCCCCAGAAGAGGATCGGGGCAGCGCTGCCCCCTGCCCCCAGCTCTTCCTACCAGCGCATAGAGCAACCCGACGGCAAGGTCTACTACCGCAAAATCGACTGAGCTGGCGTCAAGGGAGGTATTTCTGCGCTTGTGCGAGGGCGGCCCGCCTAGAGATCCAGTTGCAGAGCCAAGATGCGGGTTGCCAGGGCTTCGGAACGCCGTCGGGTTTCGTGAAGGAACGCCAAATGACAGTACGCGCATGCTGCCGCACCCAGAAGCATGACCAAACTGTTCTCCCAGGTGAAATCGAGCACCAGCGAAAATTGAGCGCCGCGAAGAGCGGTGAATGCCGCAATCGTGCTGGCGGTCTCCGAGTGACCGCTGACGGCCATCATCAGCCCTGCGAAAAGCAGGGCGAGGTGATTAGCAAGAAAGTAGAAAGCGGCTGACCTTCTCGCCTGGCAAGCCATCCAGCAAAGGGCCGCTGCGGCAGCAAGGACAAGGCCATCGAGGGGCATTGAGCCACCAAGATAAAGGTCGACCTGCTGCCAGAACATCGTCGCAAGCGGACGCAGTTCCAGCCAGATCCGCCACATTGTGGAACTGGCCGGATAGACCCCCAGCAAAAAGGTCGCGCCTCTCTCCGCCGCCAGGACCAGGAGCATGAGAGCCGGAAAGGCAAAAAGCAGAATCGGCTTGCGGTTCATGTCCCCCTCGACAGTGGACCAACAGGATAACCTGCAAAAGATCGCCAGAGACTTAATCAAAGGCGCGCTCCTGCCGAGCGAGCTTTAGCTAGCCGCCCTTTTATGTGCCATTTTGTTACATTTTCGAAACTTGTGGCCCCCAATCAGAGCTTTAGCCGGCCTTAAAACAATATCCACTCACAAATTTTCAAGAATTATTGAATAGTCTGTCAAAGCTCGGGGAGACATTCATCCGCCTCGATCAGGAAGCCCTGATAAGAGTGACCGCCTGCGACTTCTTATTTTCGGCGGCATCGAGGAAAGGTACCTAACATCACGGCACACAGCCTAGTCGACCAGAACCGGAACCCTATTACCCAGTGCGTGTAGCGACGGACAGATCGACGCTCGAACGAGACGGCAAGGCTTACTCGATCAGTCCGGGTTTAATCTGCTCGGTCGACATCAAGACCAGTCGAAAGACAATCCTGAATTACCTGCTCAAACCTACCAACAAGGCGGGTTAGGAGGCGATGAGTGAGCGATAGCGCCTCTCCTTCCGGCAATCGTAATCGGCTGCTTTTAACGATCACTCGAGAGGATTTCGGGCTGGAGTTCCGCGTCGTTGCGCGCGGCGGCATACGCCGCGGCATTCGTCTGGAAAAGGCTTTCTGGACGTCTCTGAAGCAGATGGCTGAAACTAGGAAATGCACAATCGGCATGCTGATCGAGGAGATCGCCGAGAGTTCGACCAAGACTGGTAACCTGACCTCGGCGATACGGGTGGCTTGCATAAACCGGCTCGCGGGTGAAAACCTGACCCTACGCAAGCTTGCTTCGATCAGAACGATCAACGCTATATTGCTTGCCTGCCCCTCGCCCGCTTTTGCCTTGGCATCATCGAAGAAGATCCTGACTTTCAATGCGCCGTTCCAGCAACTGGTCATGCGTCAGTTGCCGATCGGACCAAACAATGATTCACGACAAGATCTCAAACTGGCGCTGGATCTCAATGTGGCCGACATTTTCGCCCGGCTCGACGCCAATAGCGAAGTTCCAATCGCCAGCGGCTTTGTCATTAGGGCCGGCGAACGTCGGTACCGAGGTCAATTAAATTTAGTGCGGGCGCCCGTACCCGAACCGGAGTTGCTGATGGCGTTCGTCAACGGCGGCTAAAACTACTAACTCCGCGTTGGTTCCTGACCAGGAAACCTCGCGGTCTCTTGCCGAAAGCTTAGGGTTGCAGACCTTCGCCAGGTGCGACGGTCGCGAGGCTGCCTTTGATACTTCACCGTATATTGTTGCCAGGGGTTATGTGCCCGGTCACGAGGCAAATCAAAGTGCCACAGCGCCGTTGCGCATCCAGGAGGACAGCAAGCATTGGCATCTGTGGACGCCCCTTCGGACGCAAGCGATTTTTTTGGCGGTAGGCACGATGTCGGATGCTGCCATCTGTCCGGCCTCCTGATGCGGCCATCGGCTGCGGGCCCGTATGGGAGTTCGCGGACTGGATCCACATCAGCTTTGCGCGCTTGGGTAGCGCTCTGCCATTCCCTGGTTCTTCCAGCCCCGTCTTGCCGACTGTTGTGCCATACCTCCTTCGACCGACCTCGCGTCCCCGACAGCCTCTGACGTCGATCCCGGCTTACGCCGCGACCGCCGCCGGAGCTCGGTAACTTCCGCCCTTCGCCAAAAGGGCCCAGACAATGCGCGCCATCTTGTTGGCGAGCGCCACCGTCACCAGCATGCGCGGCTTGCGCGACAGCATTTGTTCCAGCCACGATCCCTTGGGAGCTCCGCGACGGGACGCCTGTTTGACGACGGCGCTGGCGCCGATAATCAGCAGGCGGCGCAGCGTTTCGCTCGCCCATCTTCGATGTCGCGCCGAGCTTCTGTTTGCCTCCGGTCGATCGCTGCAACGGTGTCAGACCCAGCCAGGCGGCGAAGTCGCGACCCTTGGCAAAGCTCTCGGCAGCGGGAGCAAGCGCGGTCAACGCCGTCGCGGTGATCGGCCCGATGCCGGGGATGGTCATCAGCCGGCGCGCCGTCTCGTCCTCGCGGGCACGGCGAGCGATCTCCCGGTCAAGATACGCGATCCGCTCGTCCAGCTCGGCCAGGAGATCCAGCATGACACGGAACATCGCGACCGCCGCCGCCGGTAAGGACGCGGCCATCTCCTCCTCGAGCATATCGCCGAGCATCGAGACGTAGGACAATCCCTTCGGCGCCACCCAACCGTACTCGGTGAGGTGTCCCCGGATGGCGTTGACGAGCTGGGTTCGCTGGCGAACCAAGAGATCGCGGGTCCGGAACACGAGGGCGGACGCCTGTTGCTCCTCGCTCTTCACGGCCACGAAGCGCATGGTTGGGCGCTGCGCTGCCTCGCAGATCGCTTCGGCATTCACCGCATCGTTCTTCTGCCGCTTCACGAACGGCTTGACGTAGGCGGGTGGGATCAGCCGCACGTCATGGCCCAGCGCCATCAGTTCACGGCCCAATGATGCGCACCGCCGCAGGCTTCCATAGCCACGGTGCAAGGCGGTTGCGCAGCGAAGAAGTCGAGCACCTTCGCCCGGCTCAGCCGCTTCGAGAAAACGCCTCGACCGCGTGAATCCGAACCATGCGCATGGAATACATTCTTCGCGATATCCAGACCGATCGTGGTAACCTCAGGCACGGACGCCCCCCTTCGAATGGTTGCAACACTCCATTCTGGCACAGCGATGCCGTCGGGAGGCTTCCACATGGGGTAATCGCGGGAGCGAGTCGCCCTGAAACCAATCATATCCTTGGAAGGTGGCTGTTCCCCGATAAGATGGAAATACGGGCTCACGACCTGACGCCGGGCCCAAGCATCTGATGGAGAACAGCCATGGAAGAATATATCGGTCTCGACGTGTCGATGAAAGAGACAGCGGTGTCGATCCGACGTGAAGGCAAGCGCGTCTGGCGCGGGAAGTGCGCCTCTGATCCAAAGATCATTGCCGAGCTTATCCGCAAGCGGGCGCCAGCCGCCAAACGCGTGGTGTTCGAGACTGGACCCCTTTCCGTCTGGTTCTATCACGCGCTACGCGCGGAAAGGGTGCCAGCGATCTGCATCGATGCTCGCCATGCCAAAGCTGCGCTCGATATGGCGGCGAATAAGACCGACGCGAACGACGCCGACGGTTTGGCGCATCTTGCAGAGGTGGGATTCTTCCGTGAGGTGCGGGTGAAAGGATTTGACAACATGCTGACCCGCACGCTTGTGGCGGCACAACCCGGCTGGTCCGGATCACCACCGAACTTTCCAACCAGATTCGTGGAATCATGAAAACGTTCGGGCTGCTCGTTCCTGCAGGTAAGGGAACCACGTTCGAGAAGAACGTTCGGCACCTTCTTATCGATCACGAGGAACTTGCTCTCATCGTGCTGCCGATGTTGGAGGCCTGGCGCGGCATTCGCATCCGTGCCGCCGAGCTTGGGCGCCAGCTCGTCGCAGATGCACGTCAGAGCCAGGCATGCCGCATGCTCATGTCGATCCCTGGCATCGGCGCCATCACCGCAACCTCATTCGCCACTGCCATTGAAGATCCGGGCAACTTCAAGACGTCCCGATCTGTTGGCGCCTGGATAGGCCTAACGACGCGCCGCTACCAATCCGGAGAAGTCGATTATGACGGCCATATATCCCGACGCGGCGACCGCCATTTGCGAGGGCTTCTCTACGAAGCGGCGTCGGTTATTCTGACGCGTAGCTCAACCGAGAGCGCCCTGCGGACATGGGGTCTCCAGCTCCGGGAGAGGACCGGCTTCAAACGAGCCGCCGTGGCTGTGGCGCGCAAACTGGCGGTGATAATGCATACGATGCTTAAAACCGGCGAGCTCTTTAATCCGAATGCAGGAGCCACAAAGTAAATCCGGATAGCGTTCAGAATCTGAACGCCTGAGGCGTCCCTGCCGGGACGTGAGCCGAGCCATTCCGCTGATGGGGTTGCACCGCTGACTCAGCAAAGTGCGTCGTCCACATTGAAGGCTCGTCCCGCGAAGCTCCATCATGCGGCGACCGATGTTGACCGCGAAGACAACCGTGTACCCGGCCAACGCATCTCCAAGCGCGAAGATACTTGACGTCCCCACCGCGATTAGACAACCCCATCAGCTTTAGACTAGCGGCAAGAGATCGCTGCGCGACAAGGCGGGGACTCTCAAGAAAACATCCAAAACGGATGGGCTGCGCGCTTAAGCTGGTTCGCAGCGCTATGAAACAGACTTGCCCGGCCGGTGTGTTGCCAAGCGACCGCTTTATCGCTCCCTATAGCCCCGAGCCGATCCACGGGCGAAAAGCCTTCGAAAGGTTTGAACCGATGTCTCCTTGAGTCAGTGCCGCGACGAGCAGTGAGCAGTCGAGTTCCTCCGGGAACGAGTCCTTCAAGTCACTCTGAGCTTCCATGCGAAGCGATCTCAATCTTGCTGTCTTTTCGGCGCGTTCGGCACGCTCAGTCTCAGCAATGGCCTTGGCAGACCTGTCGCTACGTCCCAGCCAACACATTTATATGATCCCGCGAAATTCCAATGCGCCGGTCATGCCTTGACTCTTTGAGATTGTCGCCGTTCGTTTTGATGACGTTGTTCGATCGGTGACCGATATGAAGCGCATCGCGCCAAAACGGGGGCCGGATAGGCCTGGGAAATATTGGGCCTTGTCCGGTTAGCCGCCTGCGCACTTACGCCCCGTATCTGGACTTTTTCCCGCAATGGACGCAAGCTGTCCCCGGGGAGAGGGTTGTGGGCAAGGTCCATCGTCATCGAGGCGCCGACCAGGCTGACCGGTGGCGAAAGCGCGCCGGCAGAAGAATGTCGTCACGGCAGCTGCCGCGACGGCTGGGTTTCATCTTTCTAGGCGTTGGTACGCTTGCTGCCGCAGTCGCTCAATTCGTCATCCAGAGCACCGCTGGCCTCCGGAGCACCATAACTTATTGGACAGAACCGCTCCCTCACGCCATGCAAGGCCGCGCGTCGGTTATTGATGGCGACACCGTCGAAATCGCCGGCAAACGGATCCGTTTCAGCGGCATCGACGCACCTGAGAGCCGGCAGTACTGCGAAGACGCCAAGGGCTTTGAATATTCCTGCGGGCGCCGCGCTGCCCAAGCCTTGGACGAATTCCTGGCAGCATCGCGGCCATTGCATTGCAGCTTTGTGGACCGCGACCACTACGGTCGGCTCGTCGGGAATTGCGAGCGCGCCGATGGTCACAGCGTTCAACGCTGGCTTGTCGAGGAGGGTCTGGCACTCGACTGGCCGCGCTATTCGAATGGCGCGTACGCCGCCGAGCAAGCCACTGCCAAGGCGGCTCGCCGTGACCTTTGGCAGGGTAGATTCGATCAGCCTTGGGATTGGCGTGCAGCGAACGCCGACAAGGTCGACACAATCAGCGAGCGACCGATCGGCCTTGGTCTTTTCCGTGGCTGCAGCATCAAGGGCAACATTGCGATCAACAGTGGGGAGCGAATCTACCATGTCCCCGGTCAGGAGCATTACTCAGAGACGAAGATAAGCCCGCAATACGGCGAGCGCTGGTTCTGCTCCGAGCAAGAGGCTCAAACTGCAGGCTGGCGAAAGGCAAGGCGGTAACTCACTGGCCCTCGAAGCGGAATTCACGTGCCATTCAGAAGATGCGCACGGCCGATTGTTCGACTTGCGGCCGCAACCCGGGGTGCAGGCGATCCCGCGTAGTCACGTCGACCGGGATATGCAGTTCATCCTCCAGAAGGCGCTTGATGCCCACCAGATCGAAGGCATTGAAGCGGCTCTTCGGATCATAGTGGATGAACATCAAGATCGCTTCCTTGGCCGGCTTCATCTCGAACCGTTGCCCCAAACAGGTAAAGCAGGCTAGCTGCTTCATGGGCCACTACATTTCAATCAGGACGTGGGCGACACCAACGACAATGCTCATCAGAACACCAAACCATGCCCACCCCTTCAATGCGGCGCGCACGTCCTCAGGCTCAGCGCCTTTCTGGTTGTTGTAGTCGTCCATAATCAGATCCAGGTTTGTCGATGGGTACTTCGTACAAATCAATAGAGGGTGGGTAACCCCAATCCTGCTCGCAAAGCATTCGCGCGGGATTCGTGCTCTTATCTTTCTTCGAGAACGGCAACGGCCATTTACATCGCATCTTATAATTTGACGCAGACAGAGACAGGACAAACCACACTCGCACACGCGCAATCTAGACAAGCTCGATAATTTCTCGCACAAGGTCCGTCTGGTCTGTTGATTATGCCGGAACATCTATCCAGCCTGCGACGTCCTCGCCCCTGCCTTAGATCGCATCGAGTTATAGCAGACGTGCCTTGGCGAAAAGCGGCTTGCCAACGCGGCAAGCCGGAGGCCTTCTCTGCAATATTCAAAAAGTCATGACGATCATTGTAGCAGGAGTCCGCCGGCCGGTGTGGTCGCAAAGGTTCCTTCCCTACTCGAACATGATCCGAGCGGCGCCTCTTTTGGCGAGCAACATTCTCCGAGCTTCCTGGATCCGCTCAGCCTGTTGTTTGGTATATGGACCCATCGGCCGGGTCTTTTCATCGCCGACGAACACGGCAATACCAGCGGCCGCTGTCCGAGAAGATTTGAACCAGGGTCGGTGCATCGTTAGCCGCCTGTTTGGCGACCTCCTCGACGAATTTCACGATCTTTGAATAACGCTGGACGGGCGCAAACGTGTCCAAGCCACTGGTTATACCTGGTTCCTGCTGCACTGAGGACATAGTCGAACTCCTTTCAGTCACAACCAACATTCCGCTTCGCCGTTCTGAACCTGAATGCGGGTTTTTTCGGAAGCCGAAGCTAGCACTACTTTGGCAGATTTTTAGCGGAGAGGGTTCTGCGGCAGTGGGGACAACGGATTGGGGGCGGCTGCGCGAGCGCGGTGAGGATGGCTTGCCTGACGGCGGGTAGGCTCGGTTGGGGCGGCGGGCCGAGGATTCTTTTTTCCCCCTCCCGCTTGTTTGAGGCGGCGAGATTGCAGGAAGGCGTAGGCGATCATCGTCATCAGCGCGTGCCGGTGCAGGCCCGTCCATGAGCGCCCCTCGAAGTGGTCGAGGCCAAGTTCCTCCTTGAGCTGCTGATGCGCCTGTTCGCAGACCCAGCGCGCCTTGATGGCGCCTGCGATCTGCTTGAGCGGGGTGTCGGCGGGCAAGTTGGAGAGGTAGTATTTGCGCTCGCCGGTCGAGCGGTGCTCGCCGATCACCCAGACCTCCTCGCCAGGCAGATGCTGAGCGCCCATGTCGCGGATGCGCTGGGGTGGGCCATCTGCAACCCGGACACGGACAGCGGCGAAGCGGGCCGAGAGGCGGCCTTTGGTGCCACGCCGCCAACTGACCGTCCGCCATTGGGCCTTTTCCAGCATCGCCTGCGCGGCCATCGACTTCACATCGGGGATATGCCGGCGGCGCGGGCGGCCGTGTCCGGCAACCGGGAAGATCATCGCCACGTCGGCGGCATAGACCTTCTGCTTGAACGGGATACCGACGGCCCAGGTAAGGCCGCGCTCGGTGAGCGCCTGCCGGAAGGGGGCGCTAAACCATATCCGGCATCGGCGAGCACGCAGCCAAAGCGTAAGCCGGCTGCGCGAGCCCGGTCGATCTCGGCCAGCGCGATTTCGGGCTTGGTCCTGTAGGCACGATGGTCCTCGGGCACACCGGCACGGTCGAGCCGGGCGGGATCGGAAGTCCAGCTCTCGGGCAGAAACAGCCGCAGCCCCACCATGACCGGCACTTCGCCAGAGGCCAGCGTCAGCGACACCAGCGTCTGGCAGTTGGCGTTCTTGCCAAGCGCCGAGGCATATTGCGGCGCGACGCCGACCGAGTGGCGCCCCTTCTTGGGGAGTGCGGTGTCGTCCACGATCAGCCACGCATCGTTCCCGCCAACTTGTCTGTCGGCCTCCGCGAGCAGCACCTTCTCCAGCGGCGCAGCATCCCACACGCCGCTCGCGATGAAGTGTGGTGCAGCTGGTCATAGTTGACGCCTGCGTCGCGCGCCGCCATCGGTTGGACGCTCTTGCGATCCCCAAGGCCAATCAGGCCAGCAATATAGGCCGGACACATCCGCGCACGCGTCTTGTGCCTCAACGCCGAGACGAACGGCTCAAGCCACCGCTCCAGATCGAGTTGCCAATCCCTGTTCATGGCCGGCCCCTCCAACAGCCGACCTCTCATGAATCACGCAAAACCGCTCTTGGGAATCCTCAAAACGCTCCCAGAACTAAAAAACTGCCAAAGTAGTGCTAGGGTCAGGACTCATTGATCCAGAAGATGAAGGCTGCAGCGAAGGCGATCGCCGACGGGAAGGTGTGAGCACATCGGTCGTATCTGGTGTGGATGCGTCGCCAGTCTTTGAGGCGTGCGAACATGTTCTCGATCCTGTGGCGTTGTCGGTATAGGACAGGATCGTAGCTGTGCTGAACACGATGCTTGGCATGGGGTGGGAATGCATGGCGTGATACCGCGCTCGACGAGCGCCTGGCGGAAGGCCGCTGAACTGTAGGCCCGATCGGCGAGCAGGGCGTTGGCGGCGGGCAAATCCTCGATCACTGCCGCAGCAGTCTTGTGATCATTGGCCTGCCCTTCGCTCAGATGCAGCAGCCGCGGACGTCCCTTGCCGTCACAGACCACTTGCAGCTTGGTGGTCAGTCCGCCTCGGCTGCGTCCGATACATCGGGATAGAGCCCCTTTTTAAGGAGGCTGGCGGCAGTGCGATGCGCTTTGAGATGGGTGGCATCGATCATCAGATTGTCCGTTTCGCCGCCCTGCGCGGCCAGTTCCGCCCATGATTTCCGCGGCGCCACGCGGCAGATGTGGCCGTTCTGAAATGCAATGCCTTGCCCCGGTGCCCCAATCGGCCGAATGTGCCGGCGACGGATCCGTTGAAACAGAGACAGGTCGTGACCGACTTCCGGCTTCGCGTGACAGCCAGTGACCGCCGGCTTTCGCACTGTTGCCGGCCGCCACACGACGCTTCCCCGACGCCCGCCTTGTTCGCGGCCGCACCGATGGTATCGGCTGGTCTGGGGTCGCGCTGGTTACGGGCCGGTTTCCTGGACAAAACGCAGCAAGCTGATGGTGCTGCCGTTCAAGCCCCGCTAGCGCTCGATATCGTACTGATAAGGAGCACCACGTTGCCGCAGCTTTGGGCGCGACTTTGCCCGCGATATCCAAGCTAGTCGACGATCTGGGCCGCGCCAAGCCAGAACCAACTGATCGCAGTCGCTGATCTTGAAGCCATACGACCCGGTTGGACCAATTTCAGCGTATTCCCGTTGAACCCAACGCCCCCCGAGGCTGACAGCACGTCGGCAATGACTTACGAAGCGTGTCCGTCGACGCGCTCGCCTGCGTTCGTTCCAACGCCTGGGACCGGGCGATTTCGCCCGGCCCCAAAAGATAGTATCTGATCAGTCGTTAGGCCGGCAACGCGCCGGATCTCTTGGCCGTCCAGCTGGCGATATAGTCCATCAGCCCGGGATTGAGGCAATCATAAGGTTCGAGCCCGATCGACTTCAGCTGTGACCTTATGCCGTCCATGCGGCTCGGATCGACACCGGATTCAATGATCGACGAGACAAAGGCGGTGAAGCCCGGAGGCGACCAGCCATCCTCCTGGAAGCGTTCCGGATGGATGAAGGACAGCCCCTTGAAAGCGTGGTCGCGCTCGACCGGGCCGTGCATATGGACGCCGCAGCCGGTGCAGGCATGGCGCAGGATCAGCGCGCCCGGATCGACCACCTTCAGCTTGTCGCCGTTTTCGGTCACCGTCACGTCGTTTGTACCGGCAACCGCCACGATCGAGAACAGCGCGCCTTCCGGCTTCCAGCATTTGGTGCAGCCGCAGGCATGGTTGTGGGCGATCTGGCCCTTGACCTTCACCTTGACCGGGTTGCTGGTGCAGGCGCAGACCAGCGTGCCGCCGGCAAAGTCAGGCTTTTCCCGTGGCAGTCCATTGTCGATTTTAGGATGCAGTTTTTCCGGCATTTTTGTCTCCTCCCGTGTTGAACATGTGCATTTTCGGCCGTTGGCTGGTTAGCCGGCGGCTTTCTCCTCCTCAGTAAACCACCACGCTCCTGATCGACTTGCCTTCATGCATCAGGTCAAAGCCCTTGTTGATGTCCTCGAGCTTCAGCGTGTGGGTGATCATCGGATCGATCTCGATCTTGCCGGCCATGTACCAGTCGACGA
>NZ_JAMYOA010000035.1:0-39409 GCF_040319515.1 Mesorhizobium sp. M0909
GATCTACCGGCGGTATGGAACGCACCCTCAACCGACACTCGGACCAAGCAGCGCCTTATCCATATCCTGGTTCAGGAGATCGTATGTGATCTCGATGAGGCGACCAACGAAGCCGTGCTGCTGATCCATTGGACCGGCGGGCGTCACACCGAGGTGCGTGTTGCCCGCGTCAAGACCGGCCGTTGTCCAGATATGGCGCCGAGCGCCGTCGAAGCACTGCGCAAACTCGCCGGACACTGGCCGGACCGCGAGCTTGCCGTATCGCTCAACCGGATGCGCTGCAAGACCGGCGATGGCGAGACCTGGACGACGGTGCGCGTGCGCGAAATGCGCGAGCGGCTCGGCATACCCGGATACGATCCAGCCAAGGCTGATGGCGAAATGATCAGTCTGATGAAAGCCGCCGAACGGCTTGGCATCTGCGTCGGGTCCGCGAAAAGCTTGGCTCTCAAGGGCAGGGGCAGAATCTGTTTCGCCGGCAGGAAGGTCTCGACTGGCGGCGCGTCCATGAGGCGCGCCGGACCCGCGTTCCAGCCCAGGCCGGCTGACCCGCGACGAAGTGAATCAGTCTGGATTCCGCTGTCGCGGGCTGTCGGCGAATATGGTCTGATCCGCTCATGGCGATGACGGCTGACCAGCTTCCCGACGATCCGGACGCGCTGAAGGCGATGGTCCTGGCGCGCGACGTCGAGAATGCCCGCCTGATCCAGATCATCAAGGAATTGCAGCGTCATCGCTTCGGCCGTCGTGCGGAGACGCTCCCCGAGGATCAGTTGCTGCTAGGGCTCGAAGAGGCCGAGCAGATCGAGGCCGCCGGTGAGAAAGCGAAGGAACAATCTGCTCTCGCCGAGCGCCAAGCAAAGGCCACGAAGCGCCGGGCGAACCGCGGCGCGTTGCCACTCCATCTGCCGCGCACGGAGATGGTCGTCGACGTCGAGGACCATGCCTGCCCGTGCTGCCGCAATGGCCTGCACCGGATCGGCGAAGATGTTAGCGAGCGGCGATATCGTGCCGGCGCAGCTGCGTGTGATCGTCGTGCGCCGGCCCAAATAGCCGGCGGTCGCGTATTTCCACAGCGCCACCAGCAGCTTGCGGGCGAGCGCGACGATCATCGCCTTCTTGAGGCGGCCGCCGTTGCGCGCCACCCGTTCGCTGAACCAGCGGGCCAGGCCCGAGGCCGGCTGATGGCGCAGCCACAGCCAGGCAAGCTCGACCATCGTCGTTCGCAGCCGCGGATTGCCTGCCTTTGACACGCCTTGTTCGTGATCGATCGTGCCGCTCTTCCATGGGGAAGGTGCCAGTCCCGCGTAGGCGGCCACCTGCCTGCGGTTGTTGAAATGCCGGAACAGCCCTTCGGCGTGGAGGATCGTCGCGAATTCCGGCCCGATGCCCTTCAGCTTGAGCAACATCGCCGCCGGCGTCGAGGCGTCCACCGCCGTCGCGGCGAGCAGCGCGTCGCGCTCGGCCTCCATCGCCTTGATCTGGCCGAGCAGCAATTCGAGACGGTCAAGTTCGCGGCCGATCTGGGCCTTCATGCGGGCCGGCAGGGCGCGGCCATCGCCGGTCCGCAGTTCTTCCAGGCGATCGCGGCGGTCGCGGCGCAAAGGCTCGTAGTCGCGGATGCCCGGGCTGAAGAGCAGGCCTTTGATGCGGTTGACGTGCTCGACCCGTTCGGCGACCAGCACCTTGCGCTCGCGGTTGGTCCGGCGGCGATCCTCATTCTCGGGCGTCGGCACCCGGACCATCGAGCAGACGCGCGGCTCACCCCGCTTGACGGCCAGCAGGGCGCGGATCGAAGGCCGAGCGTCCGATCGCTCATCTCGCAGGCTTCACTGGAATCCTGCAGGTCGACGGCTATGGCGGCTATCGTGTGCTGGCCGACAGGAGCGGCGTGACGCTCGCCTTCTGCTGGGCGCACGTTCGCCGGCGGTTCTATGAATTGGCCGTGTCCGGACCGGCGCCGATCGCCAGCGAGGCGCTGAGACGGATCGCCGAGCTCTACAGAATAGAGGACGATATCCGTGGCCGATCGGCCGATGAACGCCGTGCGATGCGTCAGGAAAATAGCCGCGCTATTGTCGCCGATCTTGAACTCTGGCTGCGCGAAAAGAGTAAGGCGTACTTGCCTTCTCCGACATCGACGGGACCGGCATTTCGTCGGGAGATGCGGTGACTGTCGGAATCCGACCGGAAAACCTCCACGTTCTCGAACCGGCAAACGCCAGCCAGCCATCGTTCCAGGGTCAGGTGCGGCTGGTTGAACATCTCGGGCGGGAAACGGTCCTCTACCTCGACGCCTCCCCCCTTCAGGCGACCAATTCGGACAGCGGCACAGGCAATTTCACCGTCCAGCTCAATATGGTATCGCCAATCAGTGTCGGCGCCCGACTGACGGCCGGGTTCGAGATCGCCGACGCTATCTCTTCGGGCCCGATGGCCGCACCTTAACGCCGGGCAAACCCGTCCCCGCAACCTGACCCTTCAATCCAAGAGTATCATTCGCATGCAGCGCAAGACGCCCGCTCCGCTTTCCGTTTGGCGGCCCCTCAACCTGGACCGCTTCCTGCTGGGAGCACCGCATTATCCCGAACATGTCGACGAAACCTGCTGGCGGCGCGATGCCGAGCGCATGGCTGCGGCCGGCGTCAACACGGTGCGGATGGGTGAACGGGCAATCGAGGGTTCTCGGCGCCGCTGGTATCGACACGATCATGTGAACGCCGACGGCGACGCCGCCGCGCTGGCTGACCATCAACTATCCGGAGGTGCTGCGCGTCGATGTCCACGGCCGCCCGCAAGTCATGGCTCGCGCCAGCATGCCGACACCACCAGCCCGGTGTTCCGCGGCCACAGCCGCCGCATCACCCGCGCCATGGCCGACCACTACCGCAACAATCCTCGCGTCATCGGCTGGCAGACCGACACGAGCTCAACACGACGGTTTCGGAGTCATTCTCACCCGCCACGCGGCTGGAGTTCCAGAAATTCCTGCAGCACAAATCCGGCGCGATCGACGCACTGAACTTCGCCTGGGGTGGCCATTTCTGGGCGACGGCCTATGACGATTTCTCGCAGATCGAGCTGCCGCGGCCGCTTATGCCGTCCTATCCGAGCCCCGGGCATGTACAGGACTACCACCGGTTCCTGGCTGGGGCGACGGCGGCTTTTCAACACGACCAGGTCGAGATCCTGCGCGCCACCAATCCGGGCTGGTTCATCTTCCACAATCTTGGGCAACTCGCCGATATCGATTTTCGTGGGCCGTTCGGTCAGGACCTCGAGTTCGGCTTCGACATCTTTCCGATGCTGTACGACGAGATGCGGCGCACCGGCGGACATGCGGCCACACAGGCGCTGCACCTCGATATCTGCCGCGCATGACGATCTTGATGTCGGAGTTTGCGCGACGCTGGAAAATATTCCACAGCAATTTCAAAAGGTTACATGTTATTTAAACAATCGAGTGGGCGACCCCTAGCTGACATTTGCGTCAGATATTCTCCGGGGTGACTATTTCGAAAGGTATGGACCGCTGAAGAGTAGCTAAGGGCGCCTGTGGTCCAATGACATCAATCATTGTCTGTACAAGAAGGGCCGAAGTGGCTTCAAGGGGGTGGCAGAGAGCTGCTGTGATCAAGCCCTCGGACAGTCCTTTTCGGGTTTCGGGGCCAATGTCACGACATACCACCTTGATACCCGCTCGCCTCTCTGAGGACACCTCCCTCAAAGCACGAAGTACACCGGTAATTCCGCCACCGACGATCAGAATTCCCACAAGATCGTCATTCGTCTTAAGCAACTCGGCCACCATTCGATAAGCCTCGTTCGATTCCTCGTGGGTTGGGCGGCTTTCCTCCACTGTGAGCCGCGGAGCGTGTTCGCGCAAATACGAACGGAAACTGGCGTCTGAGACGTCCTGGCATTGATACCGATGGTTTCCTATGAAAACCGCAATGCGACCCGGTCCTTGAGTGGTTTGGGTGATCAGGAAGGCCGCCGTGCGACCCAGCTTCCAATTGTCTGTGCCAACATAAGCTGCACGTTCCGGTGCGGATTGATCCGTAATGTAAGAAACAATCGGTCTTCCCACTTCCTTCAGTGAGCGGATCGCCTGGCCAATAATTGGGTGATCTGCCGCGACCACCGCAACGGCGTCGCATGAATCGCCGAGCGCAATCAGCCGGCTCGCGATTGTCTCGGGTGTCAGCAGATCCACGAAGTCGACTACTGAATCGATGACCTCATCCCGACGCTCACGACAGGCGGCAATAATCTTCTTCCCGAACAACTGATAGAGGTCGCGGGTCGACTGCTGAAGCAGGAAGCCTAGTCGGTAATGTGGAGATATCTTACGAGCCCGATCATCAATGGCTCCGATTCCGTAAAACCCAATCTCTTCCGCTGCGCTTTGAACGCGTTGGACGGTTTTCGGGCGAACTGAAACGGTGCCACTCAGAATTCTGTTCACAGTCGCCACCGAAACGCCTGCCGCGGTAGCGAGATCGTGGATTGTCGGCCGCGTCTCTCGCGATCGGGGGGATTCTTCGCACATTCACCTCATGCCCCGCACGAGGGGAGCGGCGTGGCGCTTACGGTGATCGAGCAGCTCTGATCTTTCTTCGCCTTGGCGGCCGCCGGGATGCAGTGCCCGAAATCACGGGCGCCTGACGCACGAGATCGACGACGCGCGATTGATGAATCGAAAATTAGCGCTCAAGCCCCTTGAGCCAACGTTCGGAGTCGATCCGATCCGGTTGAGAGTATTGGTCGGCATTGTCGGCTCTGCCGCGGGCAAGCAAATACTCGACGACACGGATCGGCTTGAACTCTTCCTTCAGAACGGCAATAGCCTCTTTGGGGCGGGCCCGGCCACACATAAACACATCTAATGCCGCATAGCTGTGCTCTGGCCAAGTATGGATACTGATGTGAGATTCCGCCAATACCAGTACGCCTGAGACACCCTCGGGTGAAAACCGATGGAAGTTTGAAAAAAGTATAGTGGCTCCAGCGGACTGTGCGCTTTTCGTAATGGCTGTTTCGATAAAAGCGGGATTGCCAAACCTGTGCCGCCGAACAGATCGACAATATAATGGGCGCCAGCGCAGATCACGCCGTTAACTGAAACAAAGCTACCTGCACCGCCTTCGCGATTGTGCGACATGCTAAAAGCTCCAAAATATCGAAGGAGATCGCTCAGCTATTTTTCTGGCCGACCCAAACGAAAATGGCGTCGTAAAGTGGGTCCCGCTGTATCTCGATACGACGGCATTCCAGCGGGGTGAGCCCCGCATTCTTCATCGCGCTGGCTATCAGTTCGATGCTCAAATACGAATTGTCGTGCCCATCCTTCTGCGCAAATGACTGCCGCCTTGCCCAATCCGCTCCGATAGTTCGGCCCGTGGGTGCAAGGTGATCAGCGATGTGCTGGAAGCAATCGTCGTACGCGTCAGCTGTCCCCGAAATCGCTAGATTACCGAAGGCAGTGATCAAGTCGTATCGGTGGCTGTCCATCCAACTTGGCCACCGCTTCAGGCAGTCGAAAATCAAGAACTCGGCAAAGCGCTCGCGAAGCTGGTTGACCGAGTGATTGGATATTTTGAAATGATCGGCTACCCAACCGTAACACTCAGGAAGCGGTTGATTGCTCCGTACGAAGTTCGCTAGCACGCTAAGGGCTTCAGGCGCGATGTCGCAGCAAGAGAGGCGATTGACTCCCTTGGTTGGGAGATACCAGAACAGCGTCGAAGTTCCAGATCCCAGATCGAGAGCATTTCCCATAACGCCCCATTCCGCCATCGCCTTCAAAATATCCTCGGCCCCTTGGCCCTTGATGAAGGGGCCGGAGAAATACTCCGTCAGATAGGTCTCAAAATAAGCTCGGACGGACGGACGCATTGGAACCAACTGCAGGTCTTTCGTTCGAAAGGCATCACGGTCGTTCTGGAACCCTCGGCCGAGTTCCCACATAACCCCGGACGGGGGGAGCTGATCGTCCCGAATGTCGGTAGTTGCGCTGAGAAGAAAAATCATTCGGGCGTCGTTCGGCTGGTACCAGTTGCGTCCGTAGTCGCCGAACACCTTTTCAACCTTCAATCCAGCATCGACGCAAAGCGCCGTGAACTCGTCGACGCAGTAAGGCCTAAGTCGAATGGTCGTCTCGGTCTCGTCGATGGCCGTCTCAGTCTCACGAATGTGTCTGAACGACACGTCGACTGTGCCGTCACAATTGTGTTGCTGCATACGATGACGAGACAACGTGAGCCTGGCGGCTAGCGGGCGCGTCCACTCAAAGCGCCAACTGCCATCAGGGGAAGTAGGATCGAAATAGTCTGGCTGGAGGTAGGCCTGTTCTGGCCTGACCTTTGCGAAAGACGATAGGTCGATCATCAATGTCCCATCGTCCGAGAGGTGCCGTCGCAGCGCTTTGAGCGACTGCCGCGCCTGGGACAAGTCCACCAACAGCTGAAATGCCTCTCGGGGCACGAGGATAAGGTCGAACCGCTCTTCGAGGTCCAACGTCCGGAGATCCCCAACGAGTGCTGACACATTGTTGACGCCGAGTTTTTCAGCCTTTTCTGTCAGCCGTTCGACCATAGCCGGTTCGTTGTCGACAGCGACTATCGAACATCCGCTTCGAGCCAAATTAAGCGCGTTACGCCCGACCCCACACGGAATCTCAAGGACCGAGCGCGTAGAACCACCAACAAGACTGGCGAGAAAAGCATGGTCTACAGTGTCCGTATATTCGACATCGTAGTACGCGGCCCGTTCTTTATATGATATCTTATGCCGCATCGCCATGGCCGCCCCCTCACGCGGATTTCTTGGCCAATGCATCGATCAAGGCAAAGTCGCTAATCACGTGCGGATGGATGATCTCACCGTTTTCAACAAATTTGCCCTTTTGGGAAACCGAGTCCTGGAAATCCTTAAGGAAAATCGATTTGCCGAGACTAATAAGATAACGCGTATGGTTTGTGGTTGCCCCGATCGACGCCGTCTGATGCACGTGAGCTGGCATGACGGGATCCTTGTAGTGCCAAACGCCATGCACCTTATATGGTGCCGCGCCCATCCAGGTGAATGTATGGGCCGTCGGGATGTATCCTGCTCCATAGCCGCAAGTGACGTCGATGATCATCGAGCCTTCCTTCATCTTCTTGACGAGTTCGTCTGTGAGCATCGCTGGTGTATCGTAGGTCGAAATCAAAGTCGCTCCGATCACCAGGTCGGCGTCGGGTATCTCTCGCTCCAGGGCTTCTTGCGAGACAATCAGGCATTTGACGTTCGAGGGAACGGTCCCCTCAAATCGGCGGAGGCTTTCCTCGCGGTAGCCAAAGACAACAACTTCGTTTCCGAGACCTGCGGCTGTTCGAGCAGCTGCTGCGCCGACATTTCCATGCCCGATGACGACGACTTTCGGCGGCTTCATCCCCGGTAGGGAAGCCAGCATTATGCCGAGCCCTCCCTGCGTCGATAGCAGGTGATGGGCCCCAAAGAGCACAGCCAATTTCCCGCTGATCTCGCTATCGGGCGTCATGAGCGGAAACGAACCATCTGCGGCCTGAAAGTACTCATAGCTATAGGCTGTCACCCCATGCTCGCGCAGGTGGTGCGTTAGCTCGTAGTTTTCGCCTGGGTAAAAGTATGCGCCAATATGCAGCGGGCGGCACAGGTACCGCCGTTCGGCGACGCTCGGAAACTTATATTTCAAGAGGAATGGAGAAACTGTCCAAGCCTCGTCTGTTGAAACGATTTCGCCCCCTGCCGCCTTGTAGTCCCCATCAAACGCTCCCGAGGCGGCTCCGGCATCATGCTCAACGTAAACCTTAAAACCGGCCTCGACAAACTGTCGAACACCTTGCGGAAGCATGATAACCCGCTTCTCGTTGTCGCGGGTTTCTTTCAGGATAGAGACCGAGAGTTTATCTGTCATATTGGTACTCTTCATTTCGAGATTTTGTAGAAGTGTCGCGCTAGGCCCCTGACCTGCGTCCTGGTTAGATTCGAGCTGTTTCGTCGCGTTTTAGGAATAGCGTCAGCCGCACCAGCAGACTGAGAATTCCCACCTAACGCTGCGAAAGCGTTAGCGGACGATGCAGGGCTTTCATTCGGCAGGAGCCTGCAGCAGCGCTTCGTCTGATCTTCTCAACCTTCCGCATTCTCTTCCTCCCGAGCCCGCTCATAACGCTGAGCATTTCCTGACCGATCTCCGTCGCCTCGACGCTTGCGGTATGGGAAGCTCTGACCCGAGCTCTTGCCTGATATTCCCGCCCGCGGTCCCTTCACGTCCAACCTCAGACGGCGAGACAATGCCGACTATTGTGTTTCGCCCGATCGTCAATGAATTGCTTCAACTCGGCTCGCCACATAATCAGTCCCCGTGGCTCGGCATGGTACGCCTGCAGATCTTCAGCCATCTTCAGTTGCTCCGAGCAATTCAGGCCAATTGCCATCGTCATCTCCCTTGGTTTGCGGGCAATTGCCGTCACGATGGCTTCCCAAAGTTGATGTGCAAGTGACGTGCCATCCTGATGATGTAGCTCCGCGCTGATACTCAAGTTGGGCCGGCGCGCCTTCTCCCCGCGCGCGTCTTCTGTTGTTGCTTTGAGGGCTTCGCACGAAATGCAAAACGTTCGACTATAATGCGTCCGTTCGATAGTGGACAGTTTGGGCCAAAGGCCACAATATTGTTTGCATCGGTCGAGACACCATGGGAGCGGCGCCGGCTTGAGCGCTGCCGCCCAAGCCGCTTCGAGGGCATGCCGCTCATCCATCTCATCTGCTTTTGGACCGATTTTGACACAAAACTTTCTCTCCGGTGCGCGACACCCAGGCTGGAGCGCGTATGTTGACATAAAGATGTCTTTATGTGAATTGGACACTACTGTCGTCTTGAGGATGAAAATGTCGCAGAATTCTGCATCGCTGGACGCATTGTTCGGCTCCGTCGCGGCAAAGCCCGACGAGTCGGAAGTGCTTGCGGCGCTGACGGCAGCGGCGCGTGAGCGCATCCTCATCCTCGACGGCGCCATGGGCACGCAGATCCAGGGGCTGGGTTTCGATGAAGATCATTTCCGTGGTGAGGCCTTCGCCGGCTGCGCCTGCCATCAGCAAGGCAACAACGATCTTCTGATCCTGACGCAGCCGAAGGCAATCGAGGAGATCCACTATCAATACGCCATCGCAGGCGCGGATATCCTCGAAACCAACACCTTCTCCTCGACGTCGATCACCCAGGCCGATTACGGCATGGAGGATGCCGTCTATGCGCTGAATCGCGATGGCGCGCGGCTGGTGCGGCGCGCCGCTGTTCGTGCCGAGCAGCAGGATGGCAAGCGCCGTTTCGTCGCCGGCGCGCTGGGGCCGACCAACCGCACCGCCTCGATGTCGCCCGACGTCAACAATCCCGGCTATCGCGCCGTGACCTTCGACGAATTGCGCCTCGCCTATGGCGAGCAGCTGCGCGGCCTGATCGATGGCGGCGTGGACATCATCCTGATCGAGACGATCTTCGACACGCTGAACGCCAAGGCGGCAATCTTCGCAGCAGAAGAGGTCTTCAATGAGAAGGGCGTGCGCCTGCCGGTGATGATTTCCGGCACCATCACCGATCTGTCCGGCCGCACGCTGTCCGGCCAGACGCCGACCGCCTTCTGGCATTCGGTGCGCCATGCCAGCCCCTTCACCATCGGCCTCAACTGCGCGCTCGGCGCCAATGCCATGCGCGAGCATCTGGCCGAGATATCAGGCGTCGCCAACACTTTTGTCTGCGCCTATCCAAATGCCGGCCTGCCCAATGAATTCGGCCGTTATGACGAGAGCCCGGAATTCATGGCCGCGCAGATCGAGGATTTCGCCCGCGAGGGGCTGGTCAATATCGTTGGCGGCTGCTGCGGTTCGACGCCTGAGCACATCCGCGCCATCGCAGAGGCGGTGCGGAAATATCCGCCGCGCGCCATTCCCGACATCGAGCGCAAGATGCGCCTGTCCGGGTTGGAACCGTTCACGCTGACGGATGAGATTCCCTTCGTCAATGTCGGCGAGCGCACCAATGTCACCGGCTCAGCCAAGTTCCGCAAGCTGATCACGGCGGGCGACTATGTCGCCGCGCTCGACGTGGCGCGCGACCAAGTCGCCAATGGCGCGCAGATCATCGACATCAACATGGACGAGGGACTGATCGATTCGAAGAGGGCGATGGTGGAGTACCTCAACCTGATCGCCGCCGAGCCGGACATCGCCCGTGTTCCTGTCATGGTCGACAGTTCCAAATGGGAGATCATCGAAGCCGGCCTGAAATGCGTGCAGGGCAAGCCGCTGGTCAACTCCATCTCTATGAAGGAAGGCGAGGCGGCATTCCTGCATCATGCCAGACTCGTGCGCGCCTATGGCGCGGCGGTGGTCGTCATGGCCTTCGACGAGGACGGCCAGGCCGACACCAAAGCGCGCAAGGTCGAAATCTGCACCCGCGCCTACAAGCTTTTGACCGAACAGGCCGGCTTCCCGCCCGAGGATATCGTCTTCGACCCCAATGTCTTCGCCATTGCCACCGGCATC
Organism: Mesorhizobium sp. M0909; assembly: GCF_040319515.1. Classification (NCBI taxonomy): domain Bacteria; kingdom Pseudomonadati; phylum Pseudomonadota; class Alphaproteobacteria; order Hyphomicrobiales; family Phyllobacteriaceae; genus Mesorhizobium; species Mesorhizobium sp. M0909. The sequence goes on from NZ_JAMYOA010000035.1 coordinate 10,564, forward strand.
GAGGAGCACGACAATTACGGCGTCGACTTCATCGAGGCGACGGGAGAGATCACCGGGACGCTGCCGCATGTCCATATCTCAGGCGGCGTGTCGAACCTGTCCTTCTCGTTCAGGGGCAACGAGCCGGTGCGCGAGGCCATGCATGCGGTGTTCCTTTACCATGCTATCCAGGCGGGCATGGACATGGGCATCGTCAACGCCGGACAGCTTGCCGTCTACGAATCCATCGATCCCGACCTGCGCGAAGCCTGCGAGGATGTCGTCAACAACCGTCAACCGAAAGGCGGCGGCACCGCCACCGAACGCATGCTGGAGATCGCCGAACGCTTCAAGGGCACGGCGGGCCAGGAAGCCAAGGAGCGCGACCTCGCCTGGCGCGAATTGCCAGTTGCGCAGCGGATCAGCCATGCGCTGGTCAACGGCATCACCGAATTCATCGATGCCGACACCGAGGAAGCGCGGCTGGCCGCCGAGCGCCCGCTGCATGTCATCGAAGGCCCGCTGATGGCCGGCATGAACGTCGTCGGCGACTTGTTCGGCGCCGGCAAGATGTTCCTACCGCAAGTGGTGAAATCGGCGCGGGTGATGAAACAGGCGGTGGCCGGCTTGCTGCCGCATATGGAGGCCGAGAAGCTGGCCAATACCGCCAATGGCATCGACAATGGCGAGCGCCAGACGGCGGGCAAGATCCTGATGGCGACGGTGAAGGGCGATGTCCACGACATCGGCAAGAACATCGTCGGCGTCGTGCTGGCCTGCAACAATTACGAGATTATCGATCTCGGCGTCATGGTTCCGGCGGCAAAAATCCTGCAGACGGCGCGAGAGCAAAATGTCGACATCATCGGCCTGTCCGGCCTGATCACGCCCTCGCTCGACGAGATGGCGCACATGGCCGCCGAGATGGAGCGCGAAGGCTTTGACATTCCGCTTTTGATCGGCGGCGCGACGACCAGCCGCGTGCACACGGCGGTCAAGATCCACCCGCGCTATGCGAAAGGCCAGACCGTCTACGTCACCGACGCCAGCCGGGCGGTCGGCGTGGTGTCGTCCTTGCTGTCGAATGACAGCAAGGCGAAGTATGTCGACACGTTGCGCGCCGAATACAAGAAAGTCGCCGACGCGCATGCCCGGTCCGAAGCCGACAAGCAGCGGCTGCCGTTGGCCAAGGCGAGGGCCAATGCGCATCGGATCGATTGGTCTGAATATGAGCCGCCGAAGCCGTCCTTCACAGGTGTGAAGGTCTTCGAGAACTGGGATCTCACGGAACTCGCGCGCTACATCGACTGGACGCCGTTCTTCCAGACCTGGGAGCTGAAAGGGCGCTATCCCAAGATCCTCGAAGACGAAGCGCAAGGACCCGCCGCGCGCCAGCTGTTCGAGGATGCGCAGGCGATGCTGAAGCAGATCATCGCCGAAAAATGGTTTGCGCCACGCGGCGTCATCGGCTTCTGGCCGGCCAATGCCACCGGCGACGATATCAGGCTGTTCACGGATGAGGGGCGATCGCAGGAGCTGGCGACCTTCTTCACGCTGCGCCAACAACTGACCAAGCGCGACGGCAAGGCCAATGTCGCATTGTCGGATTTCGTCGCGCCGGTGGACAGCGGCAAGCCCGACTACATCGGCGGCTTCATCGTCACGGCCGGCATCGAGGAGGTGGCGATCGCCGAACGATTTGAGAGGGCCAATGACGACTATTCGTCGATCATAGTCAAGGCGCTGGCCGACCGCGTCGCTGAGGCCTTCGCCGAGCGCATGCACGAGAAGGTGCGCAAGGAGTTCTGGGGCTATGCGGTCGACGAAAAGCTGGCGCCGGACGAGCTGATCGGCGAGCCCTATCGCGGCATCCGCCCGGCGCCCGGTTATCCCGCCCAGCCCGACCACACCGAGAAGGCCACACTGTTCCGGCTGCTCGACAGCGAGCGCAATGCCGGGGTGAGCCTGACCGAAAGCTATGCGATGTGGCCCGGCTCGTCTGTGTCGGGGATCTATCTGTCGCATACCGAAAGCTATTATTTCGGCGTCGCCAAGGTCGAACGCGACCAGGTTGAGGACTATGCACGCCGCAAGGACATGCCGCTCGCGGAAGTGGAGCGCTGGCTCGGACCCATTCTCAACTATGTGCCAGCGCACTATGCCGAGGCTGCGGAGTAGTGGCGGCAAGCTCTGCCGTCTTACGCTCCGAGCCGCAACTGCCGTTTCTGTATCATGGAAATGAGGTCCCGGATAAACGCTCAGGTCATAGGAATGTCAGCTGAGGCACAATTTCCATTCACGCGTTTCCGGCCGCCTCGGCGATGGCCATATCCCTCGCGCGCAGGAAGACGCTCTCCATCCGCCAGTGCTCGTTGGTGTAGCGGGGGTCGTGTGCCCATTCGTCCCAGCCATGATTGCGGCGGAATTCGCCGAGCAGGCCGGAAGCCAGGATCTCGTCCTTGTCGACTGGAGTGGCGTTTTCACAATCGGGCGCGACGTAGATCGCGTCTTCCCGGCAGTAGAGCTCGCACATGAAGCAGGTCTGGCAGTCCTCCTGCCGGGCGATGTGCGGCACATTGCTAGACGATTTCGAGCACGTTGGTCGGGCATACTTCGACGCAGGCGTTGCAACCCGTGCAACGCTCGGCGATGACGAGTTCGATCATGATGCGAGTTCCAATGTGGCCGTAATCTGATCTCGTCCAGACCTTGTCCAGGCGGTTCCGTCGCAAACTCCAGCTGAGGTCGCAAGGGCGGGTTGAGCGTCACGCGGCGCTCATGCGGCGAGCATTTCGAACTGCTTGGCAATGGAGGGCGTGGGATTGTAGGCAAACCTGGCCTGTCGTTTGCGCATCATATGAACCATCTCGATGCCCGAGAGGATAGTTTCGGCGGTTGTGGTTGACTTGAAGCCGAGCATGGACCGGACGCGGCGCTTGATGCACCTATGATCCTGTTCGATGCGGTTGTTGAAATACTGGCTCTTGCGGATTCTGATCGACTTCAGTGCTCGTCGCGATCGATCCCGCAGGCGATTTTCAAGATCGCAAGATCGGATGGCCTCGTGATTGGTCTGGCTGCCGTCGATGGCGATACGTTCCGGCCTGCCATGGCGCTGCAGGGCCTTCCGTAAGAAGCGTTTGGCCGCCGGCAGGTCACGGTTCTCGCTGAAAAAGAATTCGACCGTATCGCCGAGGCTGTCGATAGCACGATAGAGATACATCCATTGGCCTCGAACCTTGATGTAGGTTTCGTCCATGTGCCATTTTCCAGTGACGCTCCGCTTGCGCCGGTTGAATCGGTCCAGCAGCTCAAGCGAGAAGTGCACGACCCAGCGGTGGACAGTGGAATGGTCGACGTGAATGCCGCGCTCGGCCATCATCTCTTCCAGATCGCGCAGGCTGAGATTGTAGGCAAGATACCAAAATGGCGGCCTTTGAACATGACAAACTCCCGGAAAAAAGAGCAAGCATCATGCAGCAAATGACCTTTCCGAAAAGGTTGCGACAGAACCTTTCTATCGCTACCCCATTCGTTCTGAGGCGAACGAACCGGGTGATGGTGGAAATACAACCGTCTTGTTCCCGTTTAGGAAAACTCGGCCATGGATGTGGGCGTGTATCGCCCGTGCCAAGGCCTGTGCTTCAACGTCACGACCCAAGCTGACGTAATCCTCATTGGACTGCGCATGTGTCACCCGAATGATGTCTTGCTCAATGATCGGCCCCTCATCCAGATCGGCAGTGACGTAATGAGAGGTCGCGCCGATCAATTTCACTCCGCGTTCATACGCTTGCTTGTAGGGATTGGCGCCCTTGAACGAAGGAAGAAACGAATGGTGGATGTTGATAATGCGGCCGGACATCTTCCGACACATTTCATCCGAGAGAACCTGCATGTAGCGAGCTAGAACGATCAGCTCGGCCTTGGTCTCGGTCACTACAAGCATCTGCTGGGCTTCCGCTTCGGCTTTATTTTCCTTCGTTACCATGATGCAGTGAAACGGAATGTCGTGATTCACCACGACCTTTTGATATTCCATGTGATTGGAGATCACCGCCACGATATCGATCGGGAGAGCGCCAATGCGCCAACGGTAGAGGAGATCGTTGAGGCAGTGGCCGAAGCGAGAGACCATGACGATAACTCTTCGCTTCACGGCCTCGTCAAAGAATTCTGAATCCATCGCGAAGCGCGATGCGATTGGATCGAAGCCGACGCGGAGCTCGTCCAGGTTTCGCCCACCTTCAGACCGGAAGCTCACTCTCATAAAGAAGTTGCCAGTATCAACATCGTCAAACTGCGCACTGTCCGTGATGTTGCAAGTTTGATCAGCGAGAAAGCTGGAGATCGCAGCCACTATGCCCCTGGTGGAACGACATTTCACGCGAAGTGCAAATTTCGACATTGTTCGTTCCTCAGTTGTTTCGCGCCGCCAAGGTGTGACGGAATGCGGAAAGGGTATTCGCGAGCAAACACGCGATTGTCATCGGACCCACGCCGCCTGGGACAGGTGTAATTGCTTGAACGTGAGCAGCCTCTGCAAATGCGACATCGCCAACAAGGCGCGGCTTTCCGCCTTGGGTCACCCGATTGATACCTATGTCGACGACAACCGCGCCTGGCTTGATCCAATCACCTCGGATCATTTCTGCGCGTCCGACCGCGGCGACTAGAAATGTCGGCCATCCTGCAGAGAGCCGGAAGTTCGCGGGTCCGCGAATGAGCGACTGTTACAGTGCAATTCTCAGCCAGCAACAGTTGGGCCATTGGTTTGCCGACGATATTGCTTCGTCCAACTATGATCGCGTGGAGACCAGCTAAATCGCCGAGACGATGCTTCAGGAGCAATAGGCAGCCGCGAGGAGTGCACGGAACGAACCCTTCTTGGCCGGTCGCCAGCCTGCCGGCATTCTGGACATGAAACCCGCCGACGTCTTTGGTCGGATCAATCGCGTTGAGAACCATGTTCGGATCAATCTGAGACGGCAATGGTAGCTGTACCAAAATGCCATGCACAGAAGGGTCCTGATTCAATTCATTAACGATTGACAACAGGTCGTCCTGATTGGTGTCGGCTGGAAGTTTGTGTTCAAAGGACGCCATACCCACCGCAAGCGTCTGACGGTGTTTGTATGCGACATAGACAGCACTCGCTGGGTCTTCTCCCACTAAGATCACTGCCAAGCCCGGCACTTTTCCGGTTGCCGATCTCAGCGCAGCTACATCGGCGGCAATCTGCGTGGTAAGGGTGTTTGCGACTGCTTTTCCGTCGATGAGCTTGCTGGGTTGAATGCCAACGGTCATGATTTTGCCTTTCGGTCTCGCGGGCGTCGAAGAATGCTGGACGCCGTGCCGGTACGACCAGCGCGGCTGCGATGGAAATCCCTGCGGACCGAGGGACAGTTAGTCTATCTCAACTGAGAATATATCGAAAAAGTGGATACTGATATTAAAGACGGAGCAAGTCTCACTATCGAGATCCCAAGTGATTAAGAAAGGTTTCAAATTCAGCCTCCGGGATCGCCGCAGTGTGTTCGGGTCCGGGATAGGCACCGGAATAGATGTCAGCCCGGAATTCCCGGAATGCCGCGACGCGTTCACTATTCAGTCGATCGAACTCGGCCTTGAAGTTGCGATACGCCTTGGCGTGGCGCGGAAGGCGGTTCCGGCCGTAGCCGAGCACGTCCTCTGCGAACAGGTACTGGACATCGCCACCTGAGCCCGAACCGAGGCTGAAGTAGATCATCGATGTGTTTTTGGCGAAGAACTCGGCTATCCGGCCGGGAACGACCTCAAGCTCAACAGCGAAACAACCGATTTCCTCGAGCCGTTTTAGTCGCTTCCACATCGTCAGCGCCTCTGATGCGGTCTTTCCGACAGCGCGCCAGCCGGTCCAGGTAACGTAAGATGGAATAAGGCCCACATGAGCGACAATCGGAATGTGATTTTCGCACATTGTCCTCTGGATATCGAAAGAAGCGGCACAATAGAAACAATCGCCCCCAATCGCTGTGTAGCGGTAAGCCGCCTCCAGGAATTGCTCGGCGCTGACCAGCAGCTTTCCGTCCACGGTTCCTTTCGTTGGCGGCGTCAGGCCGATCTGCACGAAGCACGCCCCCGCCGCCTCACGCATTTCGGGGGTGAAGTCCTTTGCCTCGATTGACAGGAGATCGATCCCCGCAGCGGCGGCGGCGGCGGCTTCCTCCGTGCTGGTGACATAGAGCATCGAAAGCTTTTCGCCCCGTCGCTTCTTCGCGCGTATGTCTTCGACGTGAGGTCTGTTGTGGTACATGATCGTGGGTCTCCGCGAAATGCGACTCCCTTTAATGAGTCTCGCTTACTCAACGGGTATCAGGAAGGTCAGGACTGAACCGGCACCCTGAACGAGGGTCCCAAGCTTGGCGTTCAATTGAGCGTTCTCGGGTGCGGAAAGGTGCGTCTCGAAGGCCGCCTGGTCCGCGGACAAACTTGTCTGGTCGACCGTCGACTTGGCGGCAGGCAAACGCTCGGTTCCCAGGTTCTTGCCGAACAATGCGCCCGTAGTCGCATAGCAAGCCGCGGACCTTTTCAACCGTCTCCGGAAGAGCCGTGACTTCCGCGATTACGGCTTTCGGGTTGATGTCGGTCAACGGATAGTCTCCTCAGACATCGATTATCACGCGGCCGCCTTCGACCTTGACGGCGTAGGTGCGCAGGTTATCGCAGGCGGGAGGCGTCTCGACCTCGCCGGTTGTGAAGTCGAAGACCGAGGCATGCTTGGGGCATTCCACCGTATTCTCCATCACCAACCCGTCGGCGAGGTGGATATTCTCGTGGGTACAAAGCCCGTCCGTGCAGTAATACTGGTCCTGATGATTCCGGAAGATTGCGAACGTCTTACCTGCATGGTCGAACCGTAGGCCGCCTTCCTCTTCCAGGTCGTCGGCTCCACAAACGTCAATCCAAGGCATCGTCACTCTCGCTAGATTTTGAGGCAACAGGGTTCGAGCGGGTTCAGGCCGATTTGTCCTTGAGGCGCTCTTTCTTGGCGCGGAAACGCGCCTTCATCCGTTCGTCAGATTCCTTCGACCCGTCGTGATAGGTGCCGAACATCCGGTCCACGGGGACGAGCCCCTCGCCTCCGTAATTCACCTCGAAATACTTATGGTGGAGGTAGTGCATATAGGCGTGGGTATCGAACCCCTGCTCATCGCTGGTCTCAACCGTGTCGAAACCGATGTGCCCAGGCACGGCGCCGAAACCCGCGAAGTGTAGCTGGTAGAGTGCAATGACGGGGTTTGAGGGGATAACGAAGTGCCAGAAAACCACCCCGAAATAGAGCAAGTGCTCAATGGGATGCATCGATAGCGATGACCACGGGCTGGGATTTATGGAGTTGTGGTGCACCGAATGGACGTATTTGTAGAGCACTGGGACGTGGATCAGCCGGTGGATGCAATAGAAGTGGAAGTCGTGAATTATCGGCACCACGACAGCCACGACCCCGAGCCACACAGGGTGCTCGGCGAAGTTGAGCCAGGGTATGTATCCATTCGCGGAACTCCACAGCATCAAGACCTGCAGGCACGTCCATATCGGTACACCGATCAGCAGCGACCGCAGCATATTGTCGAGGGTCTGCTTATTGAACCAAAATACATCTGATTGCTGATCCGCCGGGAACTTGTGGTTGTACTTAAATCGGTTCCCCTGCCGACGGCGAACGTAAAGCGGCAACTCCCAGCTTTGGTACCAGAGAAAGGCCAGGACGAGGTTCACCGCCAGCATTTTCAGCGACCAACCCCATGCAAAGTTCTGCAGGACTGCGGCGTCAGGGACAACCAGCTGCCAGTAGGCGAGTGCCGAGACCATGAACAGCAGGTTGTACGGAAAGAAGTAAGATGGAAGCCATTTCAGAAGCTTCTTTGGATTGGGAGGGAAGAGCCATATTGGCGCTGGCTCCAACAGCTCGTTGGGAGCCCAATCGCCGCGCTTGCTGCGCGTTCCAAACTTAAGATCGTCCATCGGATGCTCCTTTCGATCTCGCCCCGAAAGGCCCGATCGGCCTACAACATGCCAATATTCCAACAAATGGTCAATAACTAAATCCGCTTGATTTACAAAAAAAATCGTGCCAGATTTCGGCCGTCGATCCTACGGCAAGCTGACGGGTGGAAGACGAAGCACTACGACCGCATTCACGCGCTCAAAGGGAGCCTCAATTGGATATCAGACGCGGCGGGCACTGGCGCGATGGCATCGCGGGCGTTCTGGACGTCAAGACCGGCCAGCAGTAACGAGAAGGGCGCCATGATAACCGGCGTTTCCGATCTGAACGCCCCTGAAAACGCGAGCTGTATCTAATGTCAGTCGACAGCACCTTCAACGCATTCGTAGGCAACGCGACGCACCGTGGCGGCAACCAGATAGGTGTCAAACACTACAATGAGCGCTTAATCCTTAGTCTGATCCAGGAGGCTGGCGCGCTTTCCAAGGCCGAGATCGCGCGCATTACACATTTGTCCTCGCAAACGGTCACGATTATCGTAAATCGCCTCCTCAAGGAAGGATACCTGCGGAAGAAGGACGTAATCCGCGGCCGGATTGGTCAGCCTTCTACTCCGATCGAGATTGCACCGGATGGAGCGATTTCGATCGGGGTCAAGATTGGCCGCCGCTCCTTGGATCTGCTGGCTCTATCGTTCGACCGCCGGGTGATTGCTAAGAAAAGCTTTGCCTACGATGCCCTCGACGCGGACGTCGTCTCGGGCCTGATGGGAACAGCGTTCGACAGCCTGAAGGATGATTTGAGCCGCGTCCAGAAATCCAGACTCGTGGGCGTAGGTATTGCTGCTCCAACGGCGATCGAGTCTGGCATAGCCGTCATCGGTGATCCTGGCGGTGCATCCCCACGCTGGCGGGAGGCCGACATGGTCGCCAGGGTCGAAGAAACCTCCGGCTTGAGCGCCGTGGTGCTCAATGACGCTGACGCTGCTTGCTTGGCTGAGATTGATTTCCGGAGAGAGAACCGGAATCGGTCAATCGTATACTTCTACATCAGCACCTTGATTGGCGGCAGTGTTGTTTTGGAGGGCAATCTAATTACCGGCCACACCGGCAACGCGGGCGCGGTGGGTGCAATCCCTCTTAAACTTGGATCGCACAATAGGAGTCCAGCGCCCGCGCGGTTGAGTCAAGCCGCCTCCCTCAATCGGTTGGAGGTCCTTGCGGCGCAGCACAAATTGCCAATGAAGACGTTCCGTGAAGATGGTGGATCCGTCGCCAAGCTTGATGAACCGGCACTTGCCTGTTTCGATGAGTGGTGCGATCTGGCGGCGGATGCACTTGCTTTTGCGGCCATCTCTGGCACGAGCTTCATCGAAGCCGATAGTGTCGTTGTTGACGGCGTCCTCTTGCGACCTCTCCTCGATCGTCTCATCGTGAGCGTCCGGGAACGAGTGGCAGGCTACGATCTGGAGGGCATCATCATTCCTGAGTTCCGTGTGGGCTCGATCGGGTTTAACGCCCGCGCGATTGGCGCTGCTCTGGTTCCATTGCACGAACAGTTTGCGCCAGACAACAAAGTCGTTCTCAAGAGCTGAAGTGAAGGACCGCATGGCAGAGATAGCTATTGTCGGCGCCGGAGAATGCGGTGTCCGCGCCGCATTCACGTTGCGGGAACTTGGTTTTCAAGGGTCGGTAACGTTGCTGACTGCAGAGAAAGCTCTGCCATATGAACGACCGCCGTTATCCAAGACGATGCTAGCCAATCCCAAGGCCATTCGTGCCGAAGATGCCTATCCCGGAGCAGGGATCGAACTCCGACGTGGTGCGCTGGTCGAGTCTCTGGTGCCTGAGAGGCGGGAGATTCACCTCGCCGATGGCACGCTCTTGACCTATGATCAGTTGCTCCTTGCGACGGGAGCCCGTGCCAGATTGTTTCCTGGCCTTGAAGGCTGTCTCACACTACGAACCGATGTGCAGGCGCGGCGCATTATGCTGGAGTTCAGCAGCAATGCGCGCATCGGGGTCATTGGTGGCGGATTCATTGGCCTTGAACTCGCCGCGACTGCGCGGCAGGCAGGTGCCGAGGTTACGGTGATCGAGACCGCACCGCGCATTCTCGGACGCGCCGTGCCCGGGGCGATCGCCCAAATCGTTCACGCGCGGCACGAAACCGCAGGGGTCAAGATTCTGACTGGTACTGTCGTCACCGAGGCTGGAACGAACCGCATTGTGCTGGCCAACGGGATTGAACTGGAGTTCGACGCCGTTATCGCTGGCGTCGGGGCGATCCCTAATACCGAGCTCGCCGAAAAGGCCGGTCTGTTCGTGGATAACGGGATTGTTGTCGACAGCGCATTCCGAACCTCCGAACCCAATATCTTCGCCGCAGGCGACTGCTGCAATTTCGAGTGGCGAGGAGCCCGTATGCGACTTGAAAGCTGGAAGGCCGCACAGGACCAGGGTGCCCATGCCGCAGCAGCCATGCTCGGTGCCAGTGGAGAGTACCAGAAAGTCCCGTGGTTTTGGTCGGATCAGTTCGATCTGACTCTGCAGGTCGCAGGGCAGTTCGATCTAACCCGGGATATACATCACCGCGCAGCCTCCGGTGGGGTCCGCATCGTCTTTCAGTGCGATCAAGATGCCCGGGTCTCAGCGGCCGCCGCAATAGGACAGGGGAACACGGTCGCGAGGAACATGAGTGTTCTCGAGAAGCTCATCGAGCGCGGAACTGTGGTTGCGGCCAGCTCGCTGATAGACCCTGACTTTAGGATCAAGGGCTTGCTCAAGTAATCAAGTAATAAAGCCGCCGGAGGTCTACCAGCCCAAGCCAAGGTGCGGTCCGCGGCCGTCGTCGCGGCATCCGCTCCAGCACTTCTCGACCGAAATCAACTAAAATGCTCTATTCGTTCGGATAGCGCAGTGCGATTTGCGCCCTGATCGTATCAAGTGATTGCATTATCGACACGGTCTCGTTAGCAGGCATGATCTCACCGGACAATTTTCCGGCCGTCACAAGCCTCTCCATTTCGGCAGCTTCATATTGCATGCCACGTCCTGCTACCGACGACGAATACTCTTCTATCACCCTGTCATTCTTGTCAATGTGGCGAAATGAAGTTGGCGAATACCAGGTAGATGCAATCTCAACTCTCCCCTCGGTGCCGAGGATCGATGCAACATTGGGTCCGGTGTTGTCGAGACTGGAGATGGTGGTAGACAAAGCCCCGCCGGCGTGTTGGAAGATAGTTGCTACCTCAGCGTCCACTCCTGTCTCCTCAATCCGAGCCATCGAAACGATGTGTTCAGGCTCTCCGAGCACGTCAAAGGCGAACGAAATGGGGTAAATGGCGAGATCAAGCAGGGCGCCTCCGCCGAGTTCCAGAGCGTTGAGCCGATGATTGGGATCGCCAGGAAGGTCACGAGTATGATCGGCGATCACCGAATAGATCTTTCCAAGCACTCCTGATGCGATGATCTCCCGGATGCGCACCATATGAGGAAGGAAGCGCGTCCACATCGCCTCCATCACGACCAGGTTTTTCGCAGAGGCGAAATCAACGACATTGCGCGCTTCCCGTGCATTGATCGTGAATGGCTTTTCGATAAGCACGTGCTTGCCGGCGGTCAGCGCCTTAAGCGCGTTGTCGGCGTGCATCGGATGGGGTGTAGCCACATAGATAATATCGACCTCCGGGTCCGACAAAAGGTCCTTGTAGCTGGCGTGCGCGTTGGGAATACTGAAACGGTTGGCGAACTTGTCGGCTCCTGCCTGTGTTCGAGAGCCGACAGCCGAGACACGATGACCGGCAAGCTGCAAATCCTGGACAAAGAGATCAGCAATCCAGCCGGTCGCTAGAATCCCCCAACGCAATTCGGCGTTCATTATCTTACCTCAAGGCTCGACTGTGAATTCAACTTTGTAGGTGTCACGCTGCATGAGATATTGACTAGCCTCACCTACTTGCGTCGAACGCGACCCGCGTGCCGCTGGTCGTGTCGAAGAAATGCAGATGTTTCGGATCGAAGCGGATGCCGACGTTTTCTCCCATGTGCACCTTGGTATTTTTGTCGGTCTTCACGGCGACCAAGTTTTTGCCGACCTTTACGGTGACCAGCGTGCTGTCGCCCAATAGTTCGGTGGTATAAACCTCGCCGGCCATATTACCCGCGTCTGTTTCGCTGAGCCGCATATCTTCGGGTCGCTGGCCGACGGTGATCGCGCCGTTCACGCCGGCCGGAGCCGCAAGCGTCAACTCGGAGTCCTGCACCCGTCCGTCGGCAATTGCTATCGGAAGCAGGTTCATGGGTGGATTGCCGAGGAAGCCGGCAACAAAGACGTTTGCCGGCGTGTTGTAGATGTCGAGGGGTGTGCCGACCTGCTGTAGTTTGCCGTTCGCCATCACGGCGACACGGTCAGCCAGCGTCATCGCTTCGACCTGGTCGTGCGTCACATAGATCGTAGTGGTACCGAGGTCGCGCTGCAGGTGCTTCAATTCCGCGCGCATATAGACGCGCAGCTTGGCGTCGAGATTGGACAGAGGTTCGTCCATCAAAAACAGTTTGGGCGTGCGTACGATGGCACGACCGAGCGCCACGCGCTGTCTTTGCCCGCCGGACAGTTGACCGGGTTTGCGCTCTAGAAGCCCGCCGAGTTCGACGCGCTCGGCGGCGGCGCGTACCTGGCGCTCGCGTTCCTCACGGTTCACACCTGCGACTTTGAGCGGATAACCAATATTGTCCGCCACGGTCATATGCGGATAGAGGCCATAGTTCTGGAACACCATGGCGAGATCGCGTTTACCCGGGGGCAAATCGTTGACCACACGATCGCCTATGCGAATCTCGCCAGCGCTCGGGTCGTCGAGCCCGGCGATCATGCGCATTGTGGTGGACTTGCCACAGCCAGAGGGCCCGAGCAACACGATGAACTCGCCATCGGCCATGGCGAGCGAGATCTTTTCCACGGCGACAAAGGAGCCCCAAAATTTAGATACGGATGACAACGTTACGGAGGCCAAGATCATATCCCTTCGTGGACGATGCTACGGACAGCAGTCATAGCTGTGGAGTATTTGTCACGATAAATCGTTGACGGCGATGGTCGGTTTTGGGAACGCCTCCGACGGTCGTTCAGCCCGCATCGAGCAAACTGAAACTCCATGAACTCCCGCTCAGGTCGGCCCATGTAGCCGGCGACGTCGGTGCCAAGTGCTAAGGCGCCAACGTCAGTACCGGTGAGAATATGCACATGCACGTCTGGATCAGAGGGCACTACGTTCAGCTTCTCCAGCCAGTCCCACGTCAGCAACGCGATGCTGGGCTCAGGAATATCCAAGAGCATGATATCCGACACGTCAGCCCTTCACCGCGCCGGCCGTCAGGCCTGCTACGAACTGTCGTTGCAGAAAGAAGAAGACAGCGACCACCGGCATGGAGATCATCACGGATGAGGCCATGAGCTCTCCGTAGCGGATGCCGTACTGGCCGATAAAGTCATTCACTCCAACTGGCAGCGTGCGCATCTCCTTGGTCGAGGTAAAGGAGAGCGCAAAGAGGAACTCCTGCCAGGTGACGATAAGCACAAAGACTGCAGTGGCGACTATCCCCGGCCGGCAAAGCGGCACGATTATCTCGAAAAAAGTTCTGAACGGCCCGGCCCCATCGATCGCCGCCGCTTCTTCGAGTGTCAGCGGCAAATTGGCCATGAAGCCACGCAGCATCCAGATCGCCACCGGCAAGGTTACGGTGACGTAGGCGAGGATCAACGACGTATATGTGTTGAGTAGGTTGGCCCCCTTCATCATCTTGTAGATCGGGATGATGATGGCGCTGGCCGGGAACATCTGCGTGACGATCACCAGCGTCATGGCGATGATAAGTAGGCGGACGTGGGTGCGCGTAAATGCATAGGCGGCCAGCAGGGCTAACGAAACGGTGATGATGACGGTGGACAGTGAAACGATGACCGAATTCATAAAATAGGTTCGGAACTCCGGCCGGAATGCAGTGACGTAGTTGTCGAAGGTCGGGTTCTCCGGCCACAGCCTGGCGGGAATGGAAAAAGGCTCGGCCGCCGGCTTCAACGACACTGAAACCATCCAAAAGAAGGGCACCAGGATTATCAGCGCCAATACGACGTTGAGGGCCAGCAGTGCGGCTTGGCGGCTCCTGTGGGAACGGGTTTTCATGACGCCTTCCCCCTATGCCGGCCGCGCGACAAAACGCCGAAATAGACCATTATCAGCAGCGCCAGGACCAAGATTGAAAAAACGCCATATACAGCGGCTTCGCCAAAGCGAAATTGTCCGAAACCGAGTTCGTAGATCTGGGTTGGGAAGATGGCTGTGGCATTCTGTGGGCCACCGTTTGTCATCACCCAGATTATGTCGAAGTAATTGAAAGTGAGGATAGTGGTAAGGAGGAGATTGATGGCGATCACGTCTTTGATTCCGGGGAGCACAACGTCAAACAGGCGCCTAGTCGCTCCCGCTCCGTCTATCTTGGCGGCCTCGACCTGCTCTTGGTCGACCGTCTGCAGGGCCGCTAAGTAGACGATCGCCGAGAAGGGGAACCCTTTCCATACGGCCGCCATAATGATCGAGCCCATGGCTGTCGACGTTTCCGCCAGCCAAGCGGTACCGTGGTCGATCAGTCCCAGGCTAATAAGTAACGAGTTCACCAAACCGAGTTGCGGGTCATACATGAATCGCCAAAGGATGGCGGCCACTACGCCGGGGAGGACCCAAGGCAAAAGCACCAACGACCGCATAAGTCCCTGGCCAGGCATCTGCTGATTGAGCAGCAGTGCGACCAGCAAGCCGAACACATTCTGCAGTGCTACCACAAAGACAGTCCAAATGAGGGAGTTCCACACTACTTGACCGAAGATCGGATCGGCCAAGATCTTGTAATACGCTGCAAGCCCCTGGAACTTCGGCACCGGGTTGATGAAGGAGGTCGAATAAAGGCTTTCAATTATGGTGCCGATCATCGGGTAATACATAAGTGCGCCGACCAGCAGCAGCGCCGGAGCTACGAAAATCCAGGCCATCCAGCGTTCACGATGGGACATTGTGTCATTTCCCGATAGAGAGGGCCGGGCTCGGGGCAAAGCCCGAGCCCGGCTTAGTCCTGGTGACTAGTTAAGGGCGTCGATAGCAGTGCAGGCCTTGCCGGCTGCCTTCTGCGGATCCATTCCGGAAAATACATCCTGCGCTAGAGTCACCTCGATGTCGGCGACTTCGAGATAGCGAGGTGACAACGGCCGGGGTGAGGCATTCTCGAGATGAGGGATGATGAGATCCGCACCTTTGCGGTTTGCCGCCAAAAAGCTTTTTGCGGCCTTCATGTTTGCCGGGACAAGTTCGACAACATCGCCGTTCACGTCTTCGCGGGTTAGGAACTGGATGAGTTTCCAAGCGGCTTCCTTGTGCTGGGAAGCTTCAAAGATGGCAAGGTTCCACCCACCATACGTGCCAATCGCCGTCTTACCTTCGGGCGCATTCCCTACAACGAAATCCCAGTCAAGTTTGGACTTCTGCAGAGTCGGCTGCTCCAGCGCGGGCCAGAACTCCGTTGCAAGAGATCCGTTTAGAAAAAGTTCGCGCATCGTTGCGGAACTGGCGTTCATGATGCCCTGCGGCGCATATGGCACCAGTGACTGCAGGTAACTCAATGCCCCGACCGCTTCAGGGCTGGTGAGCGCGCATTTGCCCTTCTCATCCAAGACTTTACCGCCATTGGAGAAGATGAAAGTATCGAGAACGACGACCGTGTCTTCCCCCTTGTGGCCGAACAAGCCAATGCCGTAGCGGCCCTTGGACTTGTCCGTAAGCTTCGGCGCCGCTGCCTTCAATCCCTCAAAGGTCTTTAGCGAGGCAGGATCAACGCCAGCCTCTTTGAGGAGTGCCTTGTTGTAGTAGGTGAAGGACCAAACGTCCACGTTGATGGGGATTCCCCAGAGCTTGCCGTCAGAAACGTTCGAGTCCCAGGCTCCTTTGAAGAAAGTGTCGCCCGTAAGACCGGAAGTCTTGACTTGGTCGTCGAGAGCCGTAATTGCGCCGGCTTGAGCAAAGGCGCCCATCCAGATTTGATCCAGGGTGGCTACATCAGGCGCATTACCGCCCTGTACCGCCGTCAACAACCGCTGTTGGTACTCCGAATATGGTATTGTGGTAAGCTCTACTTTGATTTCGGGGTTTTCCTTCTCGAAGCGCTTCAAGGCGTTCTGCTGATTCTGATTGAAATCGGATTCGGCCCGCTGGTTGTCCCAGAATTTTAGCACGACCTGCTCCGCGTTGGCCGAACCCGCGGCGAACATCGCTGTGGCCGCTGCGAGGACGGCCGACTTCATGACGTTGCGTATCATCCATTCACTCCCTGTTCAGTTTGTTTGGCTTGATATCCTCGCCGCCGGCCGTGCCGGCTTCGAATGGACCACCTCCTCCACCGACTACGATCAAGCGATGGATCGACACCGCTCCGGTGTTTGTGGACGCCGCGCGTGACCGGCGTGATCGCACGGATTAACTCAATAAATTGGAACGTTCTAAATTGCAACAACTATTTTCCCTTGCCCATCGAGCCCAGATCTGCACCGCTTCAAGCCAGATCTACCCAAAGGACTGCAAATATGGGGCTTTATGGCACACGATCGGGGGCGCAATGACAAAAGCGGCGGGTGACAGGCGCTCCCATTAGATAAAATTCCGCTTGACAAGCTAGGAACGTTCCAATTGTTTGAAGCCTAATTTGAGAAGACCGAGGTTGCGATGTCAAAGGCGAGACTGACTGTCATCGACATCGCCAAAGCCGCAGGCGTTTCCAAGTCCACGGTTTCGTTGGTCTTGCAGGGCTCGCCTCTGGTGAAGGAAGCGACGCGTTCCAAGGTCAACGCGACAATGCGCGAGTTGGGGTATGTCTACAACCGGGGTGCCGCAAACCTTCGACAGGCGAGCGCCAGATCGGGCATCATCGGTGTCGTGGTGAACGATCTTACAAACAGCTTCTTTGCAGAGTTGGCCGTAGGGGTCGACACGGTCGTCCAGTCGGCGGGCTTCGTCCAGTTCCTCTCAAATACGAGTGAAAATACCGACCGGCAGCGAGAGGTGGTTGCCTCGATGCGTGAGCATGGAATTTCGGGGCTTATCGTTTCGCCGGCCCGCGCCACCGATGCAGCAGACTTCAAGCCGCTCGTGGCGTCAGGGATCCCGGTGGTTGTGGTAGTCCGCAGCCTGCCCGGCGCGAGAATGTCGTCGATTGTGTCTGATAACGTTGGCGGCGTGGCGATGGCGGTCAAGCATTTGGTGTCGCTAGGGCATAGCCGGATCGCTTTTTTGGGAGGCTTTCCAGATACGGCTGTGTTTGCCGAGCGACGGTCTGGTTACCGCAAAGCGATGGACGAAAGTGGTCTTAAGTTCGATGAGGAGTTAGTTGTTCCGTCCATTCCCTCGAGAGCAGGTGGCGTGGAAGCCATCGGACGTGCGATGACCATCAGCGATCGACCGACCGGGGCCGTCTGCTTCAATGACGCGGTGGCGTTTGGCGTGTGTGATGGATTGCGCGCTCGGCGCATGGAACCGGGGCGGGACTTCGCGGTGGTAGGTTTCGACGACGTTATCGAGGCGAAAACGGCGGTTCCGGCCCTGACGACGATCTCGGTCGATCCGCAAGCTATGGGCAGGCGCGCCGCACACCTCCTTCTGAAGCAGATCAATGCGGGAAAAGCAGATGCGGAGAACATCATTGCGGCGGTCAGGCTGGTCGTCCGCCAGAGTTGTGGAACTGGCCAGAGCAAACCAGAGGGGAAGTTAGGATGACGGTTCGATGGGCATTGATCGGTGCGAGCATGATCGCGCGCGAGTGGGTCACTGGTATGCGGGGAAGCCGAGGCAGGTCGTATCAGTCGTCAGTTCCAGTGTTGGGCGCGCCAAGACATATGCGCGTCGAACCAGGACTTTGAGCATCCCGCAATGAGCAAGCACATCACCCCCGCCCAAGCCGCCGCCCTCATTCCGGATGGCGCTGTCGTGTCGGTCTCGTCCTCGAGCGGGCTCGGTTGCCCGGACCTGATGCTGAAGGCGATCGGCGAACGCTTCGAGGCCGCCGGGCATCCGCGCGACCTGACCACGCTCCACCCGATTGCCGCGGGCGACATGAGCGGCATCAACGGCGTCGATTACATAGCCCAAAAAGGCCTCTTGAAGACCATCATCGGCGGCTCCTACCCTTCAGGTCCTTCCACCGCCGAGCCGCCCCTCATTTGGCAAATGATCGCAAGCAACGACGTGGCGGCGTACAACATCCCTTCCGGAGTGCTCTTCGACATGCACCGCGAAGCGGCCGCGAAGCGCCCGGGCGTTATCACCAAGATCGGGCTCGACACCTTCGCCGACCCGAACCGCCAGGGCTGCGCGATGAATGCGGCCGCGGAAGCCCGGCCCGTGGTGAGCAAAATCCAATTCTACGGTGAGGAGTACCTCTACTTCGAGGCAATCGCGCCGCAGGTAGCGATCATCCGTGCCACGACGGCGGACGAGCGCGGCAATTTGACCTACGAACACGAAGGCGCGTATCTCGGCGGCCTCGACCAAGCGCTCGCGGCCCACAACAATGGCGGCATCGTCATCGCGCAGGTGAAGCGCATCACCAAGGACGGATCGATGAGGCCGCATGACGTGCGAGTGCCCGGAATTCTCGTCGACTACGTCGTCGTCGATCCCGACCAGAAACAGACAACGCAGACGCTCTACGACCCTGCAATCTCGGGTGAGATTTTTCGGCCGCTCGAAAGTTTTCGCGTGCCGGAGTTCAACATCCAGAAGATAATCGCGCGGCGCGTCGCGCAGGAACTCGAGGCGGGCAGCGCCGTCAATCTCGGCTTCGGGATTTCGGCCAACGTCCCACGCATTCTCCTGGAGGAAGGGCTGCACGGCGCGGTCACTTGGGTCATCGAACAGGGGGCGGTCGGGGGCGTGCCGCTGCTTGACTTCGCCTTTGGCTGCGCCGCGAATGCCGACGCCTTCATGCCCTCGCCCTACCAGTTTACATATTTCCAAGGGGCAGGTTTCGACGCCTCGCTGCTGTCATTCCTAGAGATAGGCCGCGACGGCTCCGTCAACGTGTCAAAGCTCTCGTTCCGCCCTCATATCACGGCGGGCGCCGGCGGCTTCGTCGACATTACGGCAAGGGCGAGGAAGATCGTCTTCTCCGGCATGTTCAATGCCGGCGCCAAGCTCGCTGTCGAGGACGGCAAGGTCGTTGTAGAGAAGGAGGGCAAGCTTAGGAAGCTCGTCAAAGAGGTCGAGCACGTCACCTTTTCGGGCAGGCGAGCCATCGACCAGCGCCAGGATATCACCTATGTCACCGAGCGCGGCGTGATGAGACTGACGCCGGACGGCGTCGTGCTGACTGAAATTGCGCCGGGCATCGATCTCAACACCGGCATTCTTGAACAGTCGGAGTTTCCGCTGATCGTGTCCGACACCCTAAAAGTCATGGACGGCGCGCTCTTCGTCGACAGGCCGATCGGCCTGTCGCTTGCCGTGAAGCCGGCCCGTAGCTTGGCGGGGGCATGTAATGGCTGACGCGCACATGAGGCTTGCCGCCGAAGGCGCGGTCGCATCCGTCACGATCGCTCGACCCGAGAAGCTCAACGCCTTCGATATTGACATGCTGAAGGCATTGGCCGCCATCTGCGACGAGGTCGAGGCGATGACCGATGTCCGCGCGGTGGTGCTTACCGGCGAAGGCAGAGCCTTCAGCGCCGGTGGCGACATCAAAGCTTGGGGCGCCATGCAGGCGAACGAGTTCGGCCATGCCTGGGTCCGCTTCGGCCATCGCGTCTTCGAGCGTCTGGCGACCCTGCGCATGCCGGTGATCGCCGCACTCAACGGCCACGCGCTCGGCGGCGGCCTGGAACTCGCGGCCGCAGCCGACTTCCGCATCGCGGAACAACATATCCGCATCGGCCTGCCGGAGACCGGGCTCGGCATGATACCGGGATGGTCGGGCACGCAGCGCCTAGTGAGGCGCTTCGGCGCGCAGATCGTTCGCCGCATGGTCCTGGGAGGTGAGACGTTCTCCGCCGAGGAAGCCCTCAAGTACGGACTGGTCGACGCCGTCGTGGACAGCGGCGCTGCCGTCATCGAGGCGAAGGCCTACGCGGCGCGGGTCGCGACGCGGGGACCGGCGGCCGTCGAGATATCGAAGCTAATGATCGCCGTCGCGAATGGCGAGGACAATGGTTCGGCGGTCGAAGCGCTCGGCTCGATTCTGGCCGCCAAGACTGGGGATCTCAAGGAAGGCGTCGCCGCCTTCTCGCAGAAGCGCGCGGCGGTCTTCAAGGGAGAATGGTGATGACGTTAGAGATCAGGCCAACAGCGCTTGCCGACGCGCCCGTGCGCGGCTTCGAGATGCTGATCGACGGCAGATGGACGGCCGGCGTAGAAGGCCGGACGATCGACCGGAACGCGCCGAGCCACGGCATCGTCGTAAGCCGCTACCAGGCGGCGACAAGGATGGATGCCGAGCGCGCCATCGCCTCGGCGCGAAAGGCATTCGACCACGGCCGGTGGCCGCACACGACGGCGTCGCAGCGCTCGCGGGTTCTGCTGAAGGCCGCCGATCTCATCGAGGCCCGCGCCGAAGACCTCGCCTATCTCGACTGCATCGAGGGCGGCAAGCCAATAACTCAGGTGCGCGGCGAGATCGCCGGCGCTGTCGACATCTGGCGCTATGCCGCTGCGCTTGCCCGCGACCTGCACGGCGAGAGCTACAATTCGCTTGGGCAGAACACACTAGGCGTCGTTCTGCGCGAGGGGATCGGCGTCGTGTCCATCATAACGCCGTGGAACTTTCCATTCCTGATCCTAAGCCAGAAACTGCCCTTTGCGCTCGCCGCCGGCTGTACATGCGTCGTTAAGCCCTCAGAGCTGACATCGGGTTCGACGCTCGTTCTCGGCGAGATCCTTGAGGAAGCGGGCGTCCCGGACAGCGTCGTGAACATCGTCACCGGCACGGGTCCCGAAGTCGGCGCGATCATGACGTCCCATCCTGCGGTCGACATAGTTTCGTTCACCGGCTCGACCGGCGTCGGAAAGCTCACCATGACGAATGCAGCGCAGACCCTCAAAAAGGTTTCATTGGAACTCGGCGGCAAGAATCCGCAGATCGTATTCCCGGATGCGGACCTCGACTCCTTCATCGACGCCGCCGTCTTCGGCGCTTATTTCAATGCGGGCGAATGCTGCAACGCCGGCTCGCGGCTAATCCTCCATAAGAGCATCGCGTCGGATGTGGTCAAGCGTGTTGCAGAGCTTGCGAAATACGTGAAGGTTGGCGATCCGCTGGACCCAGCGACGCAGGTCGGCGCGATCATTACGCCTCAGCATTTGGAGAAGATCGCGGGCTACGTCGCCAGTGCAAAGAATAGCGGCGCGAAGGTTGTTCACGGGGGCGATCAACTCGATCTCGGGATGGGGCATTTTATGTCGCCGACAATCCTCGAGGCGGTCATGCCGGATATGGAAATCGCACGTGAGGAGGTCTTCGGCCCCGTACTTTCAGTTCTCACCTTTGAAACGGCGGCGGAAGCCGTCGAGATCGCCAATTCCATCGATTACGGCCTTTCCGCCAGTGTGTGGAGCCGCGATTTCGATACGTGCCTGACATTCGGGCGCAGCTTGCGGGTAGGAACGGTGTGGATGAACACCTTCATGGATGGCGCCTCCGAGCTCCCGTTCGGTGGCTACAAGCAATCCGGGCTCGGTCGCGAACTCGGACGCCGCGCGGTCGAGGACTACACCGAAACAAAAACACTCAACATGCACATCGGAGGCCGCACCAATTGGTGGATGCCGCGACAGGAAAATTGGCCTGGCCAACGCACCGACCGGGACCTCGCCGAATGAAGACGACCACACGACCCGTCGCCATCGTCACTGGCAGCCACGGCATCGATCTCGGAATTGCGACCGCCTTTGCAAAAGCGGGATACAATGTGGCGATCACTGGGGTCGCGAGTCCCGACAACGGGCAGGATGCTGTCGCAAAACTAGAATCCTATGGCGTGGCAGCCGCCTATCTGCAGTCCGATATCGCTGATGTTTCCCGACATGAAGAAACGGTAACGGGCGTCCTTTCGCGATTTGGTCGTGTCGATTGCCTTGTTAGCAATGGCTCCATGGCAGTCGTACCAGGTGACTTCCTCGACCTGGTGCCGGCGGACTTCGATAAGACGATCGCGATGGACCTAAGGGGAACGGTGTTCTTTACGCTTGCTGTGGTCAAGGCAATGCTCGTGAGGAGCGCGGCGGATGTACCCAGGTCCATCATCAACATCACGTCGGTCTCACCCGAGGTAAGTTCGCCCGAACGCGCGGACTATTGCATCAGCAAGGCCGAGCTGGCGGCATTCTACCAGGGGGTGGCATTTCATATCATGGATACGGGAGTATCAGTATTTGAGGTGCGGCCCGGCATCGAGCGGGGGGAAGAAGCAGCAGACCTCGGCAAAATCTGCACGGCACTCGCTTCCGGCGATTTGGGTTTTGCGACGGGAACGATCATCGAAGCCGACGGGGGCTCTTCAATTCCACGCCTCTGAAGGGAGCAACAGAATGGGCTTCGACTACATCATCACCGGAGCCGGGCCTGCCGGCTGCGTGCTCGCGAACCGGCTTTCTGAAGATCCGGCCGTGCGCGTGTTGTTGCTGGAGGCTGGCGGCGGAGATTGGAACCCGCTGTTCCACATGCCGGCGGGCTTCGCCAAGATGACCAAGGGCGTGGCGAGTTGGGCCTGGGAAACCGTGCCGCAGAAGCACATGAAAGGCCAAGTGCTGCGCTATACGCAGGCGAAGGTGATCGGCGGAGGTTCTTCAATCAATGCACAGCTCTATACGCGCGGCAATGCAGCCGACTACGATCTCTGGGCTACAGACGACGGCTGCGAAGGCTGGAGCTATCGGGAAATCCTGCCCTATTTTAAGCGCGCTGAGGACAACCAGCGTTTTGCCGACGACTACCATTCCTATGGCGGGCCGCTCGGCGTCTCCATGCCAGTCTCGAATCTCCCGATCTGCGACGCGTATATCCGCGCCGGCCAGGAACTCGGCATTCCCTACAACCACGACTTCAACGGTCGCCAGCAGGCCGGCGTCGGCTTCTACCAGCTTACGCAACGCAATCGCCGTCGCTCCTCCGCCTCAATGGCCTATCTGTCGCCGATCAAGGGTCGGAGAAACCTTTCGATCCGCACCGGCGCTCGCGTCGCCCGCATCGTGCTGGAAGGCACCCGCGCCGTGGGCGTGGAGGTCGTGACTGCGAAGGGCATCGAAGCGATCCGGGCGGAACGCGAAGTACTCGTCTCCTCCGGCGCCATAGGGTCGCCTAAGTTACTCCTGCAGTCGGGCATCGGCCCGATCGATCATCTTAAATCTGTCGGAGTTCAGGTGAAACACGACCTACCGGGGGTTGGCTCGAACATGCAGGACCATCTCGACCTGTTCGTCATTTGCGAATGCACCGGCGACCACACCTATGACAACGTGGCGAAGCTGCACCGCACCCTCTGGGCCGGTATCCAGTACGTACTCTTCCGCACTGGTCCGGTCGCCTCCTCGCTCTTCGAGACGGGTGGTTTTTGGTATGCGGACCCCGAGGCCCGCTCGCCCGACGTCCAGTTCCACCTCGGCCTGGGCTCCGGGATCGAGGCGGGAGTCGAGCGGCTGAAGAGCGCCGGTGTGACGCTGAACTCCGCCTATCTGCACCCGCGCTCTCGCGGCACGGTTAGACTTTCTTCCGCCGATCCTTCGGCGGCCCCGCTGATCGACCCCAACTATTGGGAAGACCCGCACGACCGGAAAATGTCGATTGAGGGCCTGAAGATCGCCCGGGAGATCATGCAGCAGGCCGCCCTGGAACCTTTCGTGATGGCCGAGCGCCTGCCTGGACCAAAGGCCGTGACGGACGAAGACTTGTTCATTTACGGGTGCGCCAATGCCAAGACCGATCACCACCCGGTCGGCACGTGCAAGATGGGTTTCGATTCCATGGCCGTCGTCGGGCTCGATCTCAAGGTCCATGGGTTGGAGGGATTACGCGTTTGCGACTCCTCAGTCATGCCGCGGGTGCCGTCCTGCAACACCAATGCTCCGACGATCATGGTGGGCGAGAAGGGATCCGACATAATACGCAATCGTGCCCCGCTTCCGCCGGCTCTTTTCGAGCATGAACGCAACGACGCGCGCCCCCGCGCACGCACCAACATTCAATAGGTGCACTCATGATCCGCCGCCACGAAGTGAGCAGGGAAATGGGGCGAATGTTACGATTTCCGGCTGTTCTGGTCGGCCAAGATATCCCGCGCATGCACGCAGTGATCGGCCAAATTCGTGCTGACACATCCGGTTGGCATTTCATGGTGATGAATCACTGGCAAAAATGCGCTCCCTGATGACACAAGGATCTTAGCAGTCTTATGACGATTGACGTCCCGCAGCACATTCTCGACGCCATGACCGATGTCGATATGCCGCGACTACGGTCGGAGACCGCTCCGTCCGGTACAATGGTCCACGGCGACCTTCAAGTCCCGGTCTATCGATGCTGTTGTGTAGTGGTCGGTTCCGGTGCGGCGGGGCTGCGTGCGGCGGTGGAATTAAGGCGGCGTGGGAAAGAGGTGGTTATCGTCAGTCAAAGCGCTTGGGGTGGAACGTCGGCCTGTTCCGGCTCTGACAAGCAGACGCTGCATACGGCCAACAGTGCGGATCAGGGAGATAACTACAAGGCGATGGCGCGAGCAATACGCGCCGGTGGCGCGATGGATGAGGATATTGCCTATGTGGAGGCCGTGGGCTCGTCTCGCATGATGGCCTCGCTACAGTTTCTTGGCCTTCCACTGCCTCAGGACGCGCTGGGCGGCACTCTCAGATACAAGACCGACCACGACGAGGTGGGTCGTGCCACCAGTTGCGGTCCACGCACGTCACGTCTGATGGTCAAGGTGCTTGCCGAAGAGGCGATCCGTCTTGATGTTCCGTTCTATAACCACACTACGGCTGCCAAAATCCTCACCTGCGGGGAGGGGACGGATCGGCACGTCGCCGGCATTCTTACGATGCGCCCCAACGACCGAACAACAACAAACGCCTTCGGCCTTGCCCTGTTCGAGTGCTCGGTCCTTGTGCTTGCCGCGGGCGGTCCCGGCGAACTTTATCGTGATAGTGTCTATCCCAACGGCTGCTTCGGGTCGCTCGGCCTTGCGCTCGAAGCTGGTATCGAATTGGTCAACCTTACGGAGAGCCAGTTCGGTATAGGCACGCGCCGGGAGGGTTTTCCCTGGAATCTGTCCGGCACCTATGTCCAGGCAATTCCGCATGTCTATTCGATTGACGCGGAGGGCAATGAGCACCCCTTCCTTGCCCAGTATTATCGCAGCACACAGGAGATGGCCTCCAACCTGTTCCGCAAGGGATATCAATGGCCTTTTCATGCCACGCGGATGCTCGATTTCAGCTCGAGTCTCATAGATGTTGCGATCTATCGCGAGTCCGCAGCGGGGCGGCGCGTGTTCATGGACTTCAACCGGAATCCGCTGCCCATGCCCGGCGATCTGCCGTTCTCCCTCGAACGGTTGGACGACGACGTGAGTTCCTATCTCGGCAATGCCGGCGCGGGTCAACATTTGCCAATCGAGCGGTTGAAGCACATGAACCCGCTCGCGATCGAACTCTATCGTCGCTACAAGATAGACATAACCAAGGAACCGTTGGAGTTCGCCGTCAACAACCAGCACATGAACGGCGGCATCATGGTGGACGTTTGGGGGCGCAGTAGCCTTGCCGGCTGCTATGCGATCGGAGAGGCCGCTGGTACGCACGGCGTGACGCGGCCCGGCGGAGCCGCGCTTAATGCCGGGCAGGTCTTTGGCACCCGAGCGGCCGAGCACATTGCAGCCAGCGGCAAAGCAAAAGTAGCGCCGAAGGTCGACATTGCCCGAGCTGCGCAAGCGGGCATCGCAGCGCTCTTCACGATCATGCGCCCCGACAGCTCGCTGACGATCAAGTCGGCGCGTTCCACGATCCAGGCGCGGATGAGCGATGCGGCCGGTATGATCTGCGACGGCGAGCGGGTAAGCCAGGCCCTCGCAGAAGCTCGAAGCCTCAATGTAAGCATTCGCGCAAATGGCATTAGGTACAAACGACCTGCTGAGGCGGTGCGGTCAATACAATGGCGGCAAATGGCGCTAGCTTCCGAAGCGGTGCTTACCGCTTTGGACCATTACATTGGCCAAGGCGGAGGGAGCCGCGGTTCCCGCGCAATATGCGATCGAGAAGGTGAATCGCTTCCGCTCGCGAGGACAGGCCCGCTGGAAGACTATCGCTTCCGGAGGGAGCGCGACGCCCAGCGGAGTGAACAGATCATTGTCCGATTGGACGGCGTCGAAATGGTGGTTTCAACACGTCCAATCCGTTCCTTCGACGAGAGTGCTGGGTCGTTCTTCGAACGCGATTGGCCAGATTGGCTGACCGGCCGGATCTTTGATCTCGGTTCTGACTAAGAAGATACCTAGTCGCGGTGCGCGTGATGTCGTCAACATCCGCATGGAATATCTGGAACTGAGGGAACCCGAGGCCTAAACGCCAGCCGAAGGGCGACCGAAGACGGACAATGAGGTGTGGTATGGGTGGTGGAGAGGCTGACATCGTTTGCATGGGTGAACCCCTGTTCGAGTTGGCGTGGCGGCGGGACGGAACGATCAAGCCGGGCATTGGCGGCGATGTGTCGAATTGCGCGGTCGCCGCAGCCAGATCCGGCGCGAAAGCAGGGATGATAACCCGCCTGGGGGAGGACAGCCTGGGCGAGCGTATCCGGTCGCTGTATCACGACGAAGGCATCGCAACGACGCATGTCATCCGTGATGCTGCCGCGCCAACCGGTATCTATTTCATAGAGTATGGTCCTGATGGTCATAGCTTTTCCTATCGGCGCGCCGGCTCGGCTGCCAGCCGCCTGGCAAGCAGTGATCTCGCACCAGGCATGTTCGCGGGTGTGTCATTTCTTCATCTTAGCGGGATATCACAGGCTATTTCCGAGTCTTGCCGGGACGCTTCGTTTACAGCGATGGAGATGGCCAGATCGGCAGGTGCCAAGGTTTCCTTTGATACCAATCTGCGGCGCAGTCTATGGACGCCGGCAGCGGCGTGGGAAACCTTGTCAGCTTCATTGCCACAAATAGACTTTCTCTTTCCGAGCATGGAGGACGCACAAGCCCTGCTCGGGCTATCGGATCCGGATGCCATTTGCGACGAATTCCTTCGACACGGCGTCAAAACGGTCCTTTTGACCCTAGGCGAAGAAGGCGCAATTGTAGCTGGTGGCGATATGAGAATTCGGATACCCGCTTACTCAGCGCAACTTGTGGATGCGACGGCTGCTGGTGACACTTTTGATGGTGCCTTTCTGGCTGAATTTTTGCGCTGCGGCGATCCAGAGGCGGCCACCCGGTTCGCTTGTGCTGCGGCGTCCCTCGCAGTTGAGAAGACCGGCGCGGTCGATTCCATCCCTTATCTGAGAGAAATCCGCACACGTATGGCTGCGTAGTCCTGTCGAGCTTGCACCACACCAGCATTGGAAAACAACGCTCGTATATGCCCACCGTCGCGACGCGACGGCCACCAGTGCGTCGCCGGCGAGACGGGATCCAGATACCGGCCGATGCCGTTGCGGCCTTCATCAGTCTCCTTCGTCTTCAGGTGACGAAGAAAGCTCAGAATGGCTTGAAGCCGTGAGCCCGTCGAAATTCGCCAGCTTTTCAACGATCGCCATGGGAGTTTCCGCTTCGGCCTGGTCTTCACCGCAAAGATGCAGCACGACGGGGTATAGGATCTCCACCGGTGAAATATTCAGCGCCTCGCAAAAGTGGAGTAGTCGGCCGACGGTCAGCCGTGAAACCGCGTTTTCGTAACGATTATAAACCTAGTCGCTGAGCCCAAGCATGGGTGCTAGCTTTGAACGCGGGATTTTCCGTCGGTCGCGAGCGTTGCGAAGGCTGGTGCTGATCTTTTTTTCGATTTCGGCGCTTAACTCAGTTCGCCGAAGCTGGTTTTCCGATAGACCGGCTTGTCAATATATGGATCGTCGATCTGCGGTAAACCGAGGTGAGAAATCCATTCGTCGAAAGGTCCTGCCATTGCTCCTGCCAAAGTGACGTTGATCTTCTGTGTTCGTTCCAATCAATGTAACAGAATTGGTTGACTGGACGCGAATCTAGTGGGCCTGCCAGAATATGGGCGCGTCGCTTCGCGAAACCGCTCTATGCCTTCGGCACGGAGCCAACGCGGCCAGAACGCCGTCATCAATACACCAGATTGGGATATCGCCCGTTTACAGCACGGCCCGCAATCAGCATAGTGCGCCAGCTCGGGTAATACGAGTTGGTGATGGTAAGTCGCTAGCTCTTCTTGCCATTCACCGCGGGAGCCGTCCTGGCGCTAGCCGGTGACGACGGCTGCTTTCTATTCAAAGAGTGACGGCCGCGATCGCGGCCGACTTTGTCTGCCTCAGAGAGGGAAAGAGGGCCCCGCCTTCTCTCCCTCGCAAGCAAAAAAGGTCTCCCCGTCCTTCCTCCGCTACGCCTTCGGCTGCGCTACGTGCAGGATCGACGCGGATCCCCTTACGCGGATCATGCGTCGCCCCTTCGGCTTTGCCTCGGGCGGGCGAACCCCCTCAGTTTGTCCCTTGCGCCGACCACGGGGCGTCTTTGGATCGGGCGCAGCGATGAGGGTGTCCACTGTAAGCGCCAAGCTGACCCCATCTGGCGCGGCTTGAGGTGATGAGCGAGACATACTGACACTGAAGCAAGGAGCCGAGGAGCTTG
>NZ_JAMYOA010000036.1:0-30446 GCF_040319515.1 Mesorhizobium sp. M0909
ACCGCGACGGCTGCGCTCAAGGATCTTGGCGCGTTCATATTCGGCGATCACGCCCTGAACCTGGAGCAAAAGATCATCCTCTGCCGTGCCACCAATCGGGCGGTTCAGGAACACGATCTCCACACCGGCACGACGGAACTCGTCGATCAGCAGCGCCTAATGGGCGTAGCGGCGGGCGAGCTGATCAGGCGCATGCCGCGCCGGCGATGTGCTTGTTTGACCCGTTCGGGTGCTCTTTCCGTGCCGCCTTGATCAATTACCCTGGGCGTCATATCCGGCGTCACGATTCACATCAGAATGTCGTCTGGTCGCCTACAGTTCGGTTGCATCCATCAGGAGACGCTCCGTCCCTTGGCTCCCCGTGTCGGCCGAATTGAG
Source organism: Mesorhizobium sp. M0909 (assembly GCF_040319515.1). NCBI lineage: Bacteria > Pseudomonadati > Pseudomonadota > Alphaproteobacteria > Hyphomicrobiales > Phyllobacteriaceae > Mesorhizobium > Mesorhizobium sp. M0909. Next base: position 379 of record NZ_JAMYOA010000036.1, read on the forward strand.
AAACTGACCCCCTGACGAAATGAAGAACTGACCCCCTCGGTTATGGATGACGGTTGAGATTTCGGCGATTCCTGCATTGTCGAGAACGATGCAGGGAGAGGAGATGCTTCAGCCTGAAGAAGTGGCAGCGATGCTGCGGCTGCATGAGCTTGGCTGGGGAGCGAAGCGACTTGCGAAGGAATTCGGATGCGCGCGCAACACGGTGCGTCGGTATCTGCGCGAGGGCGGGACTTTTCCGTTTCGCAAGCCTGTGCGGCGGACCGCGTTTGACGGGCTGGACGATTGGCTGTGGGAGCGCTTCTTCCGCCATGGCGGCAACGCCGATGTGGTGCGCCAGGAACTGGAGAGCGAACATGGGATCGTTATAGGGCTTCGGTCGGTGGAGCTTCGGGTGCAGGGTTGGCGTCGGGAGTTGAGGGCGCAGAAGCGCGCGACGGTTCGGTTTGAGACGGCGCCGGGACATCAGATGCAGATCGACTTTGGCGACACGCGGGCGTGGATCGGCGGCGAGCGTGTTCGGGTGCACCTGTTTGTGGCGACGCTGGGTTACTCGCGTCGGCTGCATATCCGTCCCTCGCTTCGGGAGCGCCAGGCTGGTTCGAGGGGATGGAAGGAGCCTTCCTTCGCTTCGGCGGGGTTCCAACGGAAGTGCTGTTCGACAATCCGAAGGCGCTGGTCGAACATCACGATGCGACGACGCGGGAGGTGCGCTTCAATGTGAGGCTGCACACCTTTGCCCGCTACTGGGGATTTACGCCGCGGGCTTGTGCGCCCTACCGGGCGCGTACGAAGGGGAAGGACGAACGCGGGGTCGGCTATGTCAAGCGCAATGCGATTGCCGGCCGCCGGTTCGAGAACTGGGCGGCGTTCGAGGCGCATCTGGACCGGTGGACACGCGAGATTGCCGATCAGCGTGTGCATGGCACGACCGGCGTGGCTCCTGCGGGGCGCTTTGCCGAAGAAGCCATGGCGCTTCGCCCTCTGGGCGGACGGGCACCGTTTGGGCAGCTGCGGGATCTCGTGCGCAAGGTCCAGGCGGACTGCGCAATCGACCTGGACACGAACAGTTACTCGGTTCCCTGGCGGCTGATCGGGGAGAGCGTCCAAGTCGTGGTGTTGGGCGGCCGCGTTATCGTGCGTCATGCGGGCGAGGTGGTGGCGGATCATGCCTTGTGCGGGGGACGTCGCCAATGGATTGTCGAGCGCGCGCATCTTGCCGGCGTGGTCGGCGCTGCTGCGCCGGTACGATCGGCGGATATCGTTGCGCCTTCCGCTCTGTTGCGGCCACTGGCCGAATATGAGGCACTGGTGGGAGGCAGCTGGTGATGACGGCGGTCGATCACGAGATGTTGGTGGCTCAGCTCGACCGGCTGAAGCTGACCGCGATCCGGGATCAGCTCGATACGCTGCTGGACGAAGCGGCGCGTTCGCAAATGACCTTGCGCGAGGCTTTGGCCTTCCTCGTTACGCGCGAGATCGCGAGGCGCGACGAGCGGCGCATCTCCATGGCAGGCAAGATCGCGCAGTTCCCGTTTGTGCGCGAACTCGACGGCTTCGACTTCGACGCGCAGCCGTCGCTGGATCAGCGCCAAATCCGGGAGCTGGCGACCTGCCGCTGGATTGCTCATGGCGACACGGTCCTGTTCCTTGGACCTCCGGGTACGGGCAAGACACATCTGGCGGTGGCTCTCGGGCGCGAGGCGATCCGGCAGAACCATGCGTCCAGTTCGTCACGGCGGCCACGCTCGTGGCGATGCTGGCCAAGCCCATGACGACGGTTCACTCGAAAAGCAGCTGACGACCCTGTCGCGGCCGAAACTGTTGATCATCGACGAGCTCGGCTATCTCCCGTTCGAAGCCAATGCCGCGCATCTGTTCTTCCAGCTGGTGTCGCGGCGTTATGAGCGGGGATCAATCCTGATCACCTCCAATCGCTCGGTGGGCGAATGGGGCAGCGTGTTTGGCGATCCCGTGGTGGCAATCGCGATCCTTGATCGCCTGCTTCATCATTCGACAGTTATCACCATCTGCGGTGACAGCTACCGGCTCCGCGAAAAGCGTCGTTAGCGGCTATATGATAAGACCGCATCCACCCTCGACACCAACGAAACCCCAAAAAAATGAGGGGTCAGTTCTTCGTTTCGCCCAACGGGTCAAATCCTCACTTCGCTTGACACCCCGCAACCCACGCCAAGAGTTTCAGCCTTCCTTCAAATCTTTGGCTTCGTAACCGGGTTGCACCATTATGTGTAGCAGGAAGCAGTTGATCGCTTCGGCCGGCCGCGGCTCAGCGTTCCCCAGGACATTCCAGCATAGTTTTCAACGAGACCTCGGCCGAACCCGGTTTCAGCGGTTTTTTGCTGCGAGGCGTCGGGCGTCCAGCCGGACATCAAGACAATCGAGAAACTTGCCCTCACTTGCGCATCCGGGTCGGAAAACCGCTCGGCGTAGATTTCCGCCGCACGGGCAAACAGCTTGCGCGCGCCTGGCCGCCGGCTGCGATCGGTGAGGGCGCTGGTTTCGCCCATGGCCCGCAGATCGGCCAGCAGGGCAAACAGATTGGCATAGCGCACCGTCACCGTCTCGACGTCGGCGACCGGCAGAGCGAGACCGGCACGCTGCAGCAGCGCGCCGGCGTCGCGCACGTCGGTGAACGGAATGACACGCAGGCTGGCGCCATCGTAAAGCTCGGTCTCGTCGGCAAGCAGGCTTTCGCGCAATTCACCAAGAGTGCCGACGCCGGCGAAGGCACCGAGGAAAAGGCCGTCCGGCCGCAGCGCGCGGCGGATCTGAATCGGCATGGCGGCGATGTCGCTCTTCGCCTGCAGTGACAGAAGCGAGACCGCCAGATCGAGGTTTTCCGCCTCGAACGGCACGGACTCAAGCGGTGCGATCAGGCCGGCAGCGCCATCCAGGAATGCAGCGTCCGTCTCGACGCGGACAATCTCCGCGACCTTGCCGCTCTCGGCGAGCACGTCCACTGCCACGGGCGTCCGGCAAAACAGCACCGCTGCCTTGCCGAACCGGCGCTCCACGGCACCCAGCCGATCGGCAAGGTCCTCGGCGGCGCGGCCCATGAGGAAGTCCGCGCCGTCAACCGGATTGGCGAGCGCGCCGCTTGTGCGCCAGCTAGAGAGAATTATTGCCGACGACCTTCTTGGCCGATTCGAGAAGTCCACGGTCACCGTCGATGCGGAGGTACGAGCTTGCCTCTGACATCGACGGAGTGGGCATGCCACGGGGGCTGACGCGGCTCCTACGTCTGGAGGCGTCAGGTCGGCGATTTGATCAAGGCGATAGGTGAGATCTGCGTCTCCCCGAGCTAGCGAGCCAGCTGGCGCGGAGATCAACGAGTGGTCAACATTCGAATCTTTGCGGGTTAAACTAGCGTCCTTGAAAACGCGGTCCGAAATTGGTCGAGACGCTCGGTCCACGCGTCGGTTACAGCACATATCGCAACAAACCTTTCAAATAACTTCACGGAATCTTTGCGTTTTGCGCTCGCTGCCCATGGTATGCTTATCGCAACGTCTAAGGTTAGCTAAAAGGTGATGCCGATTTACACTTAGCCGCACAGCTTGCAACGTCAGGAGATTAACAGCCATGGGAACCCGAGCGCTCATCCTGCTTGAAGGCGCAAGTAATATGGTGCGATACGTTCAGGCGGCCAGACGCCTTGGTCTGCATCCAATTTCGTTATCAGTTGATCCGTCTCGGTATGCCTGTCTTGCAGCGGAAGGGATTGAGATAATCCGTGTCGATACAGACAATCTCGACGCGCTGATCAGTGAGTGTTCCCGGCTGCGTAAGACTTATGACATTGCTGGAATCACAAGCGCGCTGGAGAACGTCTATGCCACAGTCGGAAAGCTCTGCGAATATTTCCATCTATCGGGACCGGACTCCGCGTCCATTGAACGTTGCTGCAACAAATTTACCCAACGACAGATCCTAGCGAAGGCTGGCATTCCAATACCTGCATATCGCCTGGCAACGAATGCATCGGAGGTCAAAAGCTTTGCCACGGAGATCGGACTGCCGGTGATCCTCAAGCCTATCGTCGGCATTGGCAGCAACGGTGTCCGACTATGCCGCAACGTCAATCAGTTGGTTGAACACACGATCTATCTGTTAGGCGGGAAACATATATGGCGGTCGCCGCCGAGCATATTGGTCGAAGAATTCGCACAAGGTCCCCAATATAACCTCGAAGTGATGGGCGACGAGGTCATTGGCATAGCCGCCGCTGACTACGGCCCACCGCATTTCGTCTGTCGTGGACACATCTATCCGGCGCGGCTGACCGATCCAGAGTGCAAGCGTATCGCCGATGTTTCGTTGCGTTGTTTGCGCGCTCTTGGCCTCGATTGGGGGCCAACTAATATTGAACTTAGGTGGACGAACCGAGGCCCAGTCGTTATTGAAGTCAATCCGCGTCTTGCAGGTTCGCCCGTTCCTGACATGGTCCAGTTGGCTTACGGTGTCGATCTCGTCACCGAGCACATCAAGCTCGTCATTGGCGACGAATGGGATTTGCATAAAGGACATGCGCAGACTGCGGCCGCACGGTACCTAATTGCCGATTGCGATGGCACTCTCGATCGGATCGATGGCGGCGGTCCGGCTGCTGCTGTCCCAGGTATCGCCGACGTAAAAATGTATGTTGAACCTAAGACGCCGGTCATCAGGCGAGATCGCATCGCTCATGTTATCGCTGCTGCGCCCAGCCGTGCTCGGACCGAGGCGATACTTCAGCGTGCCGTCGACATAATCGATTGGTCAATCACGCGGAAGTAAATGCCGACATGAATGCGGTTCGGGGATCGCCAGGACCCGTCTGGGATGATCGAGTTGAGATTGACCTGCGGTCGCAGCCTTTGCTTCGACAGCGGCCGAAGCATACCTCAATCCAGGCAAGCTCGACACATCACGTTCTGAACCCAGCGGACGGAGCATAGCCAGCGTTATCCAACCGGCCAGTCGGTCACTGGCAGTTGATCGCGATAGCGGGTCTCTTCCTTGTAGCCATGTGAAGTGGCGATCAGAACCACACGAGCATCTGATCCGATTTTCTTTTCTCGGATCAAATGGCGCACACCTGTAAGCGTAGCAACGCTTGAGAGTTCGAGATAAAGGCCCTCGCTTCCAAGAATTGCCTGATCGGCTGCAACTTCAGTATCCTGGACCGCAACGGCGTACCCTTTGGACATCTTGAGTGCCCGCAAAGTCTGCTGTGTCACGGTATTGCCGCTGATCGAGCCCATGTTGGTGTCGTCAGGGACATGACCGACCATACCGTGTCCAGACAGCGCTGCGCCAATACGGGGAAACGGCTCGACCGCATGAATCCTAGGTATTGACTGGATGAAACCTGCCTCCCGAAGGTCGTCGTATCCTTTCGCTATGCTCCACAGGAGGTCACCTCGCGCGGTGGGAACAACGATGTCAGTTGGTGCCGTTTCGCCAAACTGTAAGTGAAGCTCGAAAGCGATGGCACGATAGCCGTCGACTCCGAACGGATTGCTCCCGACGGGAGGAATTGTATAGTTGGTGGCTGGATACCAGTTGCCCTTTTTCGCTTGGCTCGCGATCAGTGACCAGCGGTCATCATCGGTTTCAGTGGCAATAATGCGAGCGCCGTGTGTTTCAATGGCGCGGCGCCAGTTGGGACTTATTTGCGGAGTTGTGACAACGACGCATTCTAGGCCGTTTCGCGCAGAATAGGCCGCCATTGATGCGCCAGCGTTTCCGCTTGAAGCGATTGCGACCGTCCTTATTCGAATGTCAGCGGCCCTCTGAGCAACGAGAGATCCCATTCTGTCTTTGTGAGAGCCCGTTGGATTGGTGAACTCGTTTTTTGTATGTAAACTGGTCAAGCCGAGAGACGCGGCCAAGCGAGGCAGACTTGACAACGACGTCTTGCCTTCGCCGAGATCGGAAAACGGATAGGAAAGCCAGTCATTTATTGTAATATAGTCCAGTTTCGTTGGCCACTCAGCGTAATGAGGCGCAATGCTTGCAGGCGCCCCGGCACTCAAACATGAGGGGCAGCCTTCAAAATAGTCTCCCACCCGGTAAAGGGCCTGACATTGAACGCACTTCATACAGTCGATACGGGGATTAATGTAGTTCGCCACGGGTTTAGCCTTGCACGTGCGGAGGCGTCAGGTCCTCCATCAGTTCAAACAGGCAGTCCCCGCGTCTCACCAACGTCGGAAAGCGCTTGCAGACAACAAAGCCGCCTCGGGAAAAGCGGATTTTTTCAGGCTCGTTGTAAGGCCTATCGATAGAGTGTAGTAGCGCAGCAACTTGTCCCGGCTTGACTTCGTCTGCGAGGTCAACCAAGGGCTCGTAAATCCCGTCAGCATCGGCGTAGACGAACAGATCGATGCCAGAGCCATTCATAAGCCGGACTGGACCGGGAGCCGCGCCGTCGTACGACCGCAAAATCCCAACGTGCTTGAGGAGCCTGAGCACGCCGTGTTCTGCGAGCTCCAAACCCTGACGGTTGAGCGTTGCGCCTCCACCCAGCTCCGCGGTGATCACAAGTGCACCGCTGCTTTCGGCCGCGGCTGGCAGGGTGGTCTTTCCGCCTCCTCCACTGCCGTCCGTCAAAAAGCCAATCGGGGCGCCGAAAACCTCCAGCAATTTAAGAAGCTTTTCCTGTTGCTGTGCTGTCGTTCCGGGTCGGATCAGCGCAGAAGGAAGGTAATCAAGTGAGCGACCGCCCGCGTGCAGGTCTACCACCAGATCAGTTATCGGCAGGAGAACTTCGGTCACGTAGTGCGCGATCATTTCCGTCGCCGTTCCGTGCGCGCGACCGGGATAGAGACGATTGAGATTTCCCTCATCGATAGGCGAAAGACGCCGTCCAGATTGCACGGCTGGGAAGTTGAGGGCTGGCAGTATAATGATCCGCCCTTTGATATCACCCGGCCCCAAGTTCCTTGAAAGCCGCATCAACGCGATTTGACCCTCGTACTCATCACCGTGCGTGCCGGCAATCAATAGTGCCGTAGGCCCGTCGCCGTTCCTCAGGCAGATCGTCGGGATGGGTATCCAGCCATAGGCGGATAGATCGGTTGAGATAGGCAGGCGTAAGCAATCGGTTTGTTTGCCGTCCTTATCAAAATTTATTGAAGACCAGATGCGTGTGGAATTTGACATTGTAGGCTCTTCTGATCGAGTGGGCTATCTGATGACCGGCACCCTCTCGGGCGAGAGATCACTGAGGAATTCAACTCCGCTGTTGGTTATGAAAACGACTTCCTCGAATTGGAAGACAGCATCCTCGCGCTCCAGCTTAGGTTCGATATGAAAGATCATGCCCGGTTGGATGACAGTGGAATCGGTCTTGGAAATGGATGGCGGCTCGGTCAGATCCAACCCGCCGCCGTGGCCGATCCGCGAGACGTGGCTGTATAGTTTCCCCAACGCTGCCTCACTCCACATCCTTTCGAAGATGGCGTAGACGTCTGAGCAAGTCATTCCCGCGCGAATCTGCTGCGCAAGTGCGATCGTGACGGACCTCAACGCAGTGTACGTTTTAACCTCCCATTCGCGTGGATTGCCAGCCCGTGCGATGCGGTTACGGTCCGCTGGATAGCCGCCGTAGGTTGCACGGAAATCGGTCCAGATGTAGTGGCCGTCCTCGAGCATGCGTTCCTTTGCCGTCCGGCCATAAGAGAAGTCGCCTTTGGAGAAGAGCATGGCTATCGGATCGGTGCTTTCCGCGCCATTGAGATATGTTTGGGCCTGCATCAGGCAAAAGAGTTCGTACTCCGTCATGCCGATGCGTGCGTTGGCGATGACTTGATCAAAGGCCGTGTTGACGATCTCAAACGCCGTGCGCTTGAGGTCCGCCTCAAATCTGGATTTGATGAGACGAACTTTCCAAATAGCCTCAGCAGCGCTCCGCACCTTCCCGAGTGCTGAGAATGAGTTGAGAGCGTCAATCAAAGCCAACGAGCCACGGCCAAACATGTCCTGTCCGTAGTCTACGGCCGTGTGACGGACACCGGTCGTGTTTTCGCGAATCCAGTTGGAAATTGCGTCGACAGCCTCAGCCAGATAGCCGTCGTAATAGAGAGGCTCAAAATTTCGGGCCTTCATGTCGATGGCCGGCCCTTCGCCGAGGCTTCCCACAACCACAAAATGCTGCGCAGTCACGATGGCGAACAAAGGGCGCGTTTTGCTATCCCAGGATAGTTCTTGGTAGTCCGTGAAATAATCGACGTTCTTCTTGTCAGTCAGGACGATAACATCGATCCCCGAATTGGCCATTTCACGCCGGATATTATCCAAGCGCTGGGCTAGTTCGTTTTCGGGAACAGCCGGTGCCGGTAGGCGGAAGTTAGAAGGGATTTGAAGATTTGCTAGTTTCACTTTTGAGGCTCCATGATAGTTCGTTTGGAATTTCCAGGAAGGCTTATCGAACAAGAGAGTCTATCGAACGGAGCTTGCACGACACCAAAAATAGTAATGTTCGGATCGGTCGTTCTTATTTTATAGAGACGACGTAACATTGGGTAGCCTGTTGGTATCCCGAATATTTCTTCCACTTTACCTGAAGCGGGAGCCGCATCAATAATAAGATCGGTATTGACGACGTGGATACCGTGACGATTTAGCGCATCGATCACATAGCTCCGGCCGAACTCATCAATGATTTCGCCGTCTACTTCCGACGAGAGAAACGTGGCGTCATAGAGGAAGGGTTCATCATCGGCAAAGATGATCTTGCGAACACAAAGCATGACATCCTCGGGTGGGGTGAAACCCCGCAGCGTGGAGTCGGAAATCTTCTCTCGGGTGATGGAAATCAGACGGAGGGCTGCATCGTCCATCCAAGACATCCAGACATCGAGTTCACGTAGGACACGCCGCTGTTTCTTCACGTACGTGCCTTTTCCTGCGACCGAGATCAAAGCGCCAGCCGAATGGAGATCCCGCAACGCTCTCTTCACTGTGATCGGACTGACGCCGAACTCCTCGGTCAGCATGGCCGCCGAAGGAATAGGCTCGCCTGGCTTATATGCGCCGTTATTTATGCGAGTAAGAACCTCCTGGCGCACAGTTTCGTGCAGGGACAAAGTGGTTCGTAAATGCGTTTTAGCCACGGATGCGCTCCATTCGTGTTGCGTCGGAATTTTGTGCGGATGATCCATAACTCCTAGTGAGAAACGAGCCACTTTTGATTCCGATTGACATATCTGGTATACCTAGTATAGATCGTTGCTGTCGTCAACCGTTGGGGAGCGATAGAAAGGAAATCAAATGTTGAGACGAGCAGTGTTGATTGGCGGCGCAGCGTTGGCCCTTTTAGGCACCTGCATTTCCGCCGCAAATTCTCAGTCGATCAAGGATCGTGTTTTCAGCGAAGGCAAGATCACAATCGGCATTGAAAACCAAGCGCCGTGGGGGTTCAAGGGAGAGGACGGCAGCGTTGCCGGTGTGCATCCAGACATGCTCAAGGCGGTCCTTGAGCCTCTTGGCGTCAAGCAGGTCGACTACGTCATCATGGATTGGGGCGCGCTTATCCCGAGCCTGATCTCCAGGCGGATCGACGCTATTGCGGCCGGCATGGCGATCACGCCGGTCCGTTGTGAGCAAGTCATTTTCAGCGATCCCGATCTCGCGATCGGCGATGGAGTGATGGTGCAGGTTGGTAACCCCCACAACATCCATAGCTACGAGGATATCGCCAAAAATCCGGATCTAATCATTGGCGGAGGTCGAGGCAGCGTTAACCCAGAAAACGCTATCAAGGCAGGTATTCCGAAAGAACGCGTCCTACTTTTCGATAGCGTGCAGGGTTCAGTTGCAGCGCTTCTGGCCGGTCGAATTCAGGCAGATACAGAGTCGACGGCGACGGTCATCAACACTCTCAAGGATCCGAACCTGAAAGGAAAACTTGAGCGCGCAACACCGTTTAAGGGGCTAGTGGAAAATGGCCGAGAGGTCAAGAACTATGCAGCAATTGAATTTCGGCCGGATGACGTCGAGCTGCGCAACTTGTATAATGAGAGCCTAGCAAAGCAGAAGGCTGCGGGGATAGTGAAGAAGATCTTCGAGAAATACGGCTTTACGGACGCCGAAATTGCGCCGGACGACGTGACTGCGAAGAGTATCTGCGCCGACAAATACCGGTGAGACCGGCATAAGAAGGAGAGCAGAGCGAATGAGTTTTCTCGATATAATGGCAGGTATTTTCCAAGGCTTTGGTGTTACCGCCGAGGTCACCATCTACGGACTGCTTTACGCGATACCATTCGCTCTGTTTGCCGGCGTTTTACAGCATTTTTCGACCGGCATCTTCCGTTGGTGTATTACTGCGATTATTGAGTTCTGGCGAAGTTCCCCGGTGATCGTGCTACTTTACGCCTTCTATTATTCCTTGCCGGCGTTTGGCATTTATATGTCGGCGGTTACTGTAGGTGCAATGGTGCTCGGACTGAACGCTGGCGGTTATGCAAGTCAATCGGTCCGCGCAGCCCTGCAAGCCCTCGACCATGGACAGTGTGAAGCCGGATTGGCCTTGGGCCTAAGCCGCTTCACCGTACTTAGGCTAATCGAGTTGCCGCAGGCGATCAGGGTCATGATACCGACTTTTGTCAATGAGGCTATTCAGTTAATCAAGGGCACTGCGCTTGTGTCGCTTATTACACTTACAGATATGACCTTTCGTGCTAAAGAAATAGCTCAGTTGAGTTACAATCCGGTGGGAATCTATTCGGGACTGCTGCTGGCATACCTTATCGTTTGCTACCCAGTGACAATCTTCGGGCGCCAGCTAGAGGCGTCGAACGGAAAAATAGGAAGGGCAAGTCAATGAGCTTTGACTTCGTCTTCGCTATTAATATCATCCCGATCATATTGGAGGGAGTTGGCAATACAATCCTGGTCGCAATCTTAAGCTTCGCTGGAGCTACGATGCTAGGGTTCGTTTGGGAGTTGCTTAGGCGATCTCATTGGTTGGTGCGTCCGGTTGTGCAGTTTATTGTCGACGCAATCCGGTCGACGCCGTCCTTGGTTCAAATATACTTCCTTTTTTTCGTGCTGCCCTACTACGGGGTTGTCTTGCCAGCGATGTTCGTTGGCGTGTTCGGAATTAGTTTCTACTATTCGGGCTATATATCGGAAGTCTTTAAAGCCGGAATTGACGCGGTTCCCTCGGGGCAGAGCGAAGCCGCCCAAAGTCTCGGGCTTGGATGGGTTGACACGGTTATCTTTGTCATCGCGCCGCAGATGTTGCGCAACATCGCCGCTCCGCTTGGAGCATATTCCATTTCGATCCTCAAGACCACGCCGTTGCTCGCGGTTATCGCCGTTCCGGAGATGTTGGGCAGCGCATTCGATGTCGCTTCGGAGACCTACCGTTATGCCGAACCGATGTTGGTGGTCGGAGTTCTTTTCCTGATCCTGGCACTGATCGCTGTATCGCTGGTCACCCGTCTCGAGCGGCGCCTAGGTCTCGTCGCCCTGTCGCGTTAAAGCTGGCTACGAACGTAGTTGTGGAGGAAGAAGTGGCATTTGTAATGGCGGAAAAAGGCACCTCAACCCAGTCGCTTAGCGTCCTGAAGACTGCGGCAGTCCAGATGGAGGACGTCTCGAAATGGTTTGGAGCATTCCTGGCTTTGCGTGACATCAACCTCAAAGTGGCAGTCGGAGAGCGTGTGGTGGTGTGTGGCCCATCCGGCTCGGGCAAATCCACCTTGATCCGGTGCATAACTCAGTTGGAGACACATCAGAAGGGGCGGATAGTCGTGAATGGCACGGAATTGCGCGCTGGGATGAAAGGACTCGCAGAAGTGCGGCGCGAAGCCGGGATGGTTTTCCAGCAATTTAATCTCTTCCCGCATCTCACCGTGCTGGAGAACTGTACCCTAGCACCGATCCGCGCAAGAAAAATGGCTCGAGCAACAGCCGAAGCCCTTGCAATGGAAAATCTTGAACGTGTCCGTATCCCCGAGCAGGCCAGAAAATACCCACGTCAGCTTTCCGGGGGCCAACAGCAGCGGGTGGCCATAGCTCGTGCCCTTTGCATGAAGCCGAAAATCATGTTGTTCGACGAGCCAACATCATCACTGGACCCGGAAATGGTCAAAGAAGTGCTTGAGGTGATGACCGGTCTCGCAAACGAGGGCATGACGATGATTTGCGTTACGCACGAGATGGGATTTGCACGAGAAGTCGCGGACCGGGTCGTGTTTATGGACGGTGGAGAAATTGTTGAGCAGGCTCAGCCTGCGCAATTTTTCAGTAGGCCGGAGCATGCACGCACGAAAAACTTCCTAAGTCAGATCTTGCATTAGTTTAGGACCGGAAGCGGACGGTATTTGGGCGCGACCCCGCAGTTTCATGTTCGGAGCCCCAGTTAGCCACCCGCCGCTATTGACATACCATGTATACCTAATATGCTGGGGGAAGCGCGATCTGCATTGCTTCGCATCCCGACACTTTTCAGCCGATCAGGAACACAATGTCGAACAGGCCGCCAATCCTAAAAGCTGACGCAGCTATCACACCCCCGTCATTTGAGCACATATTGTTTCCGCGCAGTTCGATTCATGAAGATGCGGGGTTACTCGCGCATTTCCTTGCCAGTCTTAGGTACGAGGATATTCCTACTGATGTGGTCGATACGGCCAAGCTGATCACGCTTGACACGCTTGGGTGCATCATAGCGGGCGCGGATACGCCGCTTGGCGAGAAGATTTTGGCTGCATATAACGGCGGACCTGGGCCGACCGGTTGCTGCATTCCAGGTACATCGCTAAAGCTTGCTCCGTCCTTGGCAGCTAAGGTCAACGCGTGGTTGGCGGACGTGCTCGACTACGAGGACGATGCAGCTGGTCACCCAAGTGCGACTGTTATACCGGCGGCCCTCGCCATGGCAGAACACGTTGGCGCAACACCTCAGCAGTTTTTATCAGGTGTGGTCGCTGGCTATGAAGCAGGCTTGCGATTGCACGATGCTACACAGGCCACTCCTGAGGTCTATAGGCGGTTTGCTGTCTATCACGCTTGGCACGGTATGGCAGCAGGTGCAGCCGCCATGACCGTCGTTGGCGGAACCGAGGAGCAGTTCCGCTCCGCGTTGGGACATGCTGCGGCAAACACGAATATTCCGCTCTGGTATGTTCAATACGGCCGGCCCGCGCACGCACTGAAAGCGAATTATGGGCAAATGGCGCTGGGAGGACTCGATGCCGCAATTTGCGCTCGGCACAACATCGTTGGTCCTTTCGCCATGCTAAGCGATGCCGAGAGGGGCTTCGCGATGATCATCGGATCCGACCAGTTCCAGCCAAAACATCTGTCTGCGGAGCTGTCTACTGTCTGGCGGATCCGGGAGTCTAGCCTCAAGGCATACCCCTGCTGCGGCTTTCTTCACACAACAATTGAGGGAGTTTCAAAGCTCGTTGCGGCTCACAACATTGATTACCAAAACGTCACAAAATTAAGAGTTCGCACCTTCAAAAGGATTCCGGAATGGTTCTCAGACGCCGCTCCGGCTTCTGACATTGATGCCCAATTCTCCGTGCAATACGTCTCAGCCATGGCTCTTTTGTCAGTTGAGGTGGGAAGGGAGTGGTATTCACCTGCGATGATGCGGAATCCGATCGTCTCGGATTTGATGCAACGCATCGAAATCGAAGTAGACCCGATCGCAGAAAAAGCGTTCTGGGACCTCGATCAGAACCTGTCTTCAGTGACCATTCTTACGAAAAGCGGACAGAGCTTTAGTTTGACTATAGATTGGCCAGACGGTCATTGGAAAAGGCCTCGAAACTCGGCCGATACCGAGACTAAGTTTCAACGAAACGTTCGAGGAACCCTACTCGAGAGGCAAAGTGATGATATCATCGAACAAGTGATGAATATTGATAGGTCACACTCCTTAAACAAACTTTTTAGTTTGTTGACTGCGATTTGAGATTGAGAATGCGGCAGAAGCTTCAGGCGGAGAAGTAATAAAAGGGAACTAAAGCCCGCAGGCAGCCTCTATACCGGATTGAAGAGCAACTAGTCATGGGCATGACCGAATTCAATGGACAATCGTACATGACGGACGCGCGTCGGACCCGCGCGAACTCGGTTGGATGCGTGGTGCGCCGCCAGTTGTAGACAGGCGCATCACGTTCGAAGGTGACACGTTCCTCGATTTTCCGCAGATCCGCTGGTCGTTGTCGCATATGCGGGAGACTTGCGGCGACCGTCAGGGTTTGGCCAGGGGCCGGCGATCCCTCGCAGTTCGCTATGAGCGCAAGAACGATGAGATCGATGCTTTGACCTTCCCAGACACGAATGGTCGCATCCGCAACTTTGCCGAGGCGCTATTCGACACATACACAGATGGCATTCTGGTGCTTCATCGTGGTTGCATAGTATATGAGCGTTACTTTGGCGCGCTCGAGTCACACCTACCGCTTGCCTGTCACTCGATCACAAAGTCCTACGCGGGAACACTCGCTGCCTCGTTTGTACATGAAGGCGTGCTCGATGACCAAAAGACGATTTTGTCTTATTTGTGAATTGCAGGACTCGGCATGGGAAGATGCGACACTGCGCCAGGGATGGACATGCAGACTGGCTTGGCTTCCTCGGAGGAGTATATCGACAGACATGCCAGCATATGGGCGTATGCGCGTGCCTGCGGCTGGCGGCCACGTCCGAGCGGCTACGACGGCCCACACACTTTGCGCGACTACTTGAAGACTATTAGCAAAAAGGGCGCCCATGGCGAGGAATTCGCTTACAAGACTGTTAACACGGTAATGACATGGGTCATGGAAAGAGTGACAGGTTGCTCGTTCGCCCAGTTGCTCCATGAACGCCTCTGGGCGCCTCTCGGCTGCGAGGAGGATGGCTATATCATCACCGATCCCGCCGGCAGGTCGATGGCCGGCGCAGGCTTATCGGCAACATTGCGCGACATGGCGCGATTCGGCGAACTGATGCGTTGCGAGGGAGCTTGGCATGGAAAGCAGCTCATTCCCGCATCTGTGGTGCATGACATTCAACAGTACACTGATCCCTCCAAGTCTGCCTCCAATTTCGGTTATAGCAGCATGTGGTGGGGCTCGCGCGACCAGCTGCCGGGCTTCATGGCCGGGGGCATCCACGGCCAACGCTTGTTTGTGCTGCCTGAGGCTGAAACGGTGATCGCGTGTTTCGCATCGCACCCTGTGGCTATAGGAGCGGCCAACGAACCAATCACAAGTCCACAGATGGTGGCCCTTGCGCGCATCCTGCGCGAATAGCAGCCAAGATCGCACCGGTGTATGGCCTATATTCTGTCACTGCGTGTAGCCGGGTGTGGCAAAAGCAATATTAAGCCAACTCGTACTTCGATTCTCCGGCCTTCTCCTGAAGCGTTTTGCTGTTGCCGGCAATGTTCGGCGGCAGCCCTTTTCGTTGAGGGCTCTGGGTTGGTCTCCGAAATGTGCAAGCTATGGGATGAAGACTAATCCGATGCACAATACTTCACAAGTCAGTTTTCGGGAGATCATCGTCGCGTCGGAGCACATTGCTTGCCACGTTCGCCACACCCCCCTCGTTAAATCTCAGGAATTGAGCGACCAGATCGGCCAAACCGTCCTGCTGAAGCTTGAACATCACCAGACGACCGGAAGCTTCAAACTACGGGGTGCAACCAATGCGGTTCTTTCCCTGACATCGGAGGAGAGGGCGCGTGGGGTCGTTGCGGCCTCCACCGGAAACCACGGGCGAGCGCTAACTTATGCGGCAAAGGCACAAGGCGCTGCCGCCACCATCTGCGTGTCGGGGCTCGTGCCGGGAAACAAAATCGAAGAAATCCGGCGCCTCGGCGCCACGGTGCATATTGTCGGCAACTCGCAGCATGACGCTCAGCGCGAGGTCGACCGAATCGTCGAGGAGGAAGGGCTGGTCGCGGTTCCCCCGTTTGATGACGCGCGAGTGATCGCCGGGCAGGGCTCGCTTGGGATCGAAATCTACAAGGATTGCCCCGAAGTCGCGACCATTCTTGTTCCGCTCTCCGGGGGTGGGCTAGCCTCGGGCGTGGCCGCTGCAATGAAGGCGCTTGATCCGGCGGTCCGGATTGTCGGCATCACGATGGAACGCGGGGCGGCCATGAAGTCCAGCCTCGACGCCGGGCGGCCTGTTGAAGTTAGAGAGGAGGAGAGCTTCGCTGACTCGCTAGGTGGAGGCATCGGCATCGATAACAGGCTCACCTTCGCGATGTGCCGCGATCTGCTCGACGATGTTGTGCTCCTTTCCGAAAGCGAGATCGCCAAGGGAATGCGTCACGCCTATTTTTTCGGGCGCGAGGTCATCGAAGGCGCGGCCGCTGTGGGGATCGCCGCTCTCATTGCGGGCAAGGTAACTTCATCAGGGCCGGTCATAGCAATTCTATCGGTAGGAACGTCGATATGAACGTTCATCGCTGCGTGATTAATGGCACAACTGCTTTGGCAAGAAAGGAATCAACATGACCTCTATGACTATCCTCACGGAGCGCGACCTTAGAAAGATCGTCAACCTTGACGGTGAAACCGTCGATTGCGTCGAAGACGCCTTCAGGGCGCTCGCAACTAAGGCCGTTTCCATGCCGCCGATCCTGAGGCTCGACGTCCCCGAACATCGCGGCGAGGTCGATGTAAAGACCGCTTATGTTCCCGATCTTGACGGCTTCGCTATTAAGATCAGTCCAGGCTTCTTCGACAATCCGAGGATCGGGTTGCCTAGTACCAACGGAATGATGGTGCTTCTCTCCAGCCGGACGGGGCTCGTCCAGGCACTCCTGCTCGACAACGGTTATCTGACGGATCTGCGGACGGCGGCAGCCGGAGCAGTGGCGGCACGCCATCTGTCCCGCGAAAACTCGACGGTGGCGGCTATCTTCGGGGCGGGCATGCAGGCAAAGCTGCAGTTGGAGGCGCTGAAACTCGTGAGACCGATCTCGCAAGCCCGCATCTGGGCGCGCGATCACGCAAAAGCCAAGGCTGCTGCCGCTGAGCTTTCCTCAATGCTTGCGATGGACGTCAGGGCTTTTGCCAATCCGCAGGCCGCAGTCAGTGGCGCCGACATTATCGTAACAACCACTCCGGCGAAAGAACCGATCATACTCTCAGAATGGCTCGAGCCTGGTCAGCACCTGACGGCCATGGGTTCGGATGCCGAACACAAGAACGAAATCGACCCGGCCGCGATCCGCAGAGCGGACCTCTATGTCGCCGACGTTCTTAAGCAGACCCGCAGGCTTGGTGAACTGCATCATGGGATCAAAGCAGGTGCGGTTGGCGCTGATGCGGAATTTCCCGAGCTGGGGCAGATTATCGCCGGTCGCGCAAATGGCCGTACCGGACTTGGCGAGATCACAATCGCGGATCTGACTGGCACGGGAATTCAGGACACCGCTATCGCCACGCTCGCTTTCTCGCGGGCAAGAGCTGCTGATGTCGGGATAAATCTCGAGAACTGATCCGGCGCGACGTCGTCCAAGGATCAGTGGGCGCATGACCTGGCGCGGCGCCTTTCGCATGGCGTCCGCTCAAAGTTCTGCATGACGTTGCCCCCTGGAAAACTCGGTTTGAATTGGGAGTCCGTCGAAGGGAGACAAGAGATGAAGAAGAGCCGGTTCAGCGAGAACAGATCGACGGAATGCTGAAGGGGCACTAGGCGGGAAAATCCCGATAGCGGGCTGTGCCGCAAGCATGAGCGCGGAGACGCCCTTACACTGGCGTTGACCAATGTGGCGGCATGGAAGTGTCGGACGCTCCGCGGCTAAAGAGCCTTGAGGACGAGAACCGCAGGCTCAAGAAGCTGCTGGCGAATCGGCGACGCTGAAGAAGCG
This sequence comes from Mesorhizobium sp. M0909, assembly GCF_040319515.1. Lineage (NCBI taxonomy): Bacteria > Pseudomonadati > Pseudomonadota > Alphaproteobacteria > Hyphomicrobiales > Phyllobacteriaceae > Mesorhizobium > Mesorhizobium sp. M0909. The sequence goes on from NZ_JAMYOA010000036.1 coordinate 18,218, forward strand.
CCGCTCAGGACAAGGACGCGCTTGGTGCACGGGCGACGAAAAGAAAGTGCTACCCGCAACGGGCGTGCGTGCGGTCTGGTCGGTCTCGATCCGAAGACCTAGGCTATGGGGACTGTCAGGAACTCCGTGTGCGGGCGGGCATAATGGGTAAAAAGGATTCCCACGATGACCCGACACAAAGAACCTGCGATACCGAATGAGCGCAATCAGAGGCCGGACATATGATCGCAAGCGATGGGATCAAATCACTGCCCAATGTCTTGCAAGGAGGAGGCCAATGGTATGGACCCCGCCCTCTAGGCGCGCGGTGAAATCTCGAACGCCAACTGCAACGAAGGAGGATGTCATGCAGGTCGTTCGAATAGAGCTGGATCTTGCGAAGTATGTCTTCGAGGTTCACGGCGTCGACAGCCACGGCCGTCCTGCGAAAGACGCTGCGTCGCGATGCGGTAGCCCGCTTCTTCGCCAATCTGCCGCGATGTCTGGTCGGGATGGAAACCTCGAACGGAGCGCATTATTGGGCAAAGGTGCTTTCCGATCTCGGCCATGAGATTCGGCTGATCAGCCCTCAGTTCGTGACACCATACGTCAAGTCGAACAAGAACGACCGGAACGATGCGGAAGCCATCTGCGAGGCGGTCGGCCGGCCGGCATCCCAATGTCGCGGCTGGCGCGCTCGCCAACAAGAATGCGAGGATCGTGTGGGCCATGCTCTCGGGCAGCACATTCTACGAGCCCGCACCGTCGGTGAAAGCAGCTTGAAGCTTGAAGCGAAGCGGCAAACGAAGGAATAACAGAACGAGGTCTCACCCCGGCAATTGCAGCAAAATGGTAGGAGATGGTGAAGCGGTCATTCCGTCGCTTCCCGAACCTGGTGTGTGGACCGGCTTGGCTTCGGCCAATCTCTAGGGGCCGATGAGGTGGAAGCGCGCGAAATCCATCGGGGCTCGCGGCGAAGACGTTGTCCAGCCGCATCAGGAAGCCGGATATACGTCAGCAGTTGTGACCAACGATCCTGATCCAGCCGACCTATTGCAATCGGGCGGGGTCCATATACGTCCACATATGCCATCGCCCACCTGCTGCGCAACTCCATGGACTTCGTGTCCTGGAAAGACCGCAGGACAGCGCACTCAAGGAAATCTACCGCGCTGTTGATGCCGATGCCGCCGAAAAGGCGCTGGCGGCATTCGAGATCGGCCCCTGGGGCCAGCGGTATCCCGCCATCGGCCAGAGCTGGCTGCGGGCAAGGGGCGAGGTCATTCGATTCTTCGCGTTTCCTGACGACGTTCGTCGGATCATTTACACCACGGATGACATCGACAAGCCTGATTTCGACTTTTTCGATTCCTGTTGCGTTTCTTTGTTCGGCTCAGGTGAGCCTGTTTCTTCGTCCCGGCCCACAGGATTTCCCACGCGAGCGTGTCGAGACGCAGTCAAGGCTGGCCGGTGCGATGGCGGCACGGCCGGCTGCGAGGTTTCCAGGCCACGGCTTGACTGGGTCGAGCACGGCGCCAGTCTGGAGCGGACCGAGGCAGCGGTCGTGCCGGCACATTCCTTATGCTATATTTGTCCGGCACGGACGACCACGAGGCAAAGAGTGGCGCGAGAGGATGAGAGTGCCGCCACGCAGCCGTTATAGTCGTTCCTCCTTTGTGGCGTCCGTGCGCCGCTTCGGCCCGCGTGACCGCCAATGCCGAACCATTAGCTCGTACGCACGCTCGGCATTCTCGGCCGCGGCTTTCTCGCTGTTTCGCAACTCCTTCACGTTGTAGGCGTAAGCCGAACCGCGGCGACCGACACCGCGCTCGCCCGGCGCGCCGGCCTGGAGAGCGAGCTGCCTCTGCTTTGCCGCCACCAGCGCCGGGCGAGCCCAGAAGTAGTCCTGCTCCTTTGTCAGCAGATGCCAGATCAGCACGGCGAGCTTGCGGGCGACCGCCACAGCTGCGACCTGATGACCACGCTTGTTGCGGATGCGTAGGAAGAAGGCCCTGAGCGGTCCGGGCGTCTTCGCCGCCGCCCAGGCGGCCTCGACCAGCATGGCGCGGGCATGGGAACGCCCATGTTTGCTGATCCGGCCATATTGCGCCAAGCCAAGACCGGATTGGCGCACACGCGGATTGAGGCCGAAGTAGCTCACCAGCTTCTGCGGCTCGCGGAACCGCCGGATGTCGCCGACCGCGGCGATGATACCACTCGCGACGATGACATTGACGCCGGTGATCGTCTGAAGCCGCCGGACTTGCGCATCATCAACCGCTTCCCGGGCGATGTCGCGATCGAGGTCGGCCAGATCCTCGGCCAGGCGATCGATCTCGCGGATGTGGCGGGCGATAGCGGCCCGCTCGTCGTCGGGAAGCACCTGCCGCTCGAGCCAGGCGCGACCGCGATTGTTGAATAGATCGGCATGCGGGCACTTCGGCACGAGGTGCGCCTGCACGATGCCATGCACCTCGTTCTTCACGCGCGTGCGATGCCGAACTACCTGGTTGCGCCGCGCGACGAGGCGGCGAAGCCGCTCGTTCCGCTCGTCAGGTACCCAGACCTCCGGCAGAAAGCCGCTGGCATGGAGCTGCGCCAGAACGCCGGCATCGATCTTGTCGGTCTTGATCCTGGCATGGGCGATCGCCTTCACCTGCATCGGGTTGGCGACAATCACCCGGCCGACATAGGCGACAGAACTCGCACCACCGCCATGGCGTTGCCCGTGGCCTCGACGACAACCTCATCCGTCCGTCGCAAACTGCGGCCGAACCCTTCCAGTCCCGAGCGGGTCATGTCGACCCGTCCGTGATGGCGCAGCCGGCCGTCTTCCCAAACCACCACCTCCGCAAAGGTGCGGTGGATGTCCAGCCAATCACACGTCTCATCGGCTCCCTCTCCTCAAACAGTCGGGAGCCGGCGGGTGACGCGACACCTACGGATCCGCGCTCTCGGCGCAACCGGGCAGGTCGCAGGGGCGGCCAGCTACTAACGCGAGCTCGCAGCTCATCGAATACATCGGCCTGCCCGCACTTCGCGTGCTCCCGGTGCCCCTGTCCCGGATGGTCGCACCATACGCCGAAAATCGCTCATCTCCAGCGGGGATCGGATGGCACCGTCATGATCATACCGGTTACGAACTCAATCGAGGCGTTGAACTCGAAACTCAGGCGGGCCGTCAGCGCCATTTCCCCAGCGACGATGCTGCCACCAAGCTGCTCTTTCTGATCTTGAACCGATCGGAGAAAGAGTGGAAAATGCCACCTCGTGAGTGGGCCATGGCCAAGGCCCAGTTCGCTGTCATCTTCGGCGAGCGCTTCATAAGGGCAATGGCGGCATGATGTTCAACCGCCCGCCCGCACACGCAATTCCTGACAGTCCCAGGCTATGCGTCGCGCTGGCCGGGCGATGCGATCATCCGCGTGCGGCTGGCGGAAGTGGCGCAGCTTCGGCCGCCCCATTCGGTTTGCCCAGATAGAGCGCATAGGCTTCATGCCAATCCTTTGCGGTTGTCTGCGACTATCTCTGTCAACTTACATAGCTCAAATATGGGCGGTACAACGGAAACGTAATGCGTTCGGGGATTTTGGCGGTCACTCCCAACGCCGTGATTGCATTGTAGTAAGCAACTTGTGTCGGCATTCCCTTGTCCGCCTGCGCCAACGCATCCAACACGCTCTGTCCCGTGTGAAAATCAATATTGAAGGAAATCGAAGTCGCTAAGCTTCGAACGTGATGGAGGGTCCCGGGCGGCATATACAGCATGTCGCCAGCGCCTACGGTAATCACGATGGGTGTCGCTTGCTCGTACTTCGGGAAACGGACGTAGTCCGGTTGCTCGGGGTCCACATCAAACCACCTCCAGCCGCGGCGTCCACAGAACGTAGCTTGGCTAGGTGGGATAATGGTGAACTGCTTCTCGCCATAGATCTGGAAAAACAGGTTATGACTAAGAAGTGTGTCGAAGTGGAGTGGAGTAACGGTGCCCGCCGGACCCATGAAGAACTGCGAATAGCGCCACCAATGCCGACGATACCAAGGAGTCAGGTAATTTTTAGGAAAAGGCTTGCAGTCATCGGCTAGGCTTTCCACCAAGCCAAGTAGTGGGATGTCGTGGCAGTAGGGAGCTGCTCTTGGGCTTGCTCCATCCTCGTTCGGTAGATGCTCTATGAGGAACTGCGTGTACTCTGAGAGCTTCCATGGAGAGAGCTTAATCTCGCTGCGGTCGAGCGTCTTCACAGGTATAGTAAGTTCTCCGGCGATTCGATTGAAATACTGGGGTGACCAGCGCCGGCAAGCACTCCAAGCCGCGCAGCCGTTACGAAAGAGAACCGGCCGCATCGCATCCCGATAATTGGTCGAAAATTCTCCATCAGATAGATCGTCAACAGTAGGAACTGTAGACCAGCCCGAATCCTCCAGAGGCGACAATGAATAATCATGTTGCGCTTGTGCTGGTGTCCTTAATTTGAGTTCCGTCATTTCTAATGTCCATTCATGTTGTGCATTAATGCATCCAGACGCGAGTTACCAGATCGAGCAATCGACAATTCCGGTGCTAATCCCAGCCCTTCGACGGGTCTTCAAAGCTACACTTTCATCACGGTAGTGCAGTTGCGCGCACGTCCAAATGGTTAGCGGCGCAGTTCTATATAAGTACATTGTGTTCCCGGCCTGCGAGACCCTCGTGATCGCCGACTTCCCGGTATATCCAGCAGCAGGAGTGGGAAAGTCGTAAAGTATCGTTCCCGGATGCTCAACTATCAGTCTGGGTAGGCTTTCAAATACCGTTCGCCGGTTGCTCCGGTTTAGCGCTCCCATGGCTTGGGTGTGGAAGAGCGGCTCAGAGAAGCCGACACCTCTTGCGGCTGACGGCGCGAAGCATACTCGTGTTGCCGATAGTTCAAACGGCGATGGCCAGATTGCGACCTGTAGCAGTGTGCGACCAGTTCCGCCTAAAGTGCCGCAGAGAACCAACACCGGTCTCGACTAGGGTTGGTTCTTGGACATGATCGGTTACACGATACCCGATCCGGAAGACTTCACACGCCTGAGTGAGACGGAGGACTGGATGGACGCGATCCCGGGAATCTTCGTGAGCGTCCCAGTTAGAAACGTTTCGTACTCCTTCAACCCCGGTGTCAAAACTCGAAGGAGGTAGTCGTTGTCGCCCGTCATCAACCAACAGTCGGCAACTTCGGGGTGTTTCTTGATCTCGGCCTCGAAGGCGACGAGCGCGGAGTCAATTTGGCGTTCCAACTTCACCGACATGAAGATAGCGACTGGCAAGCCCAGCTTTTCCTCATCGAGTGTCACAGAGTACCCCGTGATGATCCCCTCGGATTCCAATCGGCGCAGGCGCCGTAGGCATGGGGACGGACTGAGGCCCACCCTTTCGCTCAGCTCCTGGTTCGTCAGTCGGGCATTAACCTGCAATTCCCGCAGCATACTGCGGTCCATCGAATCCACTTTGGCAGATGTCACCTGCATTCCATTCCGTTTGTGGCAGTTTCTGTCGCAAAATATCAATTGGGGAGGGAAATAGCAAGGAAATAGCGACAAAAGCGCGATAAACTACCAAGAAGCACAGCAAGAGAACCCGTGAAATGGCCAAGGCAACCCGTGAGCTCAAACGACTGGAAAGGAAGATTCTATGGCTCGCCTGCTGGATGATCGACCAGGCGAACCGGCGCGAGAAAGTGGATGGCGTCAAGGTTGGTGGCCACCAGGCATCTTCGGCCTCGATGGTGTCGCTGATGACTGCACTATATTTTGATGTGTTGCGGCCGCAGGATCGCGTCGCTGTCAAGCCTCATGCATCACCGGTCTTTCATGCGATCCAATATTTGATGGGCAATCAGACACTTGAGAAGCTGCAGAACTTCCGCGGCTATCACGGTGCTCAGTCATACCCTAGCCGCACGAAGGATGTGGACGATGTCGATTTCTCGACGGGCTCCGTCGGACTCGGTGTCGGGATCACGCCGTTTGCATCATTGATCCAAGACTACATCGCCGCCAAAGGCTGGAGCGCTACCGGTGATAAACCCGGTCGAATGATTGCGCTGGTCGGCGACGCTGAACTCGACGAAGGCAATGTCTACGAGGCGCTGCAGGAAGGATGGAAGCACGACCTGCGCAATTGCTGGTGGATTATTGACTACAACCGCCAGAGTCTCGACGGGGTCGTGCGAGAGGGTCTCTGCGATCGAATAGAGACGGTGTTCAGGGCATTCGGCTGGGATGTCGTCACGCTCAAATACGGCGCGTTGCAGCGTGCTGCCTTCGAAGAGCCCGGCGGCGAGGCGCTCAGAAAATGGATCGACGCCTGCTCGAACCAACTCTATTCGGCGCTATTATTCCAGGGCGGCGCCGCCTGGCGCAAGCGCCTGCTCGACGATCTTGGCGACCAGGGCAATCTAAGTGTGCTGATCGATCGGCGCTCCGATGACGAACTGTCGGAGCTAATGAACAATCTCGGCGGACACTGTCTCGGGACGCTGAGCGAAACCTTCAACGGAATCGATCACGACCGTCCGACCGTCTTCATAGCCTACACCGTAAAGGGTTATGGCACGCCGCTCGCCGGCCACAAAGACAATCATTCTGGGCTGATGACCTCTGCACAGATGCAGGCCTTCCAGGAACAAATGAAGGTCCGCCCGGCCCACGAATGGGAGCGGTTCGAGGGGCTGGACGACTCGGCGATAGAGATACAGGCCTTCCTCGACTCCGTGCCGTTCTTTTCTAAAGGTCACCGACGCTACTGCGCGGGGCGCGTGGACATTCCGCAGACGGTTGCCGTCAGCCCGGCCGTGGTGCGCGAGGAGATCTCGACCCAGGCCGCCTTCGGCCGGGTACTCGATGCGATCGGCAAAACCGACAGCGAACTCGCCGCCCGCATCGTCACGACCTCGCCAGACGTCACGGTTTCGACCAATCTCGGCCCGTGGGTCAATCGCCGCCGGTTGTTCGCGCGTCGGGAGCTTGCTGACGTCTTCCGCGACCAGCGCATCCCCAGCGCCCAAAAGTGGGATTTCTCGCCTGAGGGCCAGCACATCGAGCTGGGCATCGCCGAGATGAATCTGTTCCTGTTGTTGGGCGCGGCTGGGCTTTCCCATTCCCTGTTCGGCGAGCGGCTGCTGCCGATCGGTACGCTCTACGATCCCTTCGTGTCGCGCGGCCTCGATGCCTTGAACTATGCCTGCTACCAAGACGCACGATTCATAGTCGTTGGTACGCCGTCTGGCATCTCGCTTTCGAGTGAGGGCGGTGCCCATCAATCGATCGCGCAGCCGCTGATCGGCATGAGCCAGGACGGGCTTGCAAGCTTTGAGCCGGCCTTCGCCGACGAACTTGCCATCATAATGGCTTGGGCGTTCGAGTACCTGCAGCGCGACGGGGAGCATGATCCCGACGAGCGCACGTGGCTCCGCGACGAGACGGGTGGCTCCGTTTACCTGCGTCTCAGCACGCGTCAGATCGAGCAGCCAGGCCGCAAGCTCAACCCGCTTTTCGCCCAAGAGGTGATCGACGGGGCTACCTGGCTAAGGGAACCAGGGCCTAATGCGGATCTTATCATCGCCTACCAGGGGACGGTCGCGACCGAGGCCATTGCTGCAGCGGGGATGCTAGCCGACCGGCGGCGTGACATCGGCGTCTTGTCAATCACGTCGGCCGATCGCCTGAACGCCGGCTGGCAAGCTGCCCAGCGAGAACGCGACCGCGGCAATCTGCATGCCGTGAGCCATGCTGAGCGCCTGCTTGGCTGCTTGCCGCGGCATTGCAGGATCGTCACCGTCATCGACGGCCACCCGGCGACGCTCTCATGGCTGGGTGGTGTGATAGGCCATAGGACAGTCAGCCTTGGGGTCGAGCATTTCGGCCAGACAGGCACGGTAAGGGATGTCTATCGGCACTACGGGATCGATGCGGGTTCCATCGCCGAGACTGCGGCGTGCCTCACAAGCGGGAGGTCAAATTACGTTAATTCGTTGAGGGCCGGCTAGAATCGCCTTGTTCGAAAGGTCAAGTGGCGCAGTTAACAGCAGGCCGGCGCGGGATCGTGCATATGTTTCGGCATGTGGTCGAGACCGCCGAGCGCGGTCAGCACCCGGTGTGGTCACGCCGGACGATTGGCCGTCGGCTTTTGCAGGTCACTCTACCCCGGGGATTTCATGGTGAGGCTGATCGAGCATTCCGGACGATTGCCTTTGAGAGCGGCAGCATGGATCGATGACATCCGCGTTCAAGATCTGCACCAGCGCAGCCAATTCCTCGCTCGTCGTCTCGGCGGCAGCGAGGCGAATTCCTTGCCACATGAAACGATGCTCCAGTGTTTAGAGGGTGCTCAAGAAACCGCTCCACGGAAACGGCTTAAATCCTAGGAATCGTGCCGTTGGCGACATGCCAGTCCATCAGCTCACGACACAGGCTTAGCGATCGCCAGGTGCATTGCTTACCGAAGCCTTCGTCCGACAAGCCTGGCGCCGTAAACGCGTGCAAACTCGCCGTACGCTCCGTGGACCAGCTTCCGATACAGCTGCTGCGCTGCAGATAGTCCTTGGGTTCATGTGTCCTCTCCTTCGTGTCAATTGCGACGCACTTGTGGAGTCCAACATAGGTGTGGCTTGCTGGATCAGCCGCGACGATCGCAACTCGGAAGGCCCGTCCGTACAAAGTTCGATCGGTCTAGTTCAGTTGCTGTCTGCCTGTGTCTCGATAACTGATCCCGCTAACTGCTTGCGACATTGACCTCAGCCATGGTTACCCCGTGCGGATGCGAAAGAACCGGGGCTTGCCAGGAAAACAACAAAACAACCTGTGCCGACGTGGCAAAGGAATCACGAAAAATCCACCCGCTTTTGAGAGAGTGTCGGGTATCCGACACCCTATGTTCGATTTGTCGAATCCGATACGCGCGGACGTCCCGGCGGCTTCCCACGGGTGGCCTACCTTAGTCATTGAACAACATGCGGAACGTCGCTTCAGACCGTCACGATGCATACTTGGCACATCAATTGCGAAGTCCCTCTTGCAAGGCTCAAGCACCGGCAGCGGCCTTTGCAAGCGGGGCGACAATTGGTTCACCAGCATTTGCAGCCGGCGTAAGTTGAGAGGGTCTGCCATGCGGGCAACAGAAGGGCGCGGTGAGGCTATCGGACACCACGGTGAGCTTATCCAAGGTGTTTTTGAGGACGAGGGCGCTCGGCTGTGCCGTGGGCTAGTTTCATTGCCTTGTCCCCACCTTACATCAAAGGCAGAGTTCCGGGCGGTCAGCGAAGAGGGTGTCTCGGTTGTTCCACGACGTTGTGAAAAGGCAAGGCGTGCTGCGGAGCTCGCGCTCCAGAGGTTCGCAGAAGCTGGAACCGGCGGACAGCTGACGGTTGAGAGCAACATTCCCATCGGGCGGGGCATGGGATCGTCCACTGCCGATGTCCTGGCCAGTATCTTGGCCGTTCTCGACTATCTGGGGATACAGGCATCGCCTGATTGTGTGATGCAACTTGCTGTAAACGCCGAGACGGCATGTGATTCCACCCTGTTTTCCGGGCCGACGGTGCTCTTCGCACATCACGAGGGGACTGTAATAGAGGCCTTCAGAAAATCACTCCCACGGGTTGATCTTGTCAGCATCGATACAGCGCCCGGCAAAGTTGTGGACACCCTCGACTTCGAGCCGGCCCAGTACAATCCTGCCGAGATCGAGTTATTTCGTCCGCTCCGCGCTCTCCTGCGTCATGCAGTTAATGTTAGCGATCTTATCTTGCTAGGGCGCGTCGCTACAGCGAGCACTCGAATAAACGAGAGATTCCTGCCAAAGCCGCGTGTGAATGACATCGAGGCCATTGGCGTTCGTCATGGTGCTTTGGGCGTGCAGGCTGCTCACAGTGGAACTGTAGTCGGGTTGATATTCGATCCTGCGAGCGAAAACAATGCTGAGAGGTTGACGCTGGCAGTACGTGACTTGAGAAACCAGGGCTTTGAGGCCTCTGTCGTGACACAGTAAATCGATCGGAGAGTGGCAAGTGGCTAATTTGATGCGCAACCTTGAGGATTTCGAAAACCCTCGAATCGTCGAATTGAGCAATGGCCTGTATGGCGCCAGCTTCTTCCTTATGAAGCTCCTGCCTGCACGCTTCATGCTGGAACAGGCCGTGGAGCAACAGTTGCTGAATTCGGGCGCTACTCTCTGCGAGACTTCATCTGGGACATTTGGTCTCGCATTGGCCATGCTCGCCGCACAGCATGGTTACAAACTCCTACTCATCAGCGACTGGTCGATCGACCGGCACCTCCAAAGGCGCCTTGCCGAGCTTGGAACAAATGTGGAAATTGTCGAGAATCCTGCCCCCACCGGTGGGTTCCAACAAGCTCGATTAAACAGACTTGGCGAATACTTGAAGAGCATGCCCGACAGCTATTGGCCTTCACAGTATTCCAACGCTAATAATCCGCTCGCCTACGGGAAATTTGCGGAGCTGTTAATTGACAGAGTGGGTAAGATCGACTGCTTGGTGGGTTCCGTTGGATCGGGAGGCTCCATGTGCGGCACCGCCAAATATTTAAGAACTGTGTTTCCCGAGCTGTATACGATCGGTGTTGATACACCGAATTCTGTTCTGTTTGGGCAGCCTACCGGACATTTCGACCTTAGCGGTCTAGGTGGTGAAATTGTCCCTTCCAACGTGGATCACAGACATTTCGATGAGGTTCATTGGCTGACGTCAGGGGAAGTGTTCCATGCAACTCATCAATTACACCGGAACTATGGTATGTTTATGGGCCCCACCAGCGGTGCTGCTTACAAAGTGGCAGACTGGTGGGCACGAAAGAACCCGGGCAGGAAGGTCGTTGCGATCTTTCCTGATGAGGGGCATCGCTACGTCGAAACTGTATATGACAAAGATTGGCTCTTATCAGTACGCGGTTGGTCTGAGCCAAAGCGCGAAGAGCCGCTGGTTGTGAAAGCGCCTACCGAGACGTTAAACGGCTGGTCCTCGTACATCTGGGGCAGGCGGACACTCGAAGATGTCCTTTCTAGCTTCGTTGATCAGCCGCCAAGGAATTCGATCACATCTTCACTGCGATCGACGGGTTTATACGGACCTGATCCGGAGGGGGGATCGGAAAGGGCGACTTTCACCCACCGACAGTGCGGTGCGACGCTAGAGTCTCTATCTCACACCGACTTCGCTGCTGTCTCCCATCTTCAGATTGAGCCCGAGCAGGGACAATTCGTCGATCCCTTGTACGTCGTGTTCTCTGAGCTTCGAAATAGTCCACACCCCGAGCTTGAGCACCCGTTCGCAATTGCAGCGCGGAACGAAATCGTCGGTTTTTTTGTTTTACTTGAAAAGGCAGCGCTACCAGAATGGGCACCGCCAGATGCCGTTACTATGCAGAGCCTTCGTATCGGCAGAAGCTATCAAGGTAATGGATTCGGTAAGGCGGCGATCGCGCTGGCCGCCCAGTGGGTTTCTTCGAACCGAACGCGCGTCAACCGACTCATGCTCGCCGTAAACGTGCGCAATGCAGTAGCTAAACATGCTTATGTAAGCTGCGGCTTTCTGGAGACAGGTGATATCCAATGTGGCTCCTCAGGCTTACAAGACATTCTTGAATATAACATCCGATCTGATCATCGCGTTTGAGTTGTTGAGCAGGCGGCGGCTGAGTGACGTAGTGTCCAATGCCGTGCAGTGACTTCAAGTCGGTGCATTTCGTAAAAACGTCTTGGCAAAGAACATGAGTCCCGCGCGATTGCATCTAATACCAAGAGTCATGGCATTTGACCGATATGGGCCCACTCCCGCATTCCGATTGAAGTGATGGCATCGGGGACTGCGAGGAGTTTGTGCCAAGCCTCGCATGCGGCGTTGATGATAGCATCATAGCAGTCGAAGAGGTGCGGCTGCGGATTCCGCTGACCACGCCGCCGACACTGGCGGCGGCGATGGTGAAGGCGCTGGGCGTTTCATGATCCCGGTTCCGAGCCAGGTGCGCATCTGGTTGGCGGTCGGCCGGACCGATATGCGTCGCGGAATGCAAGGCCTCGCTCTGCAGGTTCAGGAGACGTTGGGCCGGGATCCGCATGCCGGCGATCTTTATGTCTTCCGCGGCCGCAGCGGCAATCTGATCAAGATTATCTGGCATGATGGGCTGTAAGCGCCAAGCTGACCCCATCTGGCGCGGCTTGAGGTGATGAGCGAGACATACTGACACTGAAGCAAGGAGCCGAGGAGCT
>NZ_JAMYOA010000037.1:0-22295 GCF_040319515.1 Mesorhizobium sp. M0909
GTCGTCGACCTCTTCACCCCAGCCGAATGTGCCAACTACTTCAAAGCCGCAGGATATGAACCGGATTAAACAGGACGTGCTCTAGATCACCGGGACCCAAACCGTCTATTGCGAGCCGAGGTTTCATTTGACGCGACCTTCGGAGCGTATCCATGCCTGCCATCCACAGGGGCCACTTCGCTCGATCCACCGGCAGCTGACAAATTTCGACATGCTGACGAGGCTCGCATGCTCCAGCTTCGGTAAAGCCCCTCCCTGCATCGAGCGCCGCCCACGCCGTCATTCGTTGCCGCGGGGCAAAACGCACAAGGGACTAACAGCCGTCGGCATCCGAGGACTGTGCACAACCGACTGCATCGATTGCAATCCTGATTTTCTTGGGAGCAAATCTTCTCATGGCGGCGGATGAGCTGGACGCGATTATTTTCGGGATGGCGGTCGAAAGCGTTCGTGCGCTTCCTCTTGGATTTGCGGAAAAAGTCGCAGAAATCGCCAACAGAAGCCACGGCGTCCTGCTTTTTGATTTGCGCATCGATGGCGACTTGGAGATGCAGCGGATCGCCGCCGTCCGATATCCAAGCAACCAGACAGGCATTCTGGCGCTGGATAAGCAGGGCTCGGCGATCAGCCATTGCATGGTCAATGGCAATTTCTCCAGCTCTATCGCTCCCTTGGAGGACTGGAACACTCTGCCGCTGCCGATGCAGGCCAGGACGAGTATCGCCGGCCCGGCCAGCCTGTTCATCGACGCCTTACGCAATGCCGGATACATCCCGCGCGGCAGGTCCTGATCCGAAGTTTTGTTCGGCGACTGATCGATCATATCGTCGAGCCATTCGGCCACACGGCCTCGCTATGGGCGATTGCCAGGATGATCAGCTGACCAGGATCATCCGAGTTGAAGTCTAACCCTGATACGTGGCTCGCTTGACTACGAGCATCTCGCCGGTGCTGGCCTCAAATACCGTGAAAATGCGCAGGCCGGCGGCGAAGCACTGATTGAACAATGTCGGTCGCCGTCACGGTATCTTGGAAAGCGATAGGGCTGCGTGCAAGCGATCGTTATGTGCGAGAGCGTCTCGACCGTCGGCGTCCGATAGAACGCCTCCGCGATAGACATCGCGCCGCATAGCCTATCCGACGCGCCCATTTTCAGCGGAGTAGGCGGACCATGCTAATAGGGACGTTTCGCTTCCGAGCGGCAGCTCTCAGGGATAACCTTTATCGTCGCCTCCCTTCTTTGAGTTCCGGCTTGATCGGGCGGAGGACAGGAGTTCGTCAGTCTCGAGATCCGACAGATCATCAAGCAGCTTGAAGACAGCATCATGCCTTCCGGCGTTAATGAGAATCGTGCGTTTGCCGCGATGTTCGGCCCACCGGTCTCGGGATCAGGATGCGGGCAATGCCCCTGAGTTCGACAGGCGTCATGTTCGTGATCGCCTCAAGCTTTTCCTCGCGCGTCATGCTGTCGACCGCACCAGTCTCATAGGCGGCGATGGCCGCCCGCATAGCATCCGGGCTGCGCTTATCTGAAAGGTCGCAGAACCAGCGTTCGCGGCCGTGGATGCGGATCGAGAAGAAGATACTGGTCACATATCCGGCCTTATACTCGGACAGCCCGAACATGCCGGTGCGCTGGAAGACCGGCGGCAGCAGCGCGAGCATGAAGCGATATTCACTTTCAAGAATCTCGAACCATTCCGCAGCGTAAATCGAGCCGCAAAGGGGATCGACCCCGGCATCATCGCGATGCCGGTTGAACAGCGAAAACATCTCTTCGCGGGTTGCGACGCCGTCGAGCACCTTCCTGAAGGGTGGGTGTGCGGTCATGGCGTTCTCCTGAACGCAGGTCGGCCACCCACGGCATGAACCGCGTCGTCGCAACTGCTTGGTGGTGTTGTGGCTGTCGACTGGCCGACCCTGCGGCCGGCGCGTGCACCGGCGATGATGGGGTTTGCAGGGTTCAGGCGGCGCGTCGTTCGGAGGAACGCGGACTGTCTCGACCAACCCCGGTGATGGCACGCACGGCGGCCGCGAGCGCCGGGATGTCGTCGAGCATGCCGAGCGCAACGAAGTGATTGGCCCCGCCGGTATAGTCCTTGCGGCCCTTGCAGGTGCGGATCAGGATGCCGTGACCTGAGGACAAACCGAACTGACCGACCTGGATGTAGGCGCGGTCATGGTGCAGGGTGATTTCACCGGAAACGGCTATGCCCGCCTTGTTTGAGCGCAGGTCAAAGCTTCCCTGCGGCAGGGCAAGTTCGGTGGCGAGTTTCTTCAGCCGTGAGCGGGCTGTCGTGTGAAAACGTCTCTTCTGCTGGTCGTCATAGGCGCAGCTTCTGTTCCAGTCGAGCATGTCGATCTCCATGAAACGGGAAAGACCCGGCGACCGCTCACGCGATACCGGGCCCGTCGTCGGGGTGGTTCTATGCGGTGAAGCGATCAGACGGCCGCGCGGCCCTCGATGACATCGGCGCCGACCTCATCGGTGGAGACCTCTTCGATAGGCTTGGCTGTACGAATTGCTGGCGAGCCAGCGTTCGGCCGCCTCGCGATCCTTGGCGAGATAGAGCAGCTCCGGGCTGTCGCCGAGTTCCTGCAGGACGCGGACCATGCCGATCGTGGGACGCTCGACGATCTCAAAACGCAGGTCATTCTCGACGGACCAGGTGCGCCTGACCGAGACGACTATGATGCCGCCCTGCCCGAAATCGCCCTCATGCAGGGTGAAGGTGGCCGGCGAGCTAGAGGTCGCGCGCTCGCGCGGCGGTTGCTTCCTGACCAGGCGACCGACGCCGTTGCGGCTTCCCCAGGCCACGAGCTTCTTGGTGAAGCGAGCCGGCGGCTTCGCCGCGCCGTCGCGGTATCGGATAACACTCCCCAAGGGGCGGATTCGTACACGATATGTGCTGACATGTGGATTTCTCCATGCGGAAAACAAAAATTGGCCCGGCGGGAGTGCCGGGCCTGGTGCGAGCGTGACGCCGGTTATTCGGCGGCCTGGAGGTGGTGGGCCTCGTCGCCGTCGATGGTCACCGGCTCATCGGAGGACGGATCCGCATCGTCGGCGAGGTAGGCCGGCAGCTCGGCGACATCGCCGTCGCGAGCTGCCTCGTCCGACATGTCGCCGGCGACCGCGTCGCCAGCATCGGTAACCACTTCATCGACCTGAAGGCGCAGCGGCTCGGGCAGCCAGTTCGACCCTTCGAGAAGACGCGCGGCCTCACGCGCCATGACGTCCTTCTTCATGTGGTCGATCAGCTGCGCGGAGTCTGCGCCACGCGCTTCATGGACGGCCTGTAGAATCCGCGCCTTGGTGAGCCGCCCGAGGAACTCGACCGTTGGCGTCCAGCCGGCGTTGACCATGTCGAACTGGAGCGAGCGGCCAAGCACGTCTGCATGCTCGAGCGCCTTCGGTCGCCTGTTCCAGGGTTCGACCACCGCATTGAGGGTCAGCGAGACGCAGTGCGCGAACAGCGCCTTGCGGCTTGCTTCGTCGAGGCCGAGAAGGAAGTTCCACAGGCCATCCGCCTCATCGGGCAAATCGCGATCCCAGGCTTCGTGCCGCTCGGCGATCTCCTTGGCCCAGGATGTCTCGGCAAGACCGTCGACCTGGCTGAAGCCGCCGCTCTTCAGGCTGATCTCCAGGCACGTGTCCGGCGCGAAGCGATAGAAGACCTGCAGGACGAAGGCATGGAGTGCGGCGACGAAGGCAATGTCGACGTCACCGGCGAGCGCGTTGCGCAGTGCAAGCGTCCGCTGCGCCGTCAGGTCGAAGACGAGCCGATCGGGCAGCGGCCTGATGCCATCGTCCTCGCCGTCGTCACTAGCGCTGTCATTCACCGGCTTGCCCTTGACGACAACACCATCGCCATCATCGTCGCCATTGGATCTGGCTTCGTCTTCAGCATCCTGCTCCTCGCCCTCACCGACATCGCCGGTTTCGGTCCGCGGTTCGTCCTCGGACCGCACGAAACCGGCGTCGACCTGGAGCTTGCCGTCCGCGGCAAGCGTCACGAACACTCCGGCAATGGCCTTCTGGGCGGGATCGTAGCTTTGAGGCCGGTCGTCGATCGCATCGAGATCGGCACCCAGCTGGTCGAGCTTCGCCTCGATTGCTTCGTCGGCATCCTCGGCCTTGGCATAGTCCGCATCCAGCTTGTCATATTCGGCCTTTAGCGCGTCGTAGCGTTCGATCTCCTCGGCGCTGAGCTCCTGCGCCTCGGCGTAGATGCGCCGCATGCCGGAGGTGTGGCCATAGGGAAAGCTGATTGCCGCCTCGACCCATTTCCAGCCTTCGGCCCGGATCGCCTCGGCGTCGGCCGTCAGCCTGTCGAAGACAAGCTGCTCAAGAAGTGCGGCATCCTGGAACCAGCCGCCGGAATCTTGCTCGAACAGGTCGCGAAGAATGACGCCGCCGGCCGCCTCATAGGCCTCGGCGCCGACATAGACGGCCCGGCGATCATCGGCCCGGACCGTGGTCTCCGTCAGCAGGCGCCTGATGTAATAGGGTTCCTGCGCGTGCGAGCCGGATATCCGCTCGCAGACCTGTTCCTGGCGCGCGTGATCGTCCGATATCGAAAACGCCATGATCTGCTCAAGCCGGATTTCGTCCTTCTCGTAGAGACCGAGAAGCCTCGGCGACACCGATGCCAGCCGCAGGCGCTGCCTCACCGTCGCAGGCGATACGAAGAAGCGGGCGCTGATCTCCTCCGGATCGAGGCCCTGATCGCTGAGCGTCTTGAAGGCCCGGAACTGGTCGAGCGGGTGCAGGTCGGCGCGCCGCAGGTTTTCGGCAAGCGAATCCTCTTCGGCCGAGGTCTCCTGCTTACGGTTGACGATGCAAGGGATCGGCTCGTTCTTCGCCAAGCGCTTCTGCTTGATGAGGATGCCGAGCGCGAGATAGCGACGGCCGCCGGCGGGCACCTCAAACATGCCGGTCTCCTCGCCCTCGCCGTCGAGCACGGGACGGACGTTCAGGCTCTGGATGAGCTTTCGCCGTCCGATGTCTTCGGCCAGCTGCTCGATCGACACGCCGTCCTTGATGCGCCGAACATTCTTTTGCGACAGCATCAGTCTGTCATAGGGAATATTCTCCGCGGCGTTCATCGCGATCTTCTGAATGGCGTTCTTTGCCATGGTCAGGTTCTCCATGACGGGCGGCCCGGGGCCTCTCCCCGAACCTCCAAGCCCGTCAGGAATCTCCCCTCCCCCCTCTGCCTCCAGGCCTCGCGCCGGCGCCGGCCGCCTGCCGCAAAGCTTCGCTGGACTGCGGACGGCAGAGTGACTATATATCTTCCATGAACGTGGAAGGATTATTGTCATGCCAGGGTTTAGCACCGAAGTGCTCACCGCCAATGAGGCGGCGGCGGTAACGCAGGTGCCGCTTAAGCAGGTGCATCGCATCATCGATGCCGGATTGCTACGCGGCCGTGTCGAGACACGCCGCGGCAGCCGCGTCATCATCGGAGCGGGTCTCGTCGGCCTACGCCTCGCCTGGCTGACGGCGGAGACGCTGACGCCTGCCGCGCGGCGGCGGATCGTTGAGCACGCCATTGCCGATGATGTTGAGCCCGTGGTCGCGGACGATCCGCTTAAGGTCGACCTGAAGCCGATCACTGCCGGGGTAAGGACCGGCCTCAGCCGGCTGAGGAAAGCCAAGGCCATGGTGGCGCGCGATCCAGCGGTAGTTGGCGGTCAGCCGGCCTTTGTGGGAACACGCGTACTTGTTCATGACGTTGCCGACATGCTCGCCAATGGCGATACGCCCGAGACGATCCGTGCCGCCTATCCGCAACTGACTCTCGACCGGATCAGGCTCGCGGCCGACTATGCGCTCGCCTATCCGCGGCGTGGCCGTCCGCCGGTCAAGCCGGCGTGGCGCAGCACGGCGGCGAAGTCGACACGCACAATCCGTCTCGACGATCTGCCGGCCGTTTCGTGAAATTCCTGATCGACGAATGCCTGAGCCCAGAGCTTGCGAAACTGGCGCGCGAACGGGGTTTTCCCGAGTCGAGCCATGTGCGCTGGCTGGGCCTCGCCGGCGCCAAGGACCATATGGTGACCCGGCGCGCGGTCGATGACGGCTATGTGCTCGTCACGCACAACACGACCGACTTTCGCGGCCTCTATCGCCGCGAGGAGCTGCATGTCGGGCTGGTCGCCTTCAACACCGCCCTAGCCTGATGAGCCTCGATCTCCAGCACAGGCTCTTTCATCTCGCCCTTTCGGACCTCGGTGGGGAGGAGGCATGAAACGAAGTGCTGGAGATTACGGTGGATGTCGCGCGTACCATCACCATCGAACGGTTCAATCTACCCGACTGACGGACCTCCGAATTCGTTTCCTGCAATCGGGCTGCCAGAAGCCGCCGCTCGCATAACGAAAAAGCCCGCCGCGGGAGGAGGTGCGGCGGGCTTGATTTGGACGACAGCATTCGGGAGGAATAAATGCCGTCCCTGATCGCCAAGGTCGGGAGGAGGTGACCCGGACGAAACTCGATACCGACAGGCTACTCCCTTCCGCGCAGCCGAGAAGCATTAATTGTGCATAGCAGCATTGCGATTTTGTGCGGCGCACACTTAGACCTGAGAGATGTGTTTGCCAGACCGGCAGCGCAGGCCGTGTGCTGCGCGCCGCAGCGATGCACATGTTCGAAACTGGCGGCATCAGCAGCCCGGTGACGTTACCTACTCCCGCCGCGCGCAGCAGTATCATGCTGCCAGATCGAGAAGCTTCTTGGCTTTGCCCTCCATCTCCAGGCGAACATCCTGGTGCGGCTTGCCGCGCGCCACCCGTGTAATGCCCTGCACGAAGTCGAAAATCGAGGCGGGCGGGTGCCCTTCCTCCGAAAGCACGGCATCGATGATCTTCGTCGTCTCCGCCTTGGAGAAGCCGCGCTTGCGCAGGAACCTCTGGCGATCTTCGTCGTCCCGAGCGACGACACGCTCCCGCGAAGCCTTGATGCCATTGACGAACGGCATGGGCGAAGACTCCGCGAACTGGATCAGCGCTGGCTCGGCTTCCAGGGCAAAACGCGAGGCGGCATATTTGGAATGCCGGATAATGATTTCCTGGAAATCCTGCACGCCCCAGAGGCAACGATTCTGGCACACTGCACGTAGATAGAAGCTGGCGATTCCAAGCGTGCGGGCGCCGACCTCCGAGTTCCAGCAATAAAACCCCCTGAAAAAGACGTCGGGCGAGCCATCGGGCAGCTTGCCGGCTTCGATCGGATTCAGGTCGTCGACGAGGAAGACAAAGACATCACGGTCGGACGCATAGAGCGTCGTCGTGGCATTGGAAATGTCGACATTCGGATTGTAGATTCCGGTTGACCAGTCGAGCACGCCAGGAATCTTCCAGCGGGTGTCGCCGGTACCGTTGCCGGCGATTTTTTGGACGGCCGCGATCAGCTCTTCATCGAAAATCCTGCCATAGTCCGGACCTGTAACCGCTCGCAGCTCGAGGCGTCCGTTCTCGATTTCCAGCGTCTTCACCTGCTCGGCGCGGCGGTTGAGGAGACCGTGCTGAAGGTTGATCGCCGCGAGCGGGGCCGGAAGCTGGCGCAGATAGGTGGCCGGTGCACCTACCAGGCTGGCGAGTTGGCCAAAACTCCAATGCGTGGGGGCAACTGGGGCAGGCGCATCGGGCAGCATTAACCTCAGGCGCTCCGGATCGTCGCGGCTGGCCTCGACGCGGATCAGCTCACTCTCGACGATGCGGGTCTTGCTGCGCTCCGACCGGGCCTTCACCGAATTCCGAAGGTCGGTGAGCGACAGGTATCGCTCGTCCGCCGGCCGGTTGAACCATTCTGACGACACGCGGCCAATGCGCTGACCGCGGCTGACGTCGACCTTGTAACCGGCACGCTCGTTGCGGGTGGGCGTGTGAATTTCCATCTGTGTCATGGTTGGAGCTCCTCGGCGGGCGCCGGGAGACTCTCTCCCGGACCTTCACCCGCCACCGCAGCCCACCCACGCTCTTCCTCTGTCGGCATCCGCGCGCCACCAGAAGCGTCGGCATTGCGGAAGCGGCCGCGTTAGGGGACGACACCAAGCACCGCCAAACGAGCTCATTCTGGCGGCTTGACCGCCGCACCAAGTTTTGTTGTGATTACCCCACTATGAGGGCAACCCCAAAGGAAGCATGCCAGGGTTGATGACAAGACGTGGTTCGACTGGAAGCAATGGTTCCAGCACTTCGGGGTAAACGTGTCGGAAGGGGCTGCCGGGTCCTGTGTTCGACAACCACCTCATGATGAGGCAGGCTGCCTTGGCTGGCAGCGGAATAGCGTTGGGTTGGATTGGCACGGCGAGCGAACAGGTACGCCGCGGCCAACCGGTTGAGCTCCTGCCTGGGGAAGATCAACGCCCCGGTAACGTCTATCTTGTTTCGCTCAAAGAAACGCCGTGGAACAAAGCTGCCGCGCTTTTTGCAAACTGGCTCATGTCCATGCCTGGTCCGGCTTTCGATCCAGTTAGACATTCCACGACACGGAACAATGCGACCGTAGGACTTGAGAAGTTCTAGTTATCGCCCAACGGCAAACGCTGAAAAGTCGAAGGTATTCACATAATCGCGGAATGCGGCCTGCGCCTTGGACTGGTTCTTCAGGTTGGGAAAGATCAGCATCATTTCATAGGGTGGAATTTCCCAGCCCGGGAGCAATTCCACAAGGCGGCCGACCGCCACGGACGGCTGGCACACGTAAGCGGGAAGGAGTGCGACCCCGCCGCCCGCGATGCAGGATTGCAGCAGGAACCCCATGGAATCCGAGGTGGCGGCCGGCGGCGGTCGCAGGACAATCGGTGTCTCGTCTGACGAGAACACCCATTCGGGCTGCGCATCATGCACCAGGCAGCGGCGATGCAGGAGATCGGTCGGTCCCCGAAGAGGACTGCCAGCCGCCAAATAGGCTGGCGCGGCGACGAGAACCCGTTTGATCGAAGAGACACGCCGCACGATCAGGTCCTGACCTGTGGTCGTGCCGACGCGAAAAGCGAAATCAACCCGCTCGCGGATGATATCGAGATCCCGGTTTGTGGCGATCAGCTCGACGGCGATGCGGGGAAACTGCGTGGTAAATCCGTGCAGGAAGGTCGGCATGAAATAGGTGGCAGTTACCTCTGGGCAGGTGATCTTCAGCGTCCCGACAGGCTGTTCCTTCAGGTTGGTCATCGCCATGTCCGCGGCCGAGACCTCAGCGCGAACGCGGCGGCAGTATTCGAGATAGACCTGGCCGCTGCCGGTGAGGCTTACGTGCCGGGTGGAGCGATTGAGAAGCCGCAGCCCCAGACGTGCTTCAAGCTGGGCGATGCGCTGGCTGACGGTAGATTTGGGCATCCCGATCCGCCCCCCGGCGCGAGTAAAGCTGCCCGTTTCGGCGACTTCGGCCAGAAGGATCATGTCGTCCACGCTGTACAAAGCGACGCATCCTGTCTCGTGTCGTTGCTCATTGTACAATAACACGGACAAAATTTCCGTATGATCGGAATTGTTGGAACGTTCTTGGCTCGGTAGCCTCGGCACCCGAAGCAGGGAACGCGAAAAATGTCGATCAGTCAGACGGCCCCCAAGGCGGACAGGGTGGGCATCGCCATTGCGGCGATGGTTTTCACGGACCTGACGCTTTCCATCGCGGATGCGATCATCAAGGTCACGATCTCGGACATGCCGCTGTCGCAGTTCATTTTCCTGCGGTCCTGCGTCACGCTGCCCTTGTTGATCTCGATCCTGAAATGGCGCTTTCCGCAGGTGTCGTTGCGCCCAGCCTATCCTGGCTGGGCCATCGTGCGAAGCAGCCTGCTTCTGTCGAGCCTGCTGATCTATTACGCTTCGCTACCGCGCCTCGATTTCTCGATGGCGGCGGCGGTCTATTACACGATCCCGCTGTTCATTACCCTTTTTGCGGCCTTCTGGATCAGGGAACCTGTCGGGGTGCAAGGTTGGGTCGGAGTCGCCCTCGGCTTCATCGGTGTGCTGCTCATGCAGAAGCCGCAGGCCGGCGACCTTGGCATCCATGCCGTGATGCCGCTGGTTTCTGCAATTCTCTACGCTCTGGCGATGGTGCTGACGCGCACCAAGAGCCGTGGCGAAAACCCCTTCGTTCTGGCGCTGATCTTCAACCTGATAGCGATCGTTCTCGGGGGCAGCGCTAGCTTGGCGACCGTGATGGCAGGGAGCGAGGGTGGACAAAGCCTGTTCATGGGCGCGTGGATTCCAATGGGCTGGACCCAATGCGCGCTGATCGGGCTTTTGAGCATGACGATGCTGATCGGCAGCGTCGGCACGGCCATCGCCTACCAGTTGGGACCGTCCTCGATCATCTCGACTTGGGACTTTTCATATCTAGCCTTCGCAGTGCTATGGGGCGTCGTGCTGTTCTCGGAACGTCTGGATGCGGCTTCCATGCTCGGTATCATTCTCATCGCACTGGCCGGGATTATCGTCATCCGGCGTTAGCGGCGATATATTGGAGCACCGAGGCCGGATGATGGCTTCGGGCTCTTTGCTACTGTCGCAAAACTGCTTGACCTTCGCACGCTGCAAAAGTCTGCGATTCAATTTTGCCAAACTTGGGAAAATTGAGACATTCGGCATCAGGAGATGACAACGATCTCCCTTGAGACAGGTTGAGTGTGACGATTTGGAAAGACCCGTGGGGGGAAGACGTTCGGCCCCGCGTACGTTCGACGACTGCGCAGGAAGCGGCCAATGATGTTTAGCACCTGGCCGAAACCCTCATCATCATCGCCGGCAGAGTAACATCAGCTGGGTCGAACGGTAGCCCGGATTCCGGTCGGCCACAATGAGGTCCGGCTTCGTGTGTGGAACAGGCTTCGATACAGCCCCAACGCCTGCCTCCACGCGTTCTGGTTCTTCAGCTCGTCGAGGTCGCCGAGATGCTGCGACAGCAGCGCGTTGCCGTCGCCCGCCAGGCAGAACGCGGCCTTTAGGTCGCCGCCCGCAGCCAGCGCCCTGACCGGGCCATCGAAGCCCGCCGGCAGCGCCAGCGGCTCCGGCGCGAAGCCGCGCGCGCGCCGCAACACCGAAATGCCGTGCCCGTCGAATCGCACCACGCTGTCGTCGAGCCGGTTGACAATCTCGCGGTCGTGCATCAGCCAGAAGTCGGCGATCCCGGCAAGCTCCTGCCGCGCCTCGTCATTGTCCGTGCATTGCGGCTCGCCCGAGCGATTGCCGGAGGTCATCACCACCGGACCGTCCAGCGCCCGCAGCAAGAGATGATGCAACGGCGTGTAGGGCAGCATGAAACCGAGCCGCTCGTGCTGCGGCGCCACGCCCGCCGCAACGCCGCAGCTGTCACGGCGCTTCACCAGCACGATCGGCGCCGCTCGGTTCCGGCACTGGCCGGCTTGTCGTCGTGTCGATCGCTTCTGTCAGCGAGCGGAAACCGGCGCTGGTGGCTTCGATCCGCTCCATGATCGTGAGAACGTCCTTGAGTGAGCGAGACAGACGGTTGAGCTTCCAGACGACGACAGTGTCGCTCTCCCTCAAATGATCAAGCATCCTGTGCAATTCCGGCCGCTCCCAGCGACCGCCGGAGGCCTCCTCCTTGAGGATACGCTTGCACCCGCCATCGGCGAGCGCCCTGGCCTGCGCCGTGTTCGACTGGTCGTCGCCTCTGCTCACGCGGGCGTAGCCGATCAGCACTCTGGTTCCTTTCGCAAACGGTCGTTTATGGAAGGCCGAGGGTGTCCACGAGAATACAGGTGCGGAGCCTTTCATAATCCTCTTTCATTATGGCGCCGTAAGGCAAGCGGTTTGTGAAGGGATGAACGATGCCGGGATATCGATGACGAAGACGCAGCGGGAGAAGCAGCCTGACAAGGCGTGGGCGTGCCTTGTACCGTTGGGGAGGAATTGACCATGCGAAAGCTCTTACCCGGCCGGGAGCGAAGATTTAGCGCTCCTCGCGCAGCAACTTTGAACAACGCAGACGTTCCTTCGCGTCGCGAGAGGGGAGAGTACCTGCCGGCCCAAATTGACCAAAGTTTTCAAGGGCCGGATTGACGACATTTCCATCGTATCCGAAGCCCCCGATCTCGGAACGCTTTTCCATAAACTTTTGGAAAAGCGACCAATCCCCCTGCTTGAGCGCTTGTCTCGTTCCGGACCATCCCAACGAGCCAGAGAGCCATATATGGTCCACCAGCCCCTGGCGCTTCATGTGGTGTCCGACCGTGCCCGATCCGTAAACGCCAACGAGATAACGGCCAGCCAACGCATTCCGCACACTCCTGAAGTAGGGTGCTATCCGTGCAAGATGCTGTGGTGTGTGGTAGTCCCAATCGACTGCAAAATAGATTCCGGAGCCTTCGGGCTGTCCCAACGCGGCGGCCAGATCAAGCGCACGACCGGAGTCTCGCTCTCCAGCCGCACCATGCAAGTCTCTGATATTGCCGCCCGAGCCACCCCGCTGCTCGAAGGCCACAGCTACCGATATTCCAGCACCATGAAGGGCGGCGAGTTCCTCCCCTGTCAGACATTTTGAGGGAAATGGTGTACTATTCCGATGGTTGTAGTACCGGATTACTGTATTGACACCAGCTTCTGCCAAGCACACAGCAAAATCGCCGACGTTCTGCGCGACGTCGATAATATCGTGCATAGTCCGTCTCCCCGAAGGCCGAAATTATATGGAAAATGCGCAGTTTATACGGTCACCTCACCCTCCCACGCTATTTCTTCGCGCAGCCTTTTGATGTCATTTCCCGCAGCCACCAACGCGGCGCAGACGCAATCAGCTATACCTCTGTTTGCCCCTCGGTCTGCTGCAGAATGTCGCTACGTCTCTGACTGTGGGACCGCCGGCTGGAGAACAAGCGCAGGTAGTACGGTGAGTCGCTCGGCGAGCTGAAACGGCCGAAAACCTGCGCGATAGTGGATTGCGTTTGCTTGTTTGACAGGTTCAGCGATGCGGAGAGCAATATCGAGGTGATGGCGAGACTGTCAGCGCTTCCAACTTCGACCACGGCAAGGCAGGTTAAAGATAGACGGACTTCCGCGGAGTCGGATTGATCTAGGACGAGGCAATTGAACGCCGTCGGTTCGCCGTGTTTGCTCAGATAGCTACGGATTGCCTTTGCCAGACCGACGCCAGCTTCATTGCCGTCGGCGGCATTCGCGCAAATTGACGCAAAGGCACTGGGCAATTCCGCCACGTCCATCGTGCGGTTCAGCGTTCTTGAAGTCGTGGCGGTTTCCACCTGGTTCGGTACCATTTGCGCGGCATTCTGCCATGCTCGAGAATCCAGAGTCCGGGTTGGGTCTTCGAATAGTTTCTGGACTATGGCAGAGCAAATCCTCTCCGCCTCGAGCGGTTGGCTGCTCTGCGGGCCGATCACCAGGAAAAGGCCGGCAGCTGTTTTTGCGAATGGGTTCATGTCTGCTTCCTATGGAAGCGGGACCGGAGTTCGCCGGCACCGGGGGCGCGACAGAGCATCGGTAGTTCGCAAGGGCTTACCGGACCGCTCTATCATCCATGATGCGGGCGACGTTCGTCCAAATCCACGCTGTTGGTTGGGTGCGCTGCTTTCGCGATCAAAGGCCTGACGATCAGACCTGCGGCTTGATGTCTTGTTGCGGCGTCGAGCCACCGTTGAAAAAGTTCTTGGCCTTCTTGAACTGGTCGGTGGAGTTCTTATTCACAAGCTCCTGGAAGTTTTCGTGATCGGGGCCGCCTTTGCGGATCCGACGGGTCTGAACGAGATTGGTGACCTCGGCATAGTCCATGTCGACGCTGACGTAGTGGGTCGACGAACAAGAGGATTTCAGCTCGAGGAAGTGCTCTTTGAACTCGATCTGCCGCAGAACGATTGCTCCGTAGTCGTAATATCCGCCTGCCCCATTATCGAGAAGGTAGCTCTGGTAGGTGCATGTCAGCGCCTTGTATCGCTGCGCCTTGCCGTTTGCACTGAAGGTGAGGTTCCCCATTTCTGTAAGGAAGGACTGGAAATCCAGCAGCAACGATGCCCCGTCGGTAATGATCGCCTTGGCAATCAGCGAGAGGAAAGTAGCTGAGACCGACGTCCCGACCACCTTTTTTGAAAAACTCTTCTGTTTTTGCCCGCCGATAGAGAGATCTGGAATG
Source organism: Mesorhizobium sp. M0909 (assembly GCF_040319515.1). Lineage (NCBI taxonomy): Bacteria > Pseudomonadati > Pseudomonadota > Alphaproteobacteria > Hyphomicrobiales > Phyllobacteriaceae > Mesorhizobium > Mesorhizobium sp. M0909. The sequence goes on from NZ_JAMYOA010000037.1 coordinate 14,114, forward strand.
TTGCCAACAACATCGGTCCATGTGTTGATATCAAGCTTCTGTGCATCGATGTTCGCATAATGGGTATGCATGTAGTCGTTAATAATTCCTCCTATTGCCAGTAGATTGTCCTGATTCTCATTGAGGGTTCCGCTGTACGTCGGATCTTCGGTTTTTTGGCCGATGAGGTGAAACTGCACTGTCCCTTGAGCGTTGGCGATCGTGTCGTCACTGGGGGGCGCAGCATCTAACTGGGCCAAAACAAGGGGCTTGGCGTAGAAAAATGCGGACGCCGCCTCATAGTGTTCTTTGGAATAGCGCTGTTCATGCTCTTGAACATTCACTGAAAATGCGTTCGACATGCTTTATCCTCCTGCTGTGAGACATGAGCGTTGGTCGAGAGCTTAAAAGGTGCCCAAAGCGTGGAAACGCCTCGGAGATGAGATGATCTTTGCGTGCCTGCGTCGCCTTATACCAATTCGCTCCGGCCCCCACCTTTGCGTTAGACAGGCTTTTCTCTGCGCCGTATCATTTTGCGATAGCGCAGTGGCGAGAGGCCATGAAACGCTTTGAAGGCTGTGGAGAAGTTGTTGCTGTTCTCGTAGCTGAAGGATTCGGCGACCTTGGCGATGCTTTCATGCCCGTTACGCAACCGGTCAGCAGCCTCCGTCATCCGGTAGCGCCGTAGCCAAGTCATTGGCCCGCAGCCAAACGATGTCTCGAAACGGGTGGTGAGCGTTGTCCTGTTGGTCCCTACCATTCGCGCCAATTCGACGAGGGTGATCTGCTGATCGACCCGCTGCGCCAGCAGACTGCATGAATTCTGAACGATTGGATCGGCTGAGAAGAAAGGCGGGGTAGAACGCTGCGCGAACTGAACGATGCAGGCGGTAAGTCTGCGCAGAACTTCCTGCTCGGTGAGCGGCCACAACAGGTAATCGGAATACCCGTTGGAGAAGACCGCTTGTCGATCCAGGCTCTCTTCCAGAACCAGAGCCAGTTTCACAGGTTCGGGCGAGAGCTTCGCACGCCCGTGCTTGTCGTGAATCGGTTCGCGACAATCGACGATGACGATCTGCGCGGAGCGCCCTGCCCGCAATAAACGGTGATCAAGGATATCGATCTGCCTCAGAGAACCCGCGATTAGTGCCAAGGACTTGCATGCTTCGGGGTCCGATCCAAGATATGCTGCCAGCATGCAGGCACCTCACAGACACCATGGGAAGCTGGCCTGTGGAAGGCTTGGCGCGGCCGAATGGCGGTCGAAGAGAGGCGGTTTTTGGCCTGTATATAGATGGCTGCGCGTATGATACCTTCTCGTCTGACCCTGTTGCCTCGCTTCAAATTGTCGAAACCGGCATGGTTTCAATGCGCTGGCACAGCAGAGCCAGCTTCCCCTCCCAACGGGCGAGCAGGGCAATAAACTTTTTCCGTCACATCCTGACGATAGCCCCGGATTCGGATCACGTTTCTTGCCTAGGCGACTCATCAGTCATTTGCCTTCCCAGTTGGGATATTTTGCTCTGTTCCCGCCGCCGCGGCGACGGCGATCTCGTGGCGCAGCCAACGATGCTCCGGGTCGCGATGGGAACGCTCGTGCCAAATCAGCGCGACTTGATAGGGTGTCAATTGCACAGGCGGATCCATAATCGCTAGCGGCAGCAAGGCGGCGATCCTGGTCGCGACGCGGCGTGGTACAATCAACAGCAGATCGGTCGCCGCGATCGCCAACGCGGCCGTCAAGATGTTGGAAACCAACACCGGATCGCGACCCTGGAGATCTAACTTGACCAGTTCGTCATGCACCCGGCCGAAGCCGTCTTTGGAGTCCAAGGCAATGGCTGCGTGGCGCAAGGCCGCGAAGCTCTCGATTGTCCATTCCCGCGCCAGGGCTGGATGGTCGTGGCGCAGCAGGCAGGCAAACCGGTCGGAGTAGAGGCTGCGCCTCAAGTATCCGGGCGGCGAGGCGCTAATCTGCCCTATAGCCAAATCGATCTCGCCTAGCTCAAGCCGCCGCATCGCGCCGGAGAGAAGCGGATCGATGACGACGTCCAGATGAGGCGCGTGCTGGCGCAGCCGGGGCAGGAGCCGCGGCAGCAGGACCAGTCCTTGATGATCGGGCATCGCCATTATCGCCTTCGATCGCCAATTGGCTTGGGCAAGACTGCCGTTCACTATCCCGCGGATCGCATCCAGCACCGGCGGCAGCATTCGGCTCAAGCGTTGGGCCTGCGGGGTCGGAACCAGGCCCATGGAGCCGCGAACCAAAAGATCGTCGTTGAAAATGCCACGCAGCCTCCTCAACGCTCGGCTCATCGAGGGCTGGCTCAAGCCCACGTGTCGAGCCGCATGCGTGACGCTGCGGTGTTCCAGCAGCGCTTCGAGAGCAAACAGCAAGTTCAGGTCAATCGACGCCAGCATTTGCCGCTGCCGTGTGGCGCGAGGTTCCGCGACAAACGGCTGCGCCCGCTTTTGTGAAGTTTTGCGACTGCAAGCGAGCTCATCCACGGCCTTCTCCTCTTTTTAGTAAGCGGTGTGCTCGCGCTAGCGTCAGCACATTCGGCATCGCTCAGCGAGGCCGAAATGCTCCCTGATTCACTTGGTCGCGGTCAGCCTCATGCTGGCGAAGCTAGGCCCAGGAACGCGGCAAAGCTCAGCGCTGATCCAGGCCTAAGAGAAAGTCGTCGCACCAGCGATAGACGTTGTATTCGCGGAGCCGGCCGATCATCGCACGCCAACGATCGATCCGCTCATCTAACTGCATGTTCAGGGCTTCTTCGATGGCCTTCGCCATCGCTTCCGGATCGTAGGGATTGACGAGGATCGCTCCGCCTAGCTCTCTGGCTGCGCCGGCAAAACGCGAAAGCACGAGAACACCTGGATTCTGTGGGTCCTGTGCGGCGACATATTCCTTAGCTACAAGGTTCATGCCGTCGCGGAGCGGCGTGACCAGGCCGACGCGTGCCATGCGGTATAGACCGGCGAGCTCGCTGCGTCCAACGGACCGGTTGATGTAGTGGACGGGCATCCAATCGATCGTTCCGAGTTCGCCATCAACGCGCCCCACCCGCTCGGCGACGTCCTTTTGCATCGCCAGATATGCCGGTATTTCCGTGCGGGATTTCGGTGTGATCTGCAGCAGTTGCGTCTTGCCGATGCGGTGGTCGTTGCTCCGCAGGAAGCTGTCAAACGCGACGATGCGCTTCTCGATGCCCTTCGAATAGTCGAGGCGGTCGACGCCGATCGCGACTTTACAACCGGCAATCCTCTGAGAGGGCTCCTGCAGAGTTTCGCTGCGCGCCGCCTGCTCGGACAGTCGTTCGAACTCGGCCGTGTCGATGCCGATCGGAAAAACGCCGCAGCGAAACACACGTCCATAGGCTTGGCACACACCGTTTGTGATGGGGTCCGGTAACCCCTGACGGCGCAAGCATTCGGCTAAGTTACTAAGATCGTCATCGGTATGAAAGCCGACGAGGTCATAGCACGAAAGCCCGCGTAGCAAATCATCATAGTGCGGTACGGTGAAGAGGATGTCCGCCGCCGGCCACGGAATGTGCAGAAAGAAGCCGATCTTATTGCCGCAGCCGAGGTTCCGCAGTTCTTTCGCAAGCGGGATCAGGTGATAGTCGTGCACCCATATGACGTCGTCGTCGCTGATGAGCGGCTGCAACAGCTTTGCAAACAGTCGGTTGACGCGCTGATATCCGGACATTCGTGCTTCGGAATACTCGGCGAGGTCGACTCGGCAGTGGAAAACCGGCCAAAGAACCCGGTTGGCAAAGCCGTAGTAATAGTCGTCCAAATCTGTCTGCGAGAGATCGGTAAGCGCATAACTGATCCCGCGGGCCTCCCGGCGTGAGATCGGCCCTGACGGGTCCTCCCCGGCTTTCACCTTCCCCGACCAGCCCATCCATAGGCCGTGCCTTCGCCGGAGCGCAGCGCTCAGCGCAATCGCCATCCCGCCTGGCGGCGGGGAACCATGCTCGTCGGGCAGCGAAACCCTGTTTGAGACTACGACCAGTCTACTCATCTCCACTCTCCTGCTCTCGGACATCCCGCCGTTCATGAAAGCTCCGCCCCCTGAGCGATCTGCACAATAAGACATGCAAGTTCAAAAGAAAGAATAGCATGGGTCTAGAAAGGGGATTGGAATTATATAAAGGGTTGATCATCATAAGTTTCCTATAGACAGGGGATTAAGATCAAGGCGAGTTGTGCGTCTGATCAATAAATCTCGACGAATCCATACGGATGTCAACTTTTCAGCGATTTAAATTGAAACAAAGCTGAACTGAATTGGAGCCACCGGGAGGGAATTTGGGTGCAAAAGCGCTCCAGTGATGGTGCCAGAGGACCCGAGTGATACGAATCTCAGCGGGGATAAACCCGGTCTGCCGAACGAGTGGTCGCAGAGGACGGACAATCCATCAAAAACTAGCAGGCTTTGGGGGCACTGTTGCGCAGCAGGAACTCCGCATAGGACTTATTTGTCTGCGCTATTCCGCAATACGCCTGAAGAAGATTGTCCCACCTGCTGAGCGTCACTAATTTGACTGTTACCGCCCCCCGGCAGCCCAAGCTGCAGTCAACAGGAAGTGACCATGAAGAACATTCTCATTGTCGGTCAGGACGCGTTGACGAGAGAACCGCTTATGGGCTTCTTGTCTAAGCATGAGTTTAACATCAGAGCGGTCGAAAACCGCCAGCAGGCCGCCAGCAATATGGCTTCTGAAGCGATTGATCTAGCAATTGTCGACCTGAGCTACGGCCGAGAGGACGGTTTGCAGTTCGTTCGAGATTTTGGTGCCAAGAGGGATCTTCCGATCATCATCATCAGCGGTGACTACGTAGATGAGGCCGACAAGGTGATTGGCCTCGAAACCGGCGCTCGCGACTACATTACTAAGCCCTTCGGGCTTACGGAGTTCCGCGCCCGCGTGCGCGCCGCTATGCGCCAGCGGCCGGAGCGTGACCGAAACACCATCTACCGTTTCGATGACTGGCGAGTTAGCACCAAGCGTCGGAGCTTGCGCCGGGGAACGGATCCTGACGTCAAGCTCACCGCCGGCGAGTTCAACCTCCTGATGGCCTTTCTCAAGAACCCAGGTCGGGTCCTTTCACGTGAGCAGCTTCTGATGGCGACCCGTGTCTATGATCAGGAGGTCTACTACCGCAGCATCGATGTTCTTATCGTCCGCCTTCGCCGTAAGTTGGGGCAGGATAAGGCGCCGCGCCCGCAGTATATCCGCACCGAGCGCGGCGCGGGGTATATTTTCGACAGTGTCGTGAATATTGAGGAACTAAGGACGCGCCGTGGTTGATGGACGGGCAAGATCGCGCGGGAAGCGAACGTGACCCAGCACCACTGCAGGCGCTTCAGAATATCACGAATAGGGTCAGGCTTTGCCTTCATAGGAATGGCCTCCAGCCACCTGGGCACCTCGTACTACCGGCGTTTCGCGGACCGGTAGGGCCGCGCTGATTTCTGCGTGGACTGATGACGGCGATCGCTTCGGAGTTGGTTGTTGAGATTGCCGATTTTGGCATCGCGGTGGCGGTTTGCGCCGCCTTCGCCGTCATGCGGGCGCAGTTCGCCCCTGGTGCCATGCGGGCGAGGCGAGATTGGCCATGCCGATCTTGGTCTGGCCCGCCCGATGCCGATCGTGCCCACGAACAAACCCATTCGGGATTTCTGCTGCGCGAAGACGTGCTCGACAAAGGCACGGATTTGGAGCGTCGGCTGTTGGCCCAAACAAAGCGCCCAACATCGTTTGTTCTTCAAGGGGTTGATCCTGTTGGCGGCGTCCGGGGTGAAGATCCGAGAGGGAAAGCGTGTCGGTGCGGCGCGCCACGCGACAAGAGCTGCAGCGCTTTTTCGTCAGCTGGTGAGGCTGCCGGGCGGTCTGTTGGAGAAAGCACTCGGAATGACACCTGGCACGTTCGCTGAACGTGCCCAAGCGGCCGTAGCTTCCGCGGTTGGTCTGCGGGAGCCAAAGTCTGGCCAGCCTGAGCTCGTTTTCGATTTTGTTCTCGCACCAAAATCCGAGAGCGTCTGAACGGCAACCCCTTGTTACCGTTCAATCCAGCTTCGCCAGCGGGAAGCGCGCGTAGATCGTAATCCGAAAGCCGCTCACCTCCGCATGCGGCGTAAACAACAAGCGCTGGGTCTCGGCTGGGGTGACTTGACTCGAGACGGGCATGCCAAGCTCGTGTCCCCACGGATGGCGCCCTAGACGCGCTAACGTCACGCCTGTATTCGCCGGACCACCGGGTCGACAGGTGGTTCGCGTGCCCACCTTCGTGCATCCACCCCAGCCGGGGGCTTTGAAGATCCTATGGGGATGGACGGCGGCGATGTACATCGGCACTCCGGATGGCGACACAAACACAAGACGCGGGCCTGCTTGTCCCGCGCGTGACGCAAGAGCGTCTGAATTTCCGGGTGCTCTGGGCCAACCGTGCGACCCAGAATAACAAAGCCACTCATAAGCATGCGTCCAACTTTACATCTTTGCATCCATGGACTAAATCTTTAAACCGACGTTTCGTTGAACTATTGGGTTCAGCGATGCTCCCAATGGATTGACTGTGGCACCAACCAGACTCGAATGGACTTATGTCTCGGGTGGCGACTTACGAACTCGCGAGCAGCGGCTGTGGCGGCGACGTAACCTTCGGCTTTGCCCATCGCTTTACCAGTCGCCTTCGCCTGTACCATCAGACCGGCATATTCGCGCGAGGCATCCAGGTCGCAAGCCAAGACGCGATTTCAAATAAGGGGCCTCTCGCGGCGCCGACAAGGTTTCGGGATTTTCCGCTCCTCGCAGGTCGGCAGTGACTGTTGCATACGTGCAACTCAAGCGCGAAGAGTTATCTCAAGGGCAACACTATTCTTGAATTCGACGGTCAGAATGCGAGTAATCAGCCAAACCCGCCCGATCGAGTCTTCTCGCTACGGGCCACCAATCAACCTGGGACGCCCCTGTGAGTGCCGATACCATTGCTGGCGCAGTGAGCCGGGAGAGCCTCTCTTTCCCATACCTCCGCATTAAACCCGAGACCACTGTGCCAGCCCAGCGCCCTCCGCCGGCTGGCAGCAAGATGACGGCTGCCAAACGAGGGGGCTCCGTGCTCTAAAGATAGAAAATGACGTTTGGCCTACTGCACACCGGGATTTTGCCTGTGATCGCTGCCATAAGCCATCGGTGGTCTTGGTGGTGACGAAACCGCATGCGTATGTTTGCCCGCTGTGTCTAGACGGCGATCCTGCCGAGCAAACTGAGCGTTTTGACTAACATTCTCGGCAAGCTTAGAAGGAGTGGTTCGCTCGATAACAACAAACCCCGAAAATACCTCGCTCATTGTCCGGGCCACGCGCTATCTGGATCGTGGAATTTCCTTTCATGAAGAAAACAGCGGCAGTTTTTAATGAGAGATGAAGTAACCGATCTTTTAACTGAGTTGGCCCTTTGGGCGAATGTGGTGATGAAATCGGAAAGGGGCGATAGAATTAAAATTTGCGCCGCCTACGACGCCGGTCTGCAGCTAATCGCTGAGCGTACTACGCCCGGGTCTCCGCCCCGACCGGGCATTGAAGCTTGCATCCTGCAGCATGAGAAACTGAAGGCTGCCGAAGACATCAGCTGCGTAGGTTGGATACTGGCCGCGATCGCCACGCGTGTTGGGGAACGAGATCTTCCGAAATGGGAGGAAGCTCAGAAGGTCATTGGCGCCACGGTTCGGTTGCTTAGTCGCTACCGTCAAACTCGCGTTCATTGAAGCCATGGCCGCGTCGGCGGAATGGCATTACAATGCTGTCGAGCATTCCCTGTAGCGTTGCACGGACGATGACGCCGGTAATTTACGGCTGTATGAACTGAGTGCCTCCGTCTCCGGCTGCGTCAGAAAACAGGTAAGTCAGTCGTAGTCGGGTTGGAAAAGAGGAAGGTCGCTGGAAAAGGGCGGCCAACCCGCCTTCGCTTGCACCACAGCCTGCCTTTTGCCAGCTCTTCAACCGTAACGTGCTATCATCTCCTTGCCATGTGTCTTGAACGCCGAACTGTTCACGCCATTGGCGCCGCTTTGTCATCCCGTGCCCCGAAATGAGGCCGTCGTTCGAACGATATGCGCAGTTGCTTATCCGCCAGAAACCGGCGAGCCAGATCGGTGTCGCGCTTACCCACGCGTGACACCCAGTCCG
>NZ_JAMYOA010000038.1:0-17111 GCF_040319515.1 Mesorhizobium sp. M0909
GAGTTCGTCGATTGGCTTGGCTCGATTGCCCATCATCGGCAATCAAGGCGCTCGACAGATTGTTCCACCCCATTCTTCTGAATCCGCATAAAGGGCAGGGCCAGAGCGCCGATCCCGGAGAGAAGCAAGGCCCGCGAAGACGTCCAATGCCGGCGAAGCGGAAAAGAGCTAGAATGCGCTTGACTTGAAAGCGCCGAATAGAGAAGCGTCCTTCGCGGGACGAGGATGAGGTGAGTTCGTCGATTGGCTTGGCTCGATTGCCCATCATCGGCAATCAAGGCGCTCGACAGATTGTTCCACCCCATTCTTCTGAATCCCCATAGAGGGCAGGGCCAGAGCGCCGATCCCGGAGAGAAGCAGGGCCCGCGAAGACGTCCAATGCCGGCGAAGCGGAAAAGAGCTAGAATGCGCTTGACTTGAAAGCGCCGAATAGAGAAGCCAATCGGTCAAGACCACGGAAAGCGGCGGAATTCGTGGCTTCGACGCGGGAAAGAAGATCAACGGGCGCAAGCGTCACATCGTTGTCGACACCATCGGCCTGATGGTCGGTCTCGTCGTCCACGCCGCTGATATCCAGGACCGGGACGGCGCACCGGCTGCCCTCAAGACCATTCTCGAACGCTGGCCGTGGCTGCGACACGTCTTCGCCGACGGCGGATATGCCGGACCGAAGCTTAAGGGCGCGATGCAAAAGATCGGCACGTTCACCCTGGAGATCGTCAAGCGGACGGATAAAGCCAAAGGCTTTGAGGTCCTGCCGCGCCGCTGGGTCGTGGAGCGCACATTCGCATGGCTGGGGCGATGCCGCAGGCTGGCCAAGGACTGGGAGAAATCCCTCGCTTCCGCAGAAGCCTGGATATACGTCGCTCACATTCGCCTGCTCACCCGCAGGCTCGCAAGACGTTGATATCAAAACACTCTTTTTGATTCAGGCTCTAAGGCGGAAAAGGCGAGTTCGCCGGTAGGAGTATTTACAACTCACACCTCCTATGACAAGGCCGGGGCTTTCTCCCAATACCTGATTGGCCCGCTGGGCTGTCGTCGAGCGTGCGTCGGCGGCAGCCATGGTCGGCAAGCCATGCCACCCCGCCCATCTGCCGCATCTGGCTGGTTAACATGCCGGGCCACCATAAGTCCGGTGGATCGGCAGATGGCGACTATTTGACATGATCCGTCGAACTGTCGCGACGCGAACGGGACGGGGTCGGATATCTTCGTATCGTTCAATCAAGCGACCGAAGATGACGCTGACAATGCCACGGATTGATGCTCATGTGCACTTCTACACAGCCAGAGACTTGGCGCGCGTTACGGGTGGAGTCCCCTACACACTACCTGCTCCGCATCCTCTTAGTACATATCTTGATACCTTGATCGATGCCGGGGTGAGGCCCACCCTGCTCAACAATGTTCACTTGAGCATCTTGTCGGACTCCGAGAACGTGTTCGCGTCCTTTAACGAGTTGGCAGGTTTACAAGAGCGCGATCCCGTGCGCTACGGGAGCGTCAGGTTGGTCGGAACGATCCTGGCCGATCCTCTCTATGCCAGCGCTGAACGCTTGGCGCATCCGCAGGTTCAGGGTGTGCGTATCGTACTTCATGACGCCATTCCCGAAGCGTTCAGCGATGATGCCTATGCTGGTGCGGAGTGGCAGCAGCTTTTCGCGGGGTTGCGTGCTGACCAGCACGTGCATGTGTATGCGCAGGAGGCCGCGGTCAACTTGAAGGTGCTGCGGCAGCTTCCCAAGCGGGTGCCTGTGCTGATCGACCACCTTGGCACATGCCATCCCGAGCGTGGCGTCGACGATCCCGCATTCGCCGCTTTGCTCCACGAGGCCAGCGAGCGTGGCAACGTCTACTTCAAGGGTCCCGGGTACCGTACGGCGATCGATGCGGCCGCCGCACTACCATTCGCTGTTCGGATTGTCGAACGGGTGGGTGCTCATAGGCTGTTGCTGGAGGCCAGCGACGCCCCCCATGTCGGCGACCGCGAGGGCCGGGCCTACGCCGATTACTTCACTCCTTTGGCCGCGTTCGACTTCGTCGCGCGGCTTGCCCGCGCCACCGCCGCGCGGACAGGCACCACGGCGGATGCGCTGCTTCGTGGTGCATCCGCCGAAATCTTCCCGACCTCCCTTTGAAAGGAAAAACATGACCAACCTGATTGAAGAAGATATCGCCTTCCCTGTGGCCTACCACGACGGCACCCATCGCCTGCGTGGACGGGTCTTCCGCCCTGCCAATCCGAGCGACGAACAGCAAAAGCTCCCTCCGGTGGTCTTCAACTCGGGCTTCACCGGCGGCGCCAGCATGTACGGCCAGTTGGTGGGCAAGGCCCTGGCCGGGCGCGGCTATCGCGTGATGACCTATGACGTCGCCGGTTTCTTCAAGAACAAGGACGTGCGCAACACCGTCAGGCGCGGGGACCTCACGGTGACGAACGTCAGCCTCGAGGACCAGAAGGCCGAGGTGCTCGCTGCGACCTCCTGGACCAAGGAGCGCTTTGGCCGCATGCCGGTCGTTGCCTCATGGGCGATGGGTTCGGTCGCCAGCTTGGCCGCCATCGCCGAGCTGGCCCGCGCGGGCGGCGATCAGGTTCCGTACTACGTGCCGATGAACTACACCCGCATGACGTCCTTGCAAAATCTTCGCGCCGACAAGACGGCCGCACACGCGGCGCTGCTGGAGTTGCCCGATGACGAACCGGTACCGTCGTTCGACATGGGGACCGAAGAGACGAGGCTTGGTTACTATCCCCTCGACCCGGCGACGCAAGCCTACGTCGATGAGCAGCTCGGCAGCTATACGGATGTCGACGGAGTTGATCGCTGGCCGGGTTGCAGCACCGTGAGCGCGAGGTCGTATAAGGAGTCCCTGGCATTTGACCCGGAGGCTGAGCTCGTTAAGGCTTCGGGCCGTTTCCCGCCGGCACTGATCATCCATGGGGCGGAGAACACACTCCACATGCCCGAGGAGTCGGTTCGGCTGCATCATGTCTATCCGGGGCAGAAAACCAAGGCTCCGCTGCTGATCGCCGGCATGGAGCATGGCCAGCAGATGAGCGCCGAGAGCATCGTCTTCCGCTACATGATCGAGAACATCGACCGCGGAATCCGCACGCACAGCATGTCACCCGTTCCGTCTTGAACCTGCGCGGCCCTGCTCCACCCAGGGCCGCGCCCGGCCTCCTTGAGCACCATGATCCCGAAAATCCCGTCCGAATCCGTCACGCTTCCACTCTACCAAACCTTCTGTGCCGAACTTCGGGCGCGCGGCTTTGCGGGCGACCTGTCGGTGGGGGCCAGCGACAGGACGGTCATGGCGACCGACAACTCGATCTATCAGATGACGCCGCAGGCGATCGCCTTCCCGCGCAAACGCGACGACCTTGTCCGGATTGCGAAGCTGCTCGCGGAGAATCGGTTCTCGGCCATTCGGGTCGCGCCGCGCGGCGGCGGGACCGCCACCAACGGCCAATCGCTGACGGACGGGCTTGTCGTCGATCTGTCGCGCCACATGAACCGGATCCTCGCGATAGACCCGGTGCGCCGTACGGCGCGGATGGAGGCGGGTGTCGTGAAGGACCAACTCAACGCGGCCTTGAAGCCGTACGGGCTGTTCTTCGCACCCGAGCTGTCGACATCGAACCGGGCCACCATCGGCGGCATGATCTCGACGGACGCCTGCGGGCAGGGATCCTGCCTTTACGGCAAGACCCGGGATCACGTCCTGGAACTGACGACCGTCCTATCCGACGGGACGGTTTGGGACTCGGCGCCCCTGGACGAAGAGGCGCTCGCGGCCGCCAAGAGCCGCCCCGACCAAGCCGGAGCCATCCATCGCGCCGTCGACGATCTCGAGCGCGGGAACGCGGCGCTCATCACCGAGCGCTTCCCGAAGCTCAATCGCTGCCTCACAGGCTACGACCTCGCTCATATTCGGCGCCCGGACGGCCGCTTCGACCTCAATGCTATCCTGTGCGGATCGGAGGGCACGCTCGGCTTTCTGGCGGAGGCGACGCTCAACGTCCTGCCGCTGCCGAGCCAGACCGCGCTGGTGAACCTGCGCTACGGCAGCTTCGATGCCGCGCTCCGGGACACGCAGGCCCTCGTCGCCTTCGGGGCGGCCTCCATCGAAACCGTCGATTCAAAAGTGTTGTCGCTCGCCCAGGGTGACTTGATTTGGGCGGGCGTCTCTACATTCTTTCCCGAGGACGACGGGGAACCGGCGCGTGGGGTCAACCTCATCGAGTTCGTCGGGCAAAGCAACGCGCAGGTTGAGGAGGCGCTGGGCCGGCTGAAGGCTGCGCTTTACATGGACGGACCCGTTGCCGGACGGCGCGGCTTCACGATCGCCCGTGGGTTCACCGAGGTCTCTCGCATCTGGGAGATGCGGAAGAAGGCCGTTGGACTCCTCGGTAACATGAAGGGCGACAAGCGCCCGATCCCCTTCGTAGAGGACACGGCCGTGCCGCCGGAGAACCTGGCTGACTTCATTGCGGAGTTCCGGGGGGTGCTTGACCGCCGCGGGCTCGACTACGGGATGTTCGGGCACGTCGACGCCGGAGTGCTCCATGTCCGTCCGGCCATCGACATGAAGGCGGCGGGCGCCGAGGCGCTGATCCGCGACGTCACGGATGAGGTCGTGGCGCTGACGCAGCGCTACGGCGGGCTCCTCTGGGGCGAGCACGGCAAGGGCTTGCGCTCCGAGTTCTCGCCCCGCTTCTTCGGTCCGCTCTACCCGGTCCTTCAGGCCGTGAAGGCGGCCTTCGATCCGCGCAACCAATTCAATCCGGGCAAGATCGCGGTCCCGGACGGCGGCGTGCTCCTGAGGGTCGATGGCGTGCCGACCAAGGGCCAGCACGACCGCACCATTCCGGCCGGCGTGCGGGCCGGCTATGACGAGGCGTTGCATTGCAACGGCAACGGCGCCTGCTTCAACTGGAACCCGGACGACGCCATGTGCCCGTCCTGGAAGGGCACGCGCGAGCGCCGACATTCCCCGAAGGGCCGTGCCCAGCTCATGCGCGAATGGCTGCGCCGGCTCGCCGCGAAGGGCATTGACCCGCTGGCCGAAGCGCAACGGCTGCGGGCGCGGCCCGGCTGGCTGACCTTTCCAACCCGGCTTCTCGCAACGCTCCGTCGGGGCGACGACTTCTCGCATGAGGTCCACGAGGCCATGGCTGGCTGCCTCGCGTGCAAATCCTGCACGGGCCAGTGCCCGATCAAGGTGGACGTGCCCACGTTCCGGGCGAAGTTCCTCGAACTCTACCACGGACGTTACCTGCGGCCTCTGCGCCACCACGTGATCGGGCGGCTCGAGGCGATGCTGCCGCTCCTCGCCAGGATGCCGTCGCTCGCCAACCTGGCGACGGCCCTCGGCCTGACGCGGCCCCTCCGCCTCGTCCATACGCCGAGGCTGTCCGGGGTCGATCTCGGGCGGGAGCTGAAGGTTAGGAACGTTGCCATCGCAACGCCGGACGCGCTCGCCGCGCTGGCTCCGCACGAACGGATGCAGAGCGTCGTCGTCGTCCAGGACGCGTTCACGACCTACTACGATACGGGAGTGCTGCTCGACACGCTCGACCTCCTCCGCGCAATCGGGATGAGGCCGTGGCTCGCGCCCTATCGGCCGAACGGCAAGCCGCTCCACGTTCACGGCTTCCTCAGTTCGTTTGAGCGCCTGGCGGCCGAAAACGCGACCGCGCTTGGGCAGCTCGCCGCAGCCGGCGTCGACCTCGTCGGGCTCGACCCCTCCATGACGCTGACCTACCGGTCCGAGTACCCCGCTGCACTCCCCGGGCGGAAGCTGCCGTCCGTGCACCTCATCCAGGAATGGCTCGCCGCCCGGCTCGATGGGCTCCCCCGGACCGTGGGAGCGCCCAACTACCTCTTCTTGCCGCACTGCACGGAGCAGACGAACGCGCAGGCGGCGGTGGCAGCCTGGCGCCGCGTCTTTGACGCTTGCGGGATCACACTCACCGTTCTGCCGTCCGGCTGTTGCGGTATGGCGGGCACCTTCGGTCACGAGGCCGAGCATCGCGCCTTGTCCGAGCACATCTATGCACTGAGTTGGGCAAGTCACGTGAACGCCGCCGGCTCCTCGGGTCGGCTCCTCGCGGACGGCTTCTCCTGCCGGTCCCAGGTCGAGATCATCGACGGTGTTCGCCTCGCCCATCCTGTGCAGGCGCTCCTTGCCGAGCTCTCGAATCGACCCACGTAGGCCAATCGGAATGCTCGGACAGCCACGCTGGCGCGCCGACCATCTGGGTGAAGTTGTCCGAAGCGCGTGTCGTGCTGTTGCGCAAGTAGGCGTGGTTGACGGGGGAACCGAACACCCAGTATCCGTAAGCCGGCCTGCGATAGGATGTGAATGACCAAACTTTTGTTAAAAGGAGCAGCACGCTGACCGGCATCCCCGGGAGTGGATCCGTACCCAAACGTATTGGGCTGTTGGTTTTTCCGGAGTTCTCGATGATGGCGCTGGCCTCGGCAAGCGAACCTCTGCGTGCAGCCAACAGGCTTTCTGGACAATCACTCTACGAGTGGTATGTGCTGTCATCCGACGGGACTCCCATTAGCTCGAGCAGCGGTCTTGAGCTACAGACCGTCTCGATCGACGACGCACCCGCGATCGACCGGCTGTTCGTGATTGCAAGCATGCAAATCGAGAAGCTGCATGATGTCCGAGTCGATCGCTTCCTCCGACGATTGGCCGTCGCTGGTAAGCCGCTCGGCGCGCTCAGCACGGGAACCTTTGTGCTCGCCCGCGCCGGGCTGCTAGCTGGCTATCGGTGCACATTGCATTGGGAGTTGCTGCGCCAATTCGCGGAGGAGTTCCCGTTAATCGAAGTCTGCCGTGAGCTCTTTGTGCGTGATCGCAACCGTTGGACATGCGCTGGGGGTACTGCCGCGATCGACCTGATGCTTGACCAGATATCCAGTGATTGCAGTGGGCAGCTTGCTGCGGACATTGCTGAGCAGTTCCTTCACAGCCGCATCCGTCGACCTCAAGAGCATCAGCGTATTGCCATTCAATGGCGCTACGGTGTGAACGACTCTCGTCTCACGGCGGCGATCGCTTGCATGGAGCAGAACCTCGAAGATCTCGTCCCCATCGAAGACATCGCCCAGCGTTGCAACCTGTCGCAGCGACAGCTCGAGCGTTTGTGGCACCAGCACTTCAACATAACCCCGCAGCGCTTTTACCTCGCCGTGCGCCTGAACGAGGCCCATCGGCTTCTCAAGGAAAGCACCGAGTCCATTGCCTCGATCGCGCTGCGCTGTGGCTTCGTCTCCGCCTCGCATCTTGGCAGCGCGTACCGCAAAGCCTTCGGCCGTAGCCCTGGCGAGGAACGGCGAAATCTGAGCTTCGTTAGTGCGACAAAACAGGATGGGCCGTGACGTGAGGTTTCAGACGGTGCAGAAGATCGATACGAAAATCGGTGATGTGGCTACGGACCCCGTCGCGTTCGCTTCCGTTGCATGTGGGCGCTGTGCTTTGCCTGGAGGCGCATGACTCGCACGCGGGCAGACAAAAGGGAATCCCGATCCGGGCTCTTATGTCAGCCAGGAACCACTAGGTGCTGGAGTGCGAATGCCACATCGCTTCGCCTAAGCAGGGAGAGAGATGTGCCGATAGCCCAAGATTCCGTGTTTGATGCGGAGGAGACCCCCCAAGTCTTTGTCTTCCTTCTGTTGCCCGGTCTATCTCTAATGAGCCTGGCCTCGGCAATTGAGCCGCTGCGCTGCCTTAACCGATTAATACAACGGCCCGCTTTCCTGTGGCGATTCGCAAGCCCGACTGGCGTCGATATACAGGCTTCTATGGGCATTCCGCTGCCGACGCTGGAGTATGAAGCGGCGCTCCGCGGTGCAGACTACCTCTTCGTCTGCGGTGGTTTGCATATTGAGTTGAACGATGAAAGACGCTACCTCCAAGTTCTTAGGGAGGCGGGGCGTCGTCGACTCACGATTGGATCGCTATCAACCGGCACGCGGCTGCTGGCTCGGGCGGGTCTGCTGTCAGGGTATCGTTGTACGATACACTGGGAGAGCCGTTCTGCCTTTCAAGAAGAGTTCCCCGATCTTAACTGCACGAACCGGATTTATGAAATCGACCGCGACCGCTTGACCTGTTCGGGTGGGACTGCGGCGATGGATATGATGTTGCATCTGATTTCGCTAAGGTTCGGCAGAGATCGTGCTCGGAGCGTTGCCGATCAGTTCCACCACGAGCATATCCGAAATGAGAACGAGGATCAGTTCGGTGGACGCCTTGTACATTTAGCGCATCTGCCAGACAAAGTACGATGCGCGATCGATCTAATGCAGCGTCATGTTGAGGAGCCGATACCAGTTCCGCATATTGCCCTACGGGTAGGGCTTTCTGTGCGTCAGCTAGAGCGCCGATTCAAAATGCACGCCGGCCTAACGCCTCAGCGATACTACATGCAACTCCGTATAGAGCGAGGGCGCGAGCTTCTCATCTACTCTAGCCTATCTGTCATTAACGTAGCTTTATCTTGCGGTTTTGATTCAGCTTCCCATTTTTCGACATGGTACAAACGAATCTTCGGAATGAGTCCCTCTGAATCGCGGAGACAAGATCGGACGCCCCTAGTTCATACACCGATCATGCCTTCCGCACCGCCCGGATGATCTTTACCAGCTGGTCCTGGACGATGCCGGCGCCAACGCGAATAACCACGCCGTGCAGAGCGATCTCCACCATCGCGGAGTCCTGCCTGCCGGCGTAACCTCAACGAAACCGAGCTCTTTGGCATCCCTGCGCGGCTCAGCCGCACCGCGCTTCAGCCCTTTGCGCCGCCAGCTGAACAGCTTGAAGGTGACAGTCCCGCCTCGCGCGCAATGGCCGGCACATTCGCCCCGGTTCCAGCGACGCCTCGATCAGCCGCGCTTTCGCCTGCGTCGACCAGCGCCGGCGTGGGCGCTGCGGGTTCACCTCCAGGCGGTTCGGAACCGCCTCAAGGACATGGAAACTTCTATCAGCAGTCATAGGCGCAGACATAGAAATTGACACCGTAAGCTCCCGGGCTCCCCAGTGTCACAATCTCTCGTCCATCACCTCACGTCGCGCCAGACGGGGTCTGCTTCGCGCTTACTTCGGCGGTCTGAATCTTCTTGGTCTGGGCTTTCCAGTTTGGAGCGCTTTTCAAGGTGCGGTCTGCGCTGGGCAGGGAGCCGAAACGCTGGCGATAAGCGCGCGAAAAGTGGGATGTCGAGTTAAACCCGCAATGAATAGCGATTCCGAGGACCGACATAGAGGTATTGCGCAGCAGCCGTCGTCCTTCATCGAGGCGTATCCGGACATAATGCTGCGCCGGTGAGCAATGCAGGTGGCGCATGAAAAGCCGCTCCAGCTGCCGGGAGGAAACGCCGGTACGGCTGGCGATTTTGGGAAGTCGAAGCGGCGTTCCGATGAACTGTTCCATCAACGCCACTGCGCCGATTACGGTCGGGTGGGCGACGTCCAGCCGGTGACGTAGCGCCATGCGTTGGTGGTCTTCCGGCCGCCTGGTCGATCCGTAGATGAAATTCTCCGCAACCATGCTGGAAAAATGGTTGCCTTGCTGGTCCCGGATAATGTCCAGCAAGATATCCATCGCCGCCAGGCCTCCCGCGCAGGTGAAGATGCGTCCATCGACCACGTAAAGCTCATCGCACACTTCAGCCCTGGAGCATAAGGCCCGCAGCGCATCGATATAGCCCCAATGCGTCGTGCAGCGCCTGCCGTCGAGAAGCCCGGCATCGGCCAGTACAAAACTGCCCGTACTGACGCTGCCGAGGCGAATTTTTCGCCGATCCATGCGGCGCAGATATTCCCTCAGTTTTCTATTGCCATACGTCTCGTCGGAATGGCCGCCGCACACGACCACGATGTCGAATTCACCGCCTTCATCCAGGGTAATGGTGGGGACCGCGAGCCCGGTGCTCGATTGGATGGAACCGCCGTCGACACTGACATTGGTCCAGCGGTAACGCTGCTCGCCGGCCATCCTGTTGGCGCCGCGCAAGGGCTCGGTGAGAGAGGAGAACGACATCAGCGAGAAGTCCGGTATCAGGATGACACCGACGCGCAGCGGTTTTATCCGGTTAACAGACGCGTCCACCCCCGGTCTCCTCTTTGCTCTCCGCATTATCCCTTGAAAGACATGCAGAATGCAATGGAGAGTGTCGTATTATGACGTAGTCTCGTCGAAAAATGTGACGTCGTGCCTAACAACCTAACTCATACTGGGCCTTCCTTTGCATCAGGAACGCAAGCGGCATGGCAACTTCATCTGCATACCAGTTCATTGCTGGCATCATCTATCAGGAGCTTCCTGCCGCTGTGCAGCACATGGCGAAACGCTGTCTTCTCGACCTGGTGGGCACGGCAATCGCCGGCACGCAGACCCCTCTGTCGCGAACAATCCGCAACCATGCAATTCGTGCCTTCGGGGCAGGTGCCGGCGCTCCTTCGGCACGATTGATGTTCGACGGCCGCAGAGCCAGCCCGGTTGGGGCGGCATTGGCCGGCGGCATGACGATTGACAGTTTCGATGCGCATGACGGTCATGTGCTTACCAAAGGCCACGCCGGCTGTGCCGTCCTGCCGGCGTTGCTGGCCGTCGCCGAAACGAGGGACATCAGCGGTGCCGAGTTTCTCGCTTCGCTTGCCGCCGGCTACGAGATTGCCATCCGTGCCGGCATCTCACAGCATGCTACCGCGCCGGATTATCACACCTCCGGGTCGTGGAATGCGCTAGGCGCGGCGGCCATAGCGGCGCACCTTTGGGGGCTCGACGAGACCCGGTTCCGCCATGCGATCGGCATTGCGGAGTTCCATGGCCCCCGCAGCCAGATGATGCGCTGCATCGACTTTCCCACGATGCTCAAGGACGGTTCGGGTTGGGGCGCCATGGGCGGCATCAGCGCGGCCTACCTGGCCGAAGACGGCTTTACCGGAGCGCCTGCGATTGTCGTGGAAGGCGACAATGTCAAATCCTTCTGGAACAATCTGGGCAAGGAATGGCGGTTTTTGGGAATGTATTTCAAGCCGTATCCCATCTGCCGCTGGGCGCAGCCATCCGTCGAGGCCGCGCTTATACTCAGGCACAAGCACAATATCCTGCCGGAAACGATCGATCATGTTGAAATCGACACATTCGACGCAGGGGTCCGGCTCAATCAACGCAGGCCGGAAACCACCGAGGAGGCCCAGTACAGCCTTCCGTTCCCTGTTGCCGCGGCACTCGTGCGCGGGCAATTGCTTCCAACCGATATTGCCGGCGCATCGCTGGTCGACGCGGAGATATTGTCGATGAACGACCGCATCAAGCCGATCACCGTACCCGAAATCGACAAGCTGTTTCCTGCCGAAAGAATGGCGCGGGCGCGCATCTACCTCAAAGACGGCACCCTCTTCGAAAGCGAATTGACGCCTGCGCGCGGCGACACCGAAAGGCCCTTGTCGGATGCCGAAATTGCCGCGAAATATCACTCGGTCGCCGACCATATTATCGGGGGCGAAGGTGCGGCCTTGCTTCGATCCACGATCGAAACACTGGATAGCGCCCGCTCGGTGCGCGGACTGCTGGACCTCGTGCTTGCCCCGGTCGATGCACAACGTAAGGCGGTGGCAGCTTGAGCGTAGAGGTCGCTGAACCGTCTGGATTTTCGCTTGCTGACGGCTGCAGGCTGGCGGCGCGGACATGGTGTCCCGATTCGGCGGTGATGCTCGTCTCGGCCATGACGCTGACCGCCTATATCGGCGTCGAAAGCCTCGGAACGGTGATCCTGCAAGGCATAGCGAGCCTGGACACAAACGCGCTTCTGATGGGTTTCGGGCTTCAGGCGATCCTCGCCATCGTGATCAATCAAGCTAGGATCATTCTGGAGCACCTAGCTATGCGCAAGGTTGGAGTCCGCCCATGACCATGGCGTCGAGTTCAAGGCCTATTCAAGACCTTCTGCCCCGATGCCCGCCCGGCGGTCGAATGTCGACCTCACGTTCGAAGCGGCACGACGACAGCCCTTATCGGCCCCTCGGAATGGCTGAAGATGATCAAACGTCTGGTCGAACCGACCAGCGGCCAGATTTTGACCGATGCCGCCCTAACACACCTCCTCACCTCAGCATTGTCATGTGAGCCAGGGATCAAACATCTAGCGCTCAACAATGGGAACGGAAACACCATCAACTCTGCAATTTTGATCTAAGCCCGTTCCAGTTCCAACGATTTAGACCAGATCCTATCCGCGCAGGTTCGGAAAGGGCGTGATCGACCAGCTAATAAAGTCGACGGCACGCTGAAGTATCGCCTCGCTCTGAGCAAGGCTGGGTGAAGCGGCGATGACATGACCGATGCGGTCTCGGTAATCGGCTTTCCTGACGATTGGCGTTTTGGGTTCAACAAACAATTTGACCTCGGCGACGCCTGACACGGCAGCCGCCCGACTGTCGCCATCGATCCAATCGAGGATGCCATCGCGCTCAGGATATAGGATCCGCGCGGTCGCGGTGTGCGAATGTCTTTTGCGCAAATTCCATTCGTCGCCGATGACGAGCTTGATGTGCTCGGTGATGGGATCGACACCGTAAGCCAGTTGAACCAGTCGAGGACCGGTCCCACCTGCAAGACGCGGATTGACTTCAATGACGACTGGGCCACGCGGCGTCCACCGGAATTCAATGTTCGTCGGCCCCCAGCCAAGGCCGAGAGCTTGCAAACAGCTCAGCGAAACATCGGCGATGCGCCTATGCTCGTCATCAGTCAGCGGGGCCGGGTGGGTGCACTCACGATAGAGGAAATGCGGGGGCGGGCCGAAGTCAGCGGTGCAAATTCCAATAACCTCATTTCCCATTATGTCAGCGCTATAAAAGGGGCCCTGTGCGAATTCTTCGACCAGCATCCTCGGCGAGGAGCGCCATATGTGCTTCCCGCCCAATAGATAGGTCGTATGTTCGGCCAACTCGTCGACGTCGCGGCACAATCGGACACCGCTGCTGCCGCTGCCGACGGCTGGCTTAAGAATCACCGGCAGGCCGATATCCGCGGCAGCGCTTTCTACGTCCCCCGCATTCGCTGCCAAGCGATAAGCAGGGATTGGAATGCCGGCCTCGGCGAGGAGCTGACGTTGAGTGAATTTGTCGCAGCATCGTTCAATCGATGTGGGGCTCGGTCCCGGTAGATCGAAATGCCGGCAGAGCTTGCCAACTGTCGCATAGACCGACTCGTCGGCGCCCGAGAAGCCAGTAATACCCGCAATGTCATAGGTCGCACGCATTCGGGAACATTCATGAATCAGCGCATCGAGATTCTCTGTATTGACACGGATTGCCTCACTTCTTTCAGCCGCAAGATAATCGTACTGAGCTGGGTCGGTCGACATGGTAATTGGATGAAGACCAAGACGCTGGGCCGCTTGGACGTATAGCAGACCGTTGCCCCTTGGAAGGCCTTCAAGCAGGATGAGCGCTCTTCTTGCCATTGGCTGTTGACCCCGTCGTTGCGTGCTGTGCGGTGGTCCGAGTGCAATCGGCATCACCCTTTTCCAGCCGTGCCTGACCTCGGACTTGCGGTGAACGTACCATTGTCAGGGATGGGCGGTCGCAAAGATATTGTGAATTTGTTTGAAGGATCTGTTGCAACGTTTTGGTTTCGGCGCTGTGGTGCGGAGAGCGTCTCGATTGCGAATTTCGGAGGGTTTGCGATGTTTCAAGGGACACCAGTTTGACCAGTCAGTGATCCTGCTGTTTGTTGCCGGCTAGCGCAAGGGGGTGACGCTGACACTGTTGTTGCAGGAGTATCGCGCCGCCCCGAGGGCTACGGCTACACTGTGTTGCGGCCTGATTTTTTGTGTTGCGGCTGCAGGCGATGAGCCAAGCATCTCCGAGATTTCCTTGGCCCAAGCCGCCACACAACGGCGATGGTGGTTTGCCTACAACGCTCTCAGGAATGCCATTAATGGGTGGGTAAGAGAGCGTTGCCGCGGGGCTCTCTCAAGCCGCTAATATCAACCTTGGCCAACGCCTTAGCCTTCATTTCCAGATCTACTCGGCGTAGATGTGCGTGGTATCCAACGACACGTAGCCGAGCCAAGCACGGATCGTGTTGATATCGACGCCTGCACGCAGCAGGTGGACGGCTGTTGTGTAGCGCCTTCTCTGCCATACGCCGCGGCTCCAGGAAGCCCGGGAAGTAGCTCCCCTTGCGCAGCTTCGGGATGCGCAGCTCGACGGTGCCGTCCCGCGTCTTCGAGTCGAGCTTGCGATAGTCGTAGCGCTGAGCCAGCCGCAGAGGGTTCTTCTCGCCATAGGGGCGCCGGTGGCGGCTCCCACCTCCTGCTCCATCAGCCGCTCGGCGCCAAAGCCGATCATCTCGCGCAAGAGATCGGAATCCGGAGTCTTCTCCACGAGCGCGCGCAGGTTCATCATGTCGTCATCGATGGTTCCTCCGAATCAGGTTGGTGTCAGCAACCCGATCTTACTGCGTATTCCAATGATTCCGGACATTGATGCCGAGACGAAACCGGACAACCGCGTCCGGTTTTTGATCGGAATGCCGTCCGGTAAATCGTCGGAATCCGCAATCTTACCGGCGAACTGTCGAGGACCACCGCAAAGCCGCTCGCTCCTACGGCGCTGTTTAGGCGCGCTCGCGAGCGGCCTTGCTATCGCCGAACTACACCTGTATGGGGCGATGATTGTCAAGCTTGCTCGTGGTTCGTTTCCTCATCTCCTCGTTCGGCCGATTGGCGACCATCTCCTCGTGCCGACCTGGCTTCGAACTGGCCGCCGCGCGCAGTGACGGTCAAGGGTGGCTGCAGGCCATCGCGAAGCGACTTGTCCTTAACGGTCACGAGCACAGGCGGCCGGCTTTGCCGGGTCGGGTGGAGCCCGTTCCAGTGGGGCCAAATGCCGACGATAGATTTCCGAGGCGAGCTCGCCGAGCCAGGCGCGAAGGTCGCGCGGCAGACTTGTATGCGGTAGATCGCAGTGGATCTGACCATGATGCAGCATGCGCATCGGTGGCGAAGCTCCGGGGCGGCGGGGCCCATTCTACGTCGGCGGTCCGAACGACCATGTGTGGCTTCGGGTTGCCGCCACCTCGGATCGTCATCGGCAGATCCTGCTGCGGGCCTGCCAATTGGGGTGTGCCTTTGTTCTACCTCTTCCCACGTGCCTCCATCACGGCGCACGCACGATGACGCCCCCAGGCACCTCGCCCGCGGTGACGAAACGCCACCGCGCAATCAGCAGCTTGGGCGCCAGCGCCACGATCATCGTCTTGCGCGTGGTTTTGCGGCCGTCGGTCGTGCGTGCCTGGAACGATCGGGCGAGGTCGCTGTCCTTCTGGAAGAGGAGAAAGCGCCAGGCCAACTGGACCATGCCGCGCCGCACGCGGGCATTGCCGGCGCGCGCCAGCCCTTTCTCGCGGCGGCGTTTGCCGCTCTCGTCCGGCGACCCCGTGAGGCCGGCGTAGCGCACCACGGCGCGGCGGTCGCGCAGCTTGCGCGACAGCATCTCGTTGACCAGCATGTCGGCGGTCTCGACGCTGCCGATGATCCGCGCGAGCAGGCGAACCATCGCGTGCGGGCCGTTCGCCGCAGCCGGAGCCGCCGCCAGCCGGCGCAGGCGCTCCTGTTCGATGGCGCGGATCTGCGCGCGCACGAGTTTGAGCCGCTCAAGGAAGCGGTAGAGCTCGGCGTGGGTGTTGTCCGGCAGCGGCGTTCCCTCCGCCGTTCGGATGCTCTCCAGCCTGTCCGCCGCCTGGCGCAGGCTTAAGCGGAAGCTGCGGACGCCGAAGCGGGCGAGGATCGCCTTGATGCGGTTGGCGGTTGATGAGCCGCGTCTGCTCGCCGAGCAGGGTCCCCCGCTCGCGGTTCGCCGCCGCGCGTCCTCCTCTTCGAGTGTCGGGATCGCCGCCATGGAGCAATGGCGTTTCTCGCCGCGCAGCCAGCCGAGAAAAGCGCGCATCAAAAGCTCGGTGTCGAGACGATCGGTCTTGGCGCGGCTGTGCTCGCGCTCGAGGGATTGATGGCATAGGCCTCGATGCCGTGCGCCCGCAACCAGCGCGCCAGCCAAAAGCCGTCGCCGCAATCCGCTGGACCGTGTGCCCGGCCCGGCCGGCTTTCGTCGCCAGCGTTGCAGTAGCTTCAACAGTGCTGGCGCGACGGCATCGATCTTCTTGAGGGGTGGCGCTTGAGACCTGGAATAAGCGCGGCGACGAGCCACTTCGCCTTGCTCATTTCGATGACGGCGATGAGCGTGTTATCCTGTTCAAGAGCGGTAAGGGACCGGCTCGTGTCAAAAGACTGCGACATGGGACGCCTCCTTTTGATGGTGGTTGAAACAGCGAAGGATGCCACACCCTCGCCGCTCGCCCCATAGCATCTACTTAGCGTGATCGCGGCTGGCGCCTCTCGCATTCCGGGCGGCAGTTCCCCAACCTGACCGTGTCGATGAATCAGTCAGCGCCGCTGCGCGAGGAAGGAGAACTGCCGTGATGAAGTACGCCGCCCTGGATGTCTCGATGGGACAGACGGCCATCTGCGTGGTCGACGAGAACGGGAATAAGATCGCGAAGGGGAAGGTGCCGACCGATCAAGACACGATCGCAGACTGGCTGGCCGAGAAGGCGGGAAAGGTTGCAAGGATCGGCATGGAAACCGGTCCGCTGCCCGTATGGCTGTGGAACGAGTTGGTCACGCGCGGCTTGCCGATCGTTTGTCTGGATGCCCACCATGCCAGTGCCGCCCTCTCGATGATGCCGAACAAGACGGACCGGCACACCCGGCCGGCTTGGCACGAATCGTGCGGTCAGGATGGTTCAAGGAACCTGTGGGGACGCGACCTTCCAGCATGTCCGCCGAGCCGCCGGAACAGTGTGATTTGTTTGGTATCGCACCGCTCAAGACGTGCAACCCTAAGTTGTGTGCGTCAAGTTCTGCAAAATGGCGTTGGCATTGCGGTGACGTCGGCGTGTCCGCCGCGCAGCCCCCGTGTTTTGCGGAGCGGGGGACACATGACGGTGCTCAGGCGGCCAAGGCCCTCAGGCTCTCCTTCTTGTGCTCGCGCAGATGATCCATGTTGAGGTAGCGGGT
>NZ_JAMYOA010000039.1:0-15766 GCF_040319515.1 Mesorhizobium sp. M0909
TTCTGCTTGAGCTCGGAGGTGGTCGAAGCCAGTTCCGAGCGCAGATCGCCGGCGATCTTCTCGAGGTCCATGCCGGCCAGCAGGTCGTGGATCGCCTCGGCGCCAATCATGGCGGTGAACGAATCCTCGCCATACTCGTCGACGGCCATCATGTACTCTTCCTCGCTGAGCAGCTGGTGCTCCTTCAGCGCGGTCAAGCCGGGTTCGGTGACGATGTAGTTCTCGAAATAGAGGACGCGCTCGATGTCCTTCAAGGTCATGTCGAGCAGCGTGCCGATGCGCGACGGCAGCGACTTCAGGAACCAGATGTGGGCGACCGGTGCCGCCAGCTCGATATGGCCCATGCGCTCGCGGCGGACGCGCGACAGCGTGACTTCGACGCCGCACTTCTCGCAGATGACGCCCTTGTACTTCATGCGCTTGTACTTGCCGCACAGGCACTCATAGTCCTTGATCGGACCAAAAATGCGTGCGCAGAACAGGCCGTCACGCTCCGGCTTGAAGGTGCGGTAGTTGATGGTCTCCGGCTTCTTGATCTCGCCGAACGACCAGGACAGAATCTTCTCAGGGCTGGCAAGCGAGATCCGGATGGAATCGAACACCTGCGCGGGCGCCTGGGGATTGAAGAGATTCATGACCTCTTGGTTCATGCCGTTCTCCTTTTCGGGGTCCTCGAAAACCCCTTGCATCTAGCGCGGGCCAAACGCCCGCCGACTTGATCGGCCATCGGCCGAAGAAACTCTGTTGTTTGAGCATGATCTTGGCCGAAAACCGGTAACCACTTTTCGGGATCATGCTCGGCGTCCGGTCGCGGGAAGACCGCGGCCGGACGTCTTGCTTATTCGGCCGCGTCGGGCAGCCGGATCGGGTTTTCGTCGAGCTTGGTGTTCTCCAGCTCGACGTTGAGGCCGAGAGACCGCATTTCCTTGACGAGAACGTTGAAGCTCTCGGGGATGCCGGCCTCGAAGGTGTCGTCGCCCCTGACGATCGCCTCGTAGACCTTGGTGCGGCCGGCGACGTCGTCCGACTTCACCGTCAGCATCTCCTGCAGCGTGTAGGCGGCGCCGTATGCTTCGAGCGCCCAGACCTCCATCTCGCCAAAGCGCTGGCCACCGAACTGCGCCTTGCCGCCCAGCGGCTGCTGGGTAACGAGCGAGTACGGCCCGATCGAACGCGCGTGGATCTTGTCGTCCACAAGGTGGTGAAGCTTGAGCATATATATATAGCCCATCGTCACTTTGCGATCGAACGGCTCGCCGGTGCGTCCGTCATAGAGCTGCGACTGACCGCTGGTGTGCAGGCCCGCCTGCTCCAGCATGATGTTGATGTCGGCCTCGTGCGCGCCGTCGAACACCGGTGTCGCGATGGAGACGCCGCGGCGCATCTGCTCGCTGAGGCGAATGATGCTCTCGTCGTCATATTCGCGGATCGGCTCGTTGCGGTCGTTGGCCGGCATGAAGCTCTCGAGCGTCTTGCGCAGCGGCTTGATGTCGCCCGCCGTCTTGTACGCGTCGATCAGATCGCCGATCTTCTTGCCCATTCCGGCGCAAGCCCAGCCCAGATGCGTTTCCAGGATCTGGCCGACATTCATGCGCGACGGCACACCCAGCGGGTTGAGCACGATATCGGCATGCGTGCCGTCCTCGAGGAAAGGCATGTCCTCGACCGGAACGATCCGCGACACGACACCCTTGTTGCCGTGCCGGCCGGCCATCTTGTCGCCGGGCTGCATCTTGCGCTTCACGGCCACGAAGACCTTGACCATCTTCATGACGCCCGGAGGCATTTCGTCGCCGCGCTGCACCTTCTCGACCTTGTCCATGAAGCGCTGCTCGAGCGCCTTCTTGGAATCGTCGTACTGGCCACGCAGGGCTTCCAGCTCGCTCTGGAGCTTTTCGTTCTCCACGGCAAACTGCCACCACTGCGAACGCGGGTACTCGTCCAGCGTGTCCTTCGACAGCTTCGAGCCCTTCTTGAAGCCCTTCGGCCCGGCAATCGCTTCCTTGCCGACAAGAACGTCGGAAAGGCGCGAATAGACGTTGCGGTCGAGGATCGCCTGCTCGTCGTCGCGGTCCTTGGCGAGGCGTTCGATCTCCTCGCGCTCGATCGCCATGGCGCGCTCGTCCTTCTCGACGCCGTGGCGGTTGAAGACACGCACTTCGACGACGGTGCCGAAGGTTCCCGGAGGCATGCGCATCGAGGTGTCGCGCACGTCCGAGGCCTTTTCACCGAAGATGGCGCGCAGCAGCTTTTCTTCCGGCGTCATCGGGCTTTCGCCCTTCGGCGTGATCTTGCCGACCAGGATGTCGCCCGGCTGCACTTCCGCACCGATGTAGACGATGCCGGCCTCATCGAGGTTCTTCAGCGCTTCTTCCGAGACGTTCGGGATATCGCGCGTGATCTCCTCCGGCCCGAGCTTGGTGTCGCGGGCCATGACTTCGAATTCCTCGATGTGGATCGAGGTGAAGACGTCGTCGGCGACGATGCGCTCGGACAGAAGGATGGAATCCTCGTAGTTGTAGCCGTTCCACGGCATGAACGCGACCAGCACGTTGCGGCCGAGGGCCAGATCGCCGAGCTCGGTCGACGGGCCGTCGGCAATGATGTCGCCCTTGTTGACCCGGTCGCCCATGCGCACCAGCGGACGCTGGTTGATGCAGGTGTTCTGGTTCGAACGCTGGAACTTCATCAGCCGGTAGATATCGACGCCGGACTTGCCGGGATCGAGATCTTCCGTGGCGCGGATGACGATACGCGTCGCGTCCACCTGGTCGACGATGCCGCCGCGGCGGGCGCCGATGGCGGCGCCCGAGTCACGGGCGACGATCGGCTCCATGCCAGTGCCGACGAACGGCGCTTCGGCGCGCACCAGCGGCACGGCCTGACGCTGCATATTCGAGCCCATCAGCGCACGGTTGGCGTCGTCGTTCTCGAGGAACGGGATCAGGGCCGCGGCCACCGACACCATCTGCTTCGGCGATACGTCCATCAGATCGACGTTTTCGCGCGGCGCCATCATCACTTCGCCGGCGTTGCGGCAAATGACGAATTCGTCGACGAAATGACCATTCTTGTCGAGCTCGGCATTGGCCTGCGCGACGTGGTGCTTGGCCTCTTCCATAGCCGACAGGTAAACGACCTCATTGGTCAGCTTGCCATTGACGATCTTGCGGTACGGGCTCTCGATGAAGCCGTATTTGTTGACCCGCGCGAAGGTCGCCAGCGAGTTGATCAGGCCGATATTCGGGCCTTCCGGCGTCTCGATCGGGCAGATGCGACCGTAATGCGTCGGATGCACGTCGCGCACTTCGAAACCGGCACGCTCGCGGGTCAGACCGCCCGGTCCAAGCGCCGAAAGACGGCGCTTGTGGGTGATCTCCGACAGCGGGTTGGTCTGATCCATGAACTGCGACAGCTGCGAGGAACCGAAGAACTCGCGCACGGCGGCAGCCGCCGGCTTGGCGTTGATCAGGTCCTGCGGCATCACCGTGTCGATCTCGATCGAGGACATGCGTTCCTTGATCGCGCGCTCCATGCGCAGCAGCCCGACGCGGTACTGGTTCTCCATCAGCTCGCCGACCGAGCGCACGCGGCGATTGCCGAGATTGTCGATGTCGTCGATCTCGCCCTTGCCGTCGCGCAGTTCGACCAGCGTCTTGACCACGGCCAGGATGTCCTCTTTGCGCAGCACGCGCACGGTGTCCTCGGCCTTGAGCTCGAGGCGCATGTTCATCTTGACGCGGCCGACGGCCGACAAGTCGTAGCGCTCGCTGTCGAAGAACAGCGAGTTGAACATGGCTTCGGCGGTCTCGAGCGTCGGCGGCTCGCCCGGGCGCATGACACGATAGATGTCGAACAGTGCGTCCTGGCGGCTCTCGTTCTTGTCGACGTTGAGCGTGTTGCGGATGTAGGCGCCGACGTTGACATGGTCGATGTCGAGAACCTTGATCTCGTCCTCGCCGGTGCCGAGCAGCACTTTCAGCGTCTTTTCGTCGATCTCGTCGCCGGCTTCGAGGAATATCTCACCGGTCGCATAGTTGACGATATCCTCGGCGAGATAGTTGCCGAGCAGATCCTCGTCGGTCGCCTTGATCGCCTTGAGACCCTTTTCGCCAAGCGCCCTGGCCTGGCGGGCAGTGATCTTCTTGCCGGCCTCGACGACGACCTCGCCGGTGTCGGCGTCAACCAGGTCACCAACGGCCTTGAGGCCGCGGAAACGCTCGACGTTGAACGGGATACGCCAATGGTCGCCGGCGCGCTTGTAGGTGATCTTGTTGTAGAAGGTCGACAGGATCTCTTCGCCGTCCATGCCGAGCGCCATCAGCAGCGACGTGACCGGAATCTTGCGGCGGCGGTCGATACGGGCGTGCACGACGTCCTTGCTATCGAACTCGATGTCGAGCCATGAGCCGCGATAGGGAATGACGCGCGCGGCAAACAGAAGCTTGCCGGACGAGTGCGACTTGCCCTTGTCATGGTCGAAGAAGACGCCCGGCGAACGGTGCATCTGCGAGACGATGACGCGCTCGGTGCCGTTGACGATGAAGGTGCCGTTCAAGGTCATGAGCGGCATGTCGCCCATGTAAACGTCCTGCTCCTTGATGTCCTTGATCGACTTCGCGCCGGTATCCTCGTCGATATCGAATACGATGAGGCGCAGCGTCACCTTGAGCGGCGCCGCGTAGGTCAGGTCGCGCTGACGGCATTCGTCAACGTCGAATTTCGGTCCCTCGAACTCGTACTTCACGAATTCCAGCATCGAGGAGCCGGAAAAATCGGAAATCGGGAAGACCGACTTGAAAACTGCCTGCAGCCCCTCGTCAGGACGCCCGCCCTTGGGCTCCTCCACCATCAGGAACTGGTCATAGGATGCCTTCTGAACCTCGATCAGGTTCGGCATCTCCGCAACTTCCGGGATCTTTCCGAAAAACTTGCGTACGCGTCTGCGGCCATTGAAAGTCTGGGTCTGGGCCATCGTCGCTCCTTAGCTCAATTCTCGGGACGAGCCTCGCCGCGGCTCGCCTTGCATCTCGGGCCACCTTGGCGGCCCTGTCTTGTTGCCCGCCGCCTGTCGGCGGCTTCTTGTCTTTTCACCCACCACCAATTGGCGGTGGGCCAGAAACGGGAGAAAACCCGTTTCCTGAAGGCCGGTTTGCGGCCCTCAGGAAAGAGGTTTTCGCACTCTTCGCGCTATGAGCCTCCCCTAGACGTGAAGGGAGTGGCGGACGGCGCGACGCCATCCGCCGGTACTCAACGCTTACTTCAGTTCAACCTTGGCGCCGGCTGCTTCCAGCTGGGCCTTGAACTTGTCCGCGTCGGCCTTGGAAACGCCTTCCTTGACCGGCTTCGGAGCCGCCTCGACCAGGTCCTTGGCTTCCTTGAGGCCAAGACCGGTGATGGCGCGAACTTCCTTGATGACGTTGATCTTCTGAGCGCCTGCCTCGGTGAGGACGACGTCGAATTCCGTCTTTTCCTCGACAGGAGCAGCAGCGGCCGCAGCGCCGCCGGCAGCGGCAACCGCCACCGGAGCAGCGGCGGAAACGCCCCACTTTTCTTCAAGAAGCTTCGACAGCTCGGCCGCCTCGAGGACGGTCAGCTTCGAAAGGTCGTCTACGATCTTTGCCAGATCAGCCATTGCAATGTTCCTTCATAAGGTTCGAACGTGTGTTTGTGATAGCGAGGAACGGCCTCATGCCGCCTCGTCCTTCCGGGCGTAAGCGCCGATGACGCGCGCGACCGAGGCCGCAGGCGCATTGACGATCTGGGCGATCCGGGTTGCCGGCGTGGCGATCATGCCAACCAGCCTGGCGCGCAGCTCATCGAGCGACGGAAGTGTGGCGAGTGCCTTCACACCGTCGGCGTTGAGCGAGGTGGTGCCCATTGCGCCACCGAGAATGACGAGCTTGTCATTTCCCTTGGCGAAATCGGACGCGACCTTCGGCGCCGCAATCGGATCCTCCGAATAGGCGATCAGCGTCTGTCCCTTGAACAGCTCGATGATCGATGCGGAGTCCGTGCCCTGAAGAGCGATTTTGGCGAGACGGTTCTTCGCGACTTTGACGGTGCCACCGGCGGCGCGCATTTTCGACCGAAGGTCGTTCATTTGCGCGACGGTGATACCGGCGTAGTGGGCCACGACGACTGAACCAGCGCTTGAAAACGCATCATTCAGGCCCGTGACGAGTTCGCGTTTTTCCGCTCTGTCCACTGCCTATCTCCAGTTGACCCCTGCCCTCTACGAAGGACAGGCGTCGGGTTGCCTTTTGCCGGCCGGGCCATCCAGTAACGGATCTCCCGAACGACGCTCGAGGATCCTGCCCCCTTTCGCCACACCTGCCGGCAAGCCGGACGGTGCGCAGACAAAAGGCAAACACGGTTCGAACCTTTCATTGGAGCTTTCGCCCCTTTGTCCGGTCTTCACCCGTCTCATGCAGGCCCACATGAATTAAGGCCCACATCACCTAAGGCTTGGGGGCCGCCTGCAATCTCGGACAGGATGTCCGGAAGCCTTTTCGACTTCCGGTACCGGGCCGCCGACAGGTCGGAGGCCCGGAATTCTTTCACGGATCAGCGTTTTAGCGGCCGATCCAATTGTTCGTATCAGGACGCTGCGAGCGTCGAGACATCGAGCTTAAGGCCCGGGCCCATCGTCGAGGTGACCGACACCTTCTTGACGTAGTTACCCTTGGCCCCAGCCGGCTTTGCCCTGGTCACCGCGTCTGCGAAGGCGCGGACGTTTTCTTCCAGCGCCTTGACGTCGAACGACACCTTGCCCACGCCGGCATGAACGATGCCGGCCTTCTCGACGCGGAACTCGACGGCGCCGCCCTTCGATGCCTTGACAGCGGCGGCAACGTCAGTGGTGACGGTGCCGACCTTCGGGTTCGGCATCATGCCGCGCGGACCGAGCACCTTGCCGAGACGGCCGACCAGCGGCATCATGTCCGGCGTGGCGATGCAGCGGTCAAAGTCGATCGTGCCCTTCTGGACGATGTCGACCAAGTCCTCGGCTCCGACGATGTCGGCGCCGGCGGCCTTGGCCTCCTCGGCCTTGTCACCGCGCGCGAACACGGCGACGCGAACGCTGCGGCCGGTGCCGTTCGGCAGATTGACCACGCCGCGGACCATCTGGTCGGCATGGCGGGGATCGACGCCGAGGTTCATCGCGACTTCAACGGTCTCATCGAACTTCACCGAGGAACGATCCTTGAGCAGCTTCAGCGCCTCACCCAAAGCGTAGGCCTTGTTGGGATCGATGCCTTCGCGGGTCTTCGATACACGCTTTGCAATCTTTGCCATGATCTCAGCCCACCACTTCCAGACCCATCGAGCGGGCGGAGCCCTCGACCATGCGCATGGCCGCCTCGACGTCGTTTGCGTTCAGATCCTTCATCTTCTGCTCGGCGATGGCGCGCACCTTGTCGCGGCCGATCGTACCGGCCTTGAGCTTGCCCGGCTCCTTGGAACCCGACTTCAGGTTGGCGGCCTTCTTCAGGAAATAGCTCACCGGCGGCGTCTTCATGACGAAGGTGAACGACTTGTCCTGGTAGTAGGTGATGACGACCGGAACCGGCGAACCCTTTTCCATTTCCTGGGTCTGCGCGTTGAATGCCTTGCAGAACTCCATGATGTTGATGCCACGCTGACCAAGCGCCGGGCCGATCGGGGGCGACGGCGTGGCCGATCCCGCGGAAACCTGGAGCTTGAGCTGGCCTGCAATTTTCTTAGCCATCTCTCTTCCTGCCTTTTCTCATGCCGGTCTTGCCGGCGGTTGCAGTCTGGTGGTGCGGTCCGCGCGGCCGGCTAAAGCCGCATTCGCCTCCCACCCGCTTTTGGCCGCACGATCTCCGCGCCGCCTTCCCTGCCGCCGAAACCGGTGCAGGGATTTCGGATCAGCCCTTCTCGACCTGTCCGAATTCCAGATCGACCGGCACAGCGCGCCCGAAGATCGAAACTTCCACCTTGAGCCGCGCCCGCTCCTCGTCCACTTCCTGGACGAAACCGTTGAAGGACGCGAATGGTCCATCCGAAACGCGGATCGCTTCGCCGATCTCGAACGTCACCGACGGCTTCGGCCGCTCGACGCCCTCCTGAACCTGGTTCAGGATACGCTGGGCCTCGGCTTCGGTGATCGGCACCGGCTTGGAGTCGCCCAGGAAACCGGTAACCTTCGGCGTGTTCTTGACGAGCGAGAACACAGCGTCGGTCAGATTGGCCTTCAGCAGCACATAGCCCGGAAAGAACTTGCGCTCGGCATCGACCTTGCGGCCGCGGCGGATCTCGACGACCTTCTCGGTCGGCACCACGATCTGCTCGATGTCGGCGGACAGGCCCTTCTGCTTGGCCTTGTTCTCGATGTCCTCGGCGACCTTCTTTTCAAAGTTCGAGTAGGCGTGGACGATGTACCACCGCGCGGTCATTTCAAGACTTCTCCGTAATCGCCGGACTTACTGTCCGAGGCCGAGGATTTTTTCGACCGCAAAGCCCATGGCCACGTCTGCGGTAAAGAAAAAGATCATCGCGATGACCGCGAACACAAGGACCATCACCGTCGAGATCATCGTTTCGCGCCGCGACGGCCAAGTGACCTTGGCGGTCTCCGCGCGAACCTGCTGGAGAAAGGTGAAGGGATTTGTGGTTTTCGAAGCCATATGCCGCTCTGTCTGCAAGACCCGTTGGCCGGGTCTCCTGGATGATCCCGCTGGCCGGGACGTGCCGCTTGAGCGTGCGTTCGCGCCGAATCAGCGCGATCATTTCGCCCATGCAAATCAGACGCGTAAAGCCGGC
This sequence comes from Mesorhizobium sp. M0909, assembly GCF_040319515.1. NCBI lineage: Bacteria > Pseudomonadati > Pseudomonadota > Alphaproteobacteria > Hyphomicrobiales > Phyllobacteriaceae > Mesorhizobium > Mesorhizobium sp. M0909. The sequence continues at coordinate 8,788 of NZ_JAMYOA010000039.1, forward strand.
TTCCCAGCTCCACGCGTCGCGTGTCTGTCTCGTCTACATAAAACCGATTCTTGATCCACGCAAGTGGCAAGTGTCCGCTTTATGGCCAAACGCCGCCTCGGAACCATCCAGTCGTCCCGTCCCGGCTATGCGGCCCTTATGCCGCAACTCGACCTATATGGCAAGTCACAAGCCGATTTTCAAAGGCCGCACTGCAAAAGAATCGTTTTAGGCATCCATTGAGCGGCCCGAGACATAGGTGACGATTTGTACCGGACACATAGGTAACACTTTTCGGTTTTTGCCGGGAGGTGTTGATGCCGTGGAGAGAGTGTTCGGTGATGGAGGAACGTCTTCGCTTTGTGGCTCGCCTGCTCGACGGAGAAGGCATGAGCGCGGTGTGCCGGGAGTTCGGGATCTCGCGCAAGACCGGCTACAAGATATTCAACCGCTACAGGCAAGAGGGGTTGGAGGCGCTTTGCGACCGCTCGCGGCGGCCGGTACGCTATGCCAACCAACTGCCCGAGCAGATCGAGCGGCTGATCGTCGAGAGCAAGCGCGACAAGCCGCACTGGGGCGCCAGGAAGATCAGGGAGCTGCTGATCAGAAAGCTCGCCGGCGATGTGCGCATCCCGGCCAAGAGCACGGTGCATGCCGTGCTCGACCGCCGCGGCCTTGTGAGCCAGGCCCGCAAGAGGAACCGGGCGAACAAGGCCATGGGCACGCCGCTGTCGCAGGCCGCCGTCCCCAACGATCTGTGGTGCGCTGACTTCAAGGGCGAGTTCAAGCTCGGCAACGGTCGCTACTGTTACCCCCTGACGGTGACCGACCAGGCCTCGCGCTACCTGCTTCTCGCCGAAGCGCTTGAAGCGACACGGGAAGCGCCGGTCATCGAGGCCTTCGTCCGGCTGTTCAGGGAACGCGGCCTGCCGCTCGCCATTCGAAGCGACAACGGGGTCCCTTCGCCAGCCCCAACGGCCTCTACAATCTGTCGAAGCTGTCGGTCTGGTGGTTGAGGCTCGGCATTGCCATCGAGCGCATCAAGCCCGGCAACCCGCAACAGAACGGCCGCCACGAGCGCATGCACCGCACCTTGAAGCAGGAGACCACGCGGCCCCCGGGCATGAATGCCCTGCAACAGCAGGCCAGATTTGACGCTTTCATCAGCGAATTCAACGAGGAAAGGCCGCATGAGGCGTTGGCCATGAAGCTACCGACGGAACTCTACACGCCCTCTTCACGGCCGTATTCCGGCCTGCCGGAGCTGACCTATCCCCTCCATGACAAGGACATCCTGGTCACCGCCTGCGGCCGCATCTGCATGATGAGGAAGAAGATCAACGTCTCGACCGTGCTCGCCGGTCAGAGGCTCGGAATAAAGGAGGTCGACGACGGCATTTGGCTCGTAAGCTTCATGCACTATGATCTGGGATATATCGACCTGGAACAGAGAACCTTGCAGACCATCGACAACCCGTTCGGCACAAGGTTGTCACCCATGTCTTAGGTACATTCTGTTACCCATGTCTCCGGGTCGTACCCATTCAAAGGATGGCACGGGCAGCAGGGCTCGAACCTACGACCTGCGGTTTTGGAGACCGCCGCTCTACCAACTGAGCTATGCCCGTATGCGCATGTCGGCGCAGCAGGCGCTTCCTAAAAGCTTCCGCGCGCTCTGTAAAGAGCGACGTGCGCTGCCCAGCCTTCATCTGCGGAAGTCCAGGCGTCCTCCCGGCCATTTCCCGTCGATTCTCTGGTTGCTGACGATCAAGCCGACCCAGGGACGCACGATTTTCGGGTCGGTCAGATTGACATATTTTCCAACCAGCCCTTTCGCACCCTCGCGCCGCGCATCGATCAGCCCTTTGCGCACGCCATGATGCCAATCGAACAATAGGTAAACTCTCTCTCCCGCCGTTTTCACCTCGCCCCGGCCGGACTTCCACTTATCCTCGGCATCGCCCGGAATTGTGGGATCGGCACCGCCGTTCCATCGGCTGGACCAGCTGCCGTCGATGGTGTCGTTGCTGTTGCGGTCGCTTTCGGTGCCCCACGTTCCGGCGTTTTCATCACTTGCAGTTCCCTCCAGTTTCACGCCGGCGGCGAACGCCGACACCTCCTCGTCGTCGGGAGTGGGGACGTCCATGACGCCAAATGGATTTCGAGTTCCGCGACCGCTGTCAAAGGCGCTGTCTGAACTTTTCTTGCCTTCCGATCTCATCGCAAGCCTCCGGTTCTCAGTGTGGCCCCGCCAGTCGACGGCGACTTCAAACCGTTAGCCTGGAGGACCGAAACCTCCATAGCCACCCGTTTTCCTGGCCGGCGGGGTTTTCGACCGATTCGTGCCCGGTCAGTCTCCCGAAGGCGGCTTGTAGGGGCCGCCCGGCACCCCCCAACCCCAGGTCGGCATTGGTTCGCTCTCGGGATCGCAGGTCGGGCCCTTGTTGGAGTTCATCTTGGCCAGCCGCGATCCCCATTCGACATAGCCCATGAAGGCGGAGCGGAATTCGGGATCGTCAGGCAACCCGATCTCGTCGGCGGCGTCGGCGAGAAGATTGATCCAGCGCCGGCGCTGCTCCTCGGTCAGATGCTTGCCGAGATGATGCATCACCATCTCGCGATGGCCGCCGTGTTTTTCGCTGTAGGTTTTCGGTCCGCCAAAGACTTCGCCGATGAAAGCCGCGACGTGAGCGGGATGGTCCGGCGACATGTGCTTGAACACCGGCCCGACGATGGGGTCCCGAGCGACTTTGTCGTAGAAGGTCTGGGTCAGGCGGTTCAGCGCTTCGGAGCCGCCGGCCCATTCGAACAATGTCGGGACATCATGGCTCATTCGCGGTCCCTCCCATGTTGGTCTTCAACCGCGCTGGACGATAGCGGAAACATCGAGCGCCGCTCAACCTGCCTCGATGGCCAGTTTCCGAAGCCAACGCGCCTCTACAATTTGGCGGGCGCCTCGGCCTGTGCATTGGGCGAGAGCACCACGCGGCAATTGTCAGGCTTCGGCACCGATCTGCAGAGGGTGGCACCCATCAGCTCGTCCACTGATTGCGGCCCAGTCGTCAGTCCGACCCTCAGCATCACGTCAGGTTCGAGCTGACGTTCGACAGGAATGCGCTGAAGCGCCATGAACAGATCAGGGTTGATTGCCATCTCGTCAAGGTAAGCCTTAATCAGTTGGTCTTGTCCCATCAGGTAAAGGCTGAGTAGCGCCCGTGAACCGACAAGCCGCCTGACGCCCCCAGCCAGCATCAGCGCGCAGGCCGAATCGCAGTCGCCTTTCGCATCGCTGGCCACTCCGGCATAGGCGCCATCTTTGGCCAAGCAATTCCACTCTCCCGGGTCGCAGCCAACGAAATCGGTGCGGGCAACGGCGACGTCGAGCTTCTTTTCACGGATAAGTCGCCCCACCGCCAGAGCGCTGAACAAGTCGCCACCTCGCGAGCTCACCACTATAGGCAGCCGCCGGCTGCCAAGCGTTGCGAGGAACTGGCCCAGCTTCTGCGGGGTCCGGCTCGTGATTACGCCTTGGGCTGATATCCATTCCGGGCAGTCGGGATTGCAGGACGAATTGCTGCCACGAACCATCACGAAGCGCATCTCGGGTGCCCCAGCCCGCGCTGCCCCGAGCGGCAGAGCCCACATCCATTCCGGGCAGTGGGGCTCGCACATCGGATCACTGCCGCGAACGAGTATGAAGCCCTTGTCCGGCGCCTCCTTTCCTGGCGCTACCTGGACCGGCTGAGCAGGTGCCTCCCTGACCGGCTGAAAAAGGGGGACTTGAGCCGGCTGAGAAGATCCGGCCTTCGCCTCGATCGCTGCCACCTTGGCCAGTTTGGCATTCGCAGGGATCTCTCTGCAGTTCGTCGGCGCAGGACTCCGCCGGCAAATGCCCGCCTGCGTAAGCATGTCGAGAGAGTCCCTGCTGGTGACCAGCTTCATCGTCAGCATGTCATCGAGGGCGATCTGCCGGATGTCGCTGGCGGGCGTGGCCTTCATTCTGTCGAGCACGCCCCGTTCGACACCCATCTCCCTGAGATAGGCCGAAAGCCTCCTCTCAATCGCCTTGCTCATCTCATAGGTCTTGTAGCCGACATTGTCTTGAGTGACGGTTTCTGTGGTGATCTTGTATTTTTTGCCCCGCACAACTCGATAGGTGGTTCGATATTGCCGTGTTGTGCGGAAATGAGTCGTAGTGATCTGATGGACGCCTAGATAGGCCCAACCGCCGACCACGCGTCCGACGCCTCCGGCAAACATCAGCGGACACGCGGAGTTGCACATGGCGCCCCCGTCAGACGCAATGCCGAAATATGCGGCGCCCTTGCCGTCATTGGCTCGGCAATCCTTCATCCCAGGCCAACAATCGGAAAACTTGGTCGTACCGACGGCGATATCGAGCTTGTTTTTGCGGATTATTCGACCAAGCTGGAGCGCCGCATCGACATTGCCGCCCGGGGAATTGACGATAATCGGCAGTTTGCGGCGGCCGAGCGTCTTCAATACGCGCTTGAGCTGCGCTGGCGTGCCCGCTTCTATGGCGCCTTCTGCCGAAATCCATTCCGGACAGTTAGGCTCGCAGCCGATCGCATTGCTCCGCACGACTGCGAATCGCATGGGCGAGAGATCATCGGAGAATATCTTCGGATCGGTCCAAGTCGTCGGATCGGACCATTTCGGGAAGACATCCTCGGCCTTCGCCGCAAAGGCAACCATCGCAAATGCGACCGTCGGCGCCAGGCGAACCAACCCGCGCCACCACCTTGCCCTACTGTTTGAACGGCGTTCTGGAACCACGCTCGGCAAAAGCCCCCTTGATGCAACCGATAATAGTTGCGGCGATGGTGCTTGCAATAGCTTTGAAACACCCGCGCAAGATTGTTCTGGCCGGAGTCAGCAGACGAAAAAGGGCGACCCGAAGACCGCCCTTTCGCGTCCGATCTCGACCGGCAATGCCGGCGCCGATTACTCTTTGATGGATCCTGGCACCGACGGTCCGGCTGCCTGCACGGATAGCGAAGCGCAGCTTCTCTTCCATGGCGATCGGCACGATCAGCTCGCGGCTATCATGCCCGCGTTACGATTTGACCGGCGTGCTGGCCTGAGCCTTGGCGCCCGAGATCTCGCGGCAGTTCTCCGGCCGTGGCTCCGATCTGCAGATGCCGGGGCCTGTCAATTCGTCTGCCGATTGATGCCCTGTTGTCAGCCCGTATTTCAGCATCCTGTCGAGATCGAGCTGCCGTTCGACCGAATATAGCTGAATTGCCGTAAACAGACCGGGGCCGATGGCCATGTCCTCAAGATAGGCCTTGACCTTTTGCTCCTGCCCTACCGAATGCACGCTCAACTGTGCACGCGGGCCGACCAGGCGTTTGACACCGCCGGCGAGCATGATCGGACAGGCCGAGCCGCAACCGCCGCCGGCATCGACCGTGAGCCCGCTGTAGATGCCGTCTTCGGCCGTGCAGTCGGCCTGCCGCGGCTCGCAGCCAATGAAATCCGTCCGCGCCACGGCAACGTCGAGCTTGCGTTCGCGGATCAGCCTTCCGGCCGCCAAAGCACCGAGCACGTCACCACCCGGCGAGTTGATGACGATGGGCAGGATCGCCGACGCTGTCAAGCAGTTGGCGCAATTTTTCGGGCGTGTCAGCGGTAATTGCGCCTTCGGCCGAGATCCATTCCGGGCAGTTGGGATTGCAGAGCGGGTTGGTGCCGCGGACCAGGACGAAGCGCATGTCAGCGACCTCCTGCGCCGGCGGAGTTTCGAGCCCTGAAGGTACAGGTTCGGCGTTCGCCACAACTTCCCCGGCCGGCTTCGCGATATTCGCCGGCACCGGCACTTCCCTGCAACTCGCCGGTAACGGATCGGATTTGCATAGAGTTGGCGCGGTCAGCAGGTCGACGGCATCCAGACTGGTTACGAGATTCATTTGCAGCATGTCATAGGGGACCAGTTGCTGAATGCTGCTAGCCGGCGTGCTTTTCATGGTCTCGAGCACGCCCAGGCCGACGCCCATCTCCTTCAGATAGGCCGCCAGCTTCCGCTCCAGCGGTTTGTTCATTTCGTAGGTCTTGTAGCTGCCCGCGTTCTTCCGGCTGACGACCCTGGTACTGAGTATCTTCTTCTTGCCTTTCACCATGCGGTAGGTGGTGCGGTACAGCAGTTTCGTCCGGATATAGGTCGTGGTGATCTGATGGACGCCGAGAAAGGCCCACTCCCCGACCACGCGCCGGATGCCACCGGAAAACATCAACGGGCAGGCGGAATTGCAGATGGCGCCGTTGCCATAGGCATCGCCGAAATAACGGGCGCCCTTGCCGTCGTTTTCCTTGCAGTTCTTCATATCTGGCAGGCAGCCGGCGAAGCGGGTTTTGCCGACGGCGATATCGAGCTTGTTCTTGCGGATCAGGCGACCAAGTGTCAGCGCCGCTTCGACATTGCCGCCAGGGGAATCGACGACGATCGGCAGCTTTCGGCCGCCAAGCGCCTTCAGCGTGCGTTTGAGCAGGGCGGGCGTGCCGGCTTCTATGGTGCCTTCCGCCGATATCCATTCCGGGCAGTTGGGCTCGCAGCCCGGCGCGCTGCTGCGGACGACGACGAACCGCATCGTCGGGCCGAGATCCGGCGTGGATTTTTCCGGCGTGGATTTCTTTGCATCCGCCGCAAAGGCAGCGTGGCCCATGGCAAGCAACGACACCAGGCAGATCAGCCCTAGCGACCACCATGCCTGACTATGCAAACGGCGCCATGGAACCATTCTGGCAGCCCCCTCGATGCAACCTATACTAGTTATGGCAGAGGCGCTTGCAACAGGATTTGAAGCAATGCGGTTAATCCATTGCCGGAATATCAGAATCAAAAGGGCGGCCCGAAGACCGCCCTTTCGCATCCGATCTCAACCGGCAGCGCCGGCGATTACTCTTTGATGGTGACGACGATGCCGGCACCGACGGTGCGGCCGCCTTCACGGATGGCGAAGCGCAGCTTCTCTTCCATGGC
>NZ_JAMYOA010000040.1:0-14532 GCF_040319515.1 Mesorhizobium sp. M0909
AACGCATACCCGGCGCGGACTGGCTGCTGCAGGGCCACACGGTCTGCCGGCGTTGCGGCTACGCCTATTATGGCAAGCGTGCGCCTCGTTCCCGCAAGTACGATTGGACGAACACGCTGCGCTAGTATCGTTGTATCGGGGCGGATGGCTACCGCTTCAGCGGCCATGCCGTGTGCGACAACCCGGCGGTACGCGCCGATCACCTGGAAGAAGCGGTGTGGGATCAGGTGAAAGGTCTCATGGAGGACCCGCGTCGCGTGGCCGACGAATATCGCCGCCGCCTCCTCAAGCCCGCGACGAAACCCGGGAGCCGGATGAGGTCGTCCGCCTGGAACGACAGATGGCCACCTTGCGTCGCGGCATCGGCCGGCTGATTGATAGCTATGCCGAGGGCGTCATCGACAAGGCGGAATTCGAACCGCGTATCGCTGGCCTGAAACAACGCCTCTCCCAGCTTCAGGAGCGGCACCGGGCGGCGGTCGAAGGGCCGAGAACGACGCGACCTCTCTCTCCTCATCAGCCGTCTGGAAGACTTCTCCGCCAAGGTGACAGCAGGGCTCGCCGGCCTTGATCGGACCGGCATGCGGCAGATCATCCGCACCGTGGTTCGCCGGTGTCGAAATCGACGACGCGCACATCGAGATCAATCTTCCGGGTGCCCCCGATCGATGGCCCGGCCGGCCCAAAATCACCACGCTAAATGACTATTTCCAGGCAACATTGTACAGAGGATCGTCGAGCGGACCTTCGGCTGGATGACAAGATGGCGCCGCCTCGTGCGCGACTATGAGCAGCGCATCGATGTCTCGCAAGCCATGATCCTTGTCGCAATGGGCGGCAATCTCATCCGCCGAAACGCTCATCCGTGAAATTCAAAACAGATGCGGTGATTGGGGTCTCTGCCGAGCGCGGATGAGGCGGCTGCTCCTGTCGAGATGTGAGAACGTGGTCGATGTTGATTCGCCACAAGCATCGGGAAGGAGGCAGCCATGAAGTATTTTGCCGGACTGGACGTGTCTTTGGAAGAGACCGCGATCTGCGTGGTCGAGGAGAGCGGCCGCCGGATCGTAAAGGGAACGCGTGCGGCGAGGGAGCCGGAGGCGTTGAGCAAAGCGCTGCACAAAGTCGGGTTTCCGCTGGCGCGCATCGGCCTGGAAGCGTGCTCGCTGACGGCTTGGCTTCACCGCTGAGGCGCTCGCCCGCTACATCGATACGGCGCGCCCGCTGTGAGCGGATCCGCAAGTATTTCTCTGGATGGAAGCGCCTCGTCGGCCGCTGAAGGCGGGGAGTATCTATGATGTCGCTAACCGCAGATTTGTTGCGCTTGGAATAGACGCCGCTCACCCCCGGGGGACATGCGCTGCGCCATGCCTGCGCCTCTCGGCTTCTTGCCGAAGGTCTTTCGATGAAGGAGATCGGTGACCACTTGGGGCACGGCATCACGGCAACAACGAGTATCTACGCCAAAGTGAACATGGAGGCCAGTTCGCGCGGTCGGTGCATTTGACCTGGGAGAGCTCCAATGGCCGGCCGTGGCACTATGTGCGGGTCATCTCTCTTGGTTCCGGCATGTCCGCCGAGCCGCCGGAATCAGTTGCCCTGTCGGCGAGTCTCGGCCGCCACGGCTGCACGATATTCGTCACACGGCCACCGTGCACCGGGTGATTGCCTGGTACCGCTCCGGCCAAGGCCGGCCAAGACGTGCAACGGTTGCTCCCGCAACTCGCAACCTACCTTGGCCACATCGATACACGTTCAACCCAGCGCTATTTGCAGATGACGCCGGATCTCCTGGATGCGGCCAGTCAGCGCTTTGCGCAATACGCGATGGGGCCGACCATGAAGGATGAGAGCCTCTTTGGTCCGTGGATCCGCCGGTTTCTGTTGGAGCATCTGGTTGCCGAGCGCAATCTGTCTCGCAACACTCAAGCCAGCTACCGCGACACGCTGACGTTGCTGCTGCCATTTGCAAGCAAGCAGGAAGGCTGCGCCATCGATCGCATGACCGTGGAAGAGCTGACGCCGGCAATCGTCCGCAAATTCCTGGACCACCTAGAACGTGATCGCCGATGCAGCGAAGCGACCCGCAATCAAGGCTTGCGACCATCCATTCCCTGGCGCGCTTCATCGGCATGCGTTCGCCGGTCCACCAGTCCACCTGGTCTGGTGTTCCGAGATAAGCGCGATACCATTCAAGAAGACGGCAAAGGCAGCGATTGGATATCTCGAAAAGGTTGAGATGGACGCGTTGCTCAGTCAACCTGACAGACGCACGAATCTTGGGGTGCGCGACCATGCCCTGCTGCTATTCCTCTTGGCGCTTGCGCCGATGAGGAAGCAAAATTGACAGTCGCCAGTCTCCAACTGGGGGCGTCGCCGTCAGTGCGACTGCACGGCAAGGGAAACTAGGTCCGAATCTGCCCATTGTGGCCGACGACGGCAACCTCGTCGACCCGCCTCGTGTCCGAACGGGACAAGAGTGAGGCAGTCTTTCTGGGGCGGACGAAGAAACCTTTGACGCGCTTCGGAATACACCGCGTCGTGACGCGAACCGGAGAGCCGAGGCCGGCTAATCCCATTGACTATAATTGTGCAGCGAACGGCAGGTGCCTTCAGGCGTAAAAGTCAAATGGAAGACACCGTTACCCGCCGGCATAGCGCAATCCACGTCGTCCGTATCTGCAAGCGCCCAGTGGATAAGGCCCATCGAGGGCGTGTCGGCAAGCACTTCGAGGCGCATTTTGCGCTCGCACAGTTGCTTAAGCTTGCCGCTGCGGATTGCGGGGTGAGACGCTGGCATGTTTAACAGTTGTACCAGCGAAGCCGTGTCCGCAGCCGGGGTGAGGCTCCACAGGGATCGCACCCACGACTTTACGGGACCTTCCTGCATCGAGGAACAGCGGGCCCTGTAATCCGCTGGCGTAAAAGCCGTGATTTGTTTAAAGGCGCTGATAAAATGCGACTGATTGGCAAAGCCTAGGTCCAAGGCAATTTCGACAATGGGTTCGTCCGTCCATGCCAACCGTTCTCGCGCCCGGATGATTCGTTGTCTTAGCAAATATTGATGTGGCGAAAAGCCGGTAAATTGCCGAACCAGTCGCGTTGCGTGACGGATGCTAAGTTTCGATGCTTGCGCTAGCTCGGAAATAGTGACGCGCCCGCCTAGGCTTTCTTCAATCGTTCTAATAGCCGCTCGCACTTTGCCCAGCGGCACTGGCGGAGCCGCGGTGAGGAATGGAGACCAGACGCACCATTGAACCTTCTCCGCGCAGGCTGCGCCATCGAACTTTAGGATAAAGGCACCAGTGCCACAGGTGCGTGCGCGCGATGTGGGATGGGTCGTCAAGCAGCGCCACAGCACGAAGGCCCGCCCCTCGAATGCGGTAACGAGCTCAAAATCAAGAAAATTCTCCGATTGGCATTCGGTCAATTGCTGCCAGTAAGTCATCATGTCATCTTTGGTGATGGCGCTGGACAAGGGACCGCCCCGATAATTGCGTCCATTAGCGGCATAGAGCTGGTTGATCAGTCTAGAATCCTGATTCTGCCAGGCGATACGGTACGAATTCATCCATAGTCGCGCCATGCCAAGGTCCTCAAAGCGGCTCAAGGGCGGGGCTTTCCATTTTCAAACATTCGTGCCTACCGGCTATGTCCGTCGCCCGATCGCACTATCCCCTGAGAGGCGTGCGATATGGTTGGACCAGCTAAGATTTCATATTGGAAAGCTTCTATTGGGTCAATGCTGACAGTCGTGTGATAGCGCCGAGGGTCCAGGACCTTTCCTTCAATACTTCTTTTGAAATTCGCTGTCATTTGCACATGGCTCAATTTTGAAAGCCAGGCGCGCGGGCATTCCCCATGCTAACGAACAAAGTTGAAGGCTGGGACGAAGACAGTAGCCATGAGTCTTCAAGGACTCGTCGATCTTATCCTACCTCCTCTACCCCAGCGAGAGATGCCGACGCTATGACTGATGATCTGGCAGCTAAACTCGCCTCCGTGCGTATTGTCGAACCATTATGGATTCCGCTTTCAGACAATTGCCGCCTCTCGGGCCGAATGTTTGCTCCACCTGATTTCGAGCGCAAGCCTGTTCCAGCAGTGCTTGAACTTATGCCCTATCGCACCCGCGATCGCAGTCGTGGCAAAGACACTCAAACCCATAGTTATTTTGCGGCGAGGGGTTATGCCTCCATCCGTATCGATATCCGGGGAGCAGGGGATTCTGACGGTGTCATGGTCGACGAATATACGCCGCAGGAATGGGCCGATGCGGTTGAAGCTATCTCTTGGGTTTCTGCTCAGCCCTGGTGCACTGGCAGTGTAGGCATTATCGGTCTGTCGTGGAGCGGCTTCAATGCGCTTCAGATTGCAGCGCAGCGACCGCCTGCCTTAAAGGCGATCGTCACCACTTGTGCCTCGGACGACCGGTATAATGATGACATGCATTACATGGGCGGATGTCTACTGGGTGACAACCTTCAATATGGTGCGACACTCTTTACTTGGTTGGGTACGCCACCCGATCCTCTGATCGTCGGCGATCGCTGGCGTGACATGTGGCTCGCCAGGCTCGAAGCCGTCTATCCGCCGGCGCTGCGCTGGATCGAACACCCAGAGCGAGACGACTACTGGAAAAGTGGCAGCGTTTGCGAGGATTATAGCCGCATCGATGCGGCAGTTCTAGCTGTCGGTGGCTGGGCAGACGGGTACACCAACGCGGTGATGCGACTGCTGTCGCATCTGAGGTCACCGCGCAAGGGATTGATCGGTCCATGGGGACATGCGTATCCGCATTTTGGCGTGCCTGGTCCCCAGATCGATTTCCTTGGTTATGTGACTCGGTGGTGGGATCATTGGCTAAAGGGCGTTGACTCTGGAATAATGGACGAACCGGAGCTCATAGCTTGGATGCAAGAGAGTGAGCCTCCATTGAATGCCTATCAGAAAAGGCGAGGCCACTGGGTGGCCGAGCCGGCATGGCCGTCCGTCAATATCACGAGACGTAACCTCATGCTCGGGCATGGCCTACTTCAAGATACTCTTGAGCAAGCAAGCAGTCCTGTTGCGATCACAAGCACCTCGCCGGATCTCGGAACTGATTCGGGGGAATGGTGCCCCTATGGTTGGGGAGCGGACATGCCGCCAGATCAGCGCCTGGAGGATGGAGGCAGTGCGGTCTTCGACGCGGCCCCTCTCTCTGAGGCCCTCCAGATTTTGGGTGGTCCTAACTGCCGGCTAGTTGTGAGAGTGGATAACGAAGAGGCCATGCTCGCCGTCCGACTCAACGACGTGTCGCCAGATGGTGTAAGTCGCAGAATCACGTATGGGCTCCTCAATCTTGTACACCGCAATGGCCATGAGGTCGCGGAGCCAGTGCCTACCGACCAGCCAGTCACAGTAAATGTGAAACTAAACGACGTTGGCTACGAGGTGCCAGCAGGCCATCACTTGCGGCTAGCTGTATCCAGTGCCTACTGGCCGTTGGCTATGGGCGTTCCTCACGGCACAACTCTGATCATCGATGGCGGGTCATTAACGCTCCCGGTCAGATTGGATCATTCGCGAATAGAACCAGATTTCGGGGATGCGGTGTGTGCACCTTACCCAGAAAGGTGCATCTTGCGCCCGCCGCACCGAGGACGACTAGCCGTAACACGTGATCTCCAGGAGAGCACGACAAGGGTCGATATTGAGCGTAGCGGCGGCTCATTTCGTCTTGCAGATGTAGATCTGACTATGCATTCAACCGGTACAGAAACCTACTCAATGCCGTGGTTTGATCCGGCCGCCGCCACCGCTGAGGCGCGGCGGCTGGTGCGCCTGGAGCGCGCCGGCTGGGATTGCGAAGTGAAGACTGTTTCACGGCTGGGGTTCGAAGGAGATTTCTACGTCTTCGAGGGTCATCTTGAAGCTACCGAGAACCAACGAACCATTTTCCAGCGCGAGTGGAAGAAAAAGGTCCATCGCTCCCCTATGCCAGCAGCGCAGGAGCAGCGATGCAAAGCAAGTTCAACGAAGACTGAAATATAGTTGGGGAGGGCAAGCCAATGAACGAAATGCAAGTCGCCGCAAGAGGCGCAAGGAACGCCTCCATCGTTAACCCGGATCCACTCACGCCGCCGGCTGCGAGCCTATGGAAACATCCAAGATCTCGTCAAAGAAACCCAAGGTGCCGAGTATGACGCTCAACACGATAGTCAATCCCAACCTCGTCGCCGGGTCGGAGCACACGCCCCGCTGGAACGAGCCGGAGTTCCGTCGCGGCGGTTTTCATAACTTGCATAACACGGCCCGTTACAACATGTCGCTGCGCGCCCCACGAGTGTTATCGCTGAGGAAGCAGATCGACTGGAAGATTGGTGAGCGGCTTGATGTGGCACGATTCCTTGCCATGCCGCACTTCTCAGCCTTCGTCGTGGTGCGCGAGGACCGCATCCTGTATGAAGCCTACGCGCCGGATTTCGGTCCGGATCGGCCGCATCCTCTAATGTCGATCACCAAGACGACGCTTAACCTGATGCTCGGCCGCTTAGTGGCCGACGGTTCGGTCAGCCTCGACGAACGGGTCGACACCTATCTGCCGGAAATCGGTTCGGGGTACGCCGCGGCAACTGTTAGAGCGACTGCCGACATGAACGTCGCCAATGACTACGATGAGTTCCGTGACTGGAACTATGCCGTCTCTGGCCTGGTTCTGCCGCCGGAGGGTTGCAAGGAGGAGACATTCCGCTCATGGCTCTGCGGCATCACCGGCGACGACCTGCAGAATCGCACCGGGTACGAGCTTTACAAGTCCGCCAACAGCGAGGTTCTCGGATGGATCATCGAGCGTGCAAGCGGACGGACGCTGCGTGACTGGTTGATCGAGATCGTCGAGGCGGCCGGGCTCGCGGGCTGCTTACACATGATTTGTGACCGTGAAGGCGTACCGGAGATCTCCGGTGGCGCCTGCCTCTCCGCGCGGGATTTGGCGCGTTATGGGCTGCTCTTCGCCCGCATGGGCGAGGGTGTCGACGGCCGGCAGGTGGGGAATGCCGCCTTCATCGAAGACACGCGGCGGAATCCGGGGCCACCCCAAAAGAAGCCATTTGAGGGGATGCGCTACAGCCGCCAACTCGAGACTGACGGTTTCTGGCTTGGGCACGGCGGCTCCGGCGGCCAGTACATGCTTGCGAACCCCGAGACGGGTACCGTCGTCGTCCACTTCAGCGTGCTTGAGAACGAGAGCCGCCATGACTCCGATTTGAGGGTGCTCCTGATGAAGATGATGGCCGCGGTCGCTGCAGAATGAGGAGTTGATTGCCGGCCGCGGAGCAGCGCAGGAGCAGCGATGCGGATCGATTTCAAAGAAGACAACATAATAGCTAGGGAGAACAAGCCAATGAACGAGAAGCAAGCAAACCGACACCGCAACTGGGATTCGAGCAACAACCCGTTGCTCCAGATTGATCGCCGAGCTTTACTTCGTGGAGCCGTAGGTCTCGGCATAGCCGGCGCTGTTGGCCGCATTGTTCAACCGACAGCGGTATTTGCTCAAACGCCACGACGCGGCGGCAAATTTGTCGCCGGGATCGGCACCGGATCGACCACCGATTCGATTGACCCGGTGTACCTGAGTTCGGTGGCCTCGCTGTTTGTCTCCTATCAACTCGGCAACCGGTTGCTGGAACGCACGACCGACGGAAAATTGGGCGCCGAGTTGGCTGAAAGCTGGGAACCGAGCAACGGCGGAAAAATCTGGACGTTCAGTCTCAGAAAGGACGTCACCTTTCACAACGGCAAGGAATTTACCGCGAAAGACATGGTCTACTCGTTGAACCGTCACCGCGGTCCCGATACGAAATCGGGCGCTGCCGCCCTGATGAAAGCGATCACTGACATCACGGCGGACGGTCCACACCAACTGACGGTGACCCTTTCTGCGCCGGACGTCAATTTCCCATTCCTGATGACGAATGCGGCGCTTATTGCGCAACCCGAGGGAGAAGACCCGGACAAGGGAATCGGAACGGGACCGTTTATCCTCGACTCGGCGCAACCGGGCGTCCGTTACAATTTCAACCGAAATCCAAAATATTTTAGACCGGAGCAGCCTTTTTTCGATGAGCTTGAGCTCCTCATCATCAATGATGGTACGGCGAGAATGTCTGCACTACTAGCCGGATCTACGCAGTATGCCTCTGACCTAACACCGAACCTTGTTGGGCGGATCAAGAATTCCTCATCCGTCAAAATCGACATGGCGGATACCACCAACTTTAAGTATTTTGTGATGCAGACGAACCAAGCGCCATTCGACAATCCCGACTTGCGGTTAGCGCTTAAATATGCGGTTGATCGGAACCTAATCTTAAAAACTACGCTGGCGGGCTACGGTACCATCGGCAATGACAATCCCATCAATTCTGTCTATCCACTTTATTCCGAGCTGCCCCAGCACACGTACGATCCCGACAAAGCCACTTTTTACTACAAGAAGTCCGGGCATAGTGGCGCGATCGAACTTTATACAGCGGATTCCGTGTTCCCCGGAGCAGTTAATGCGGTAGAAGTCTTCCAGCAAACGGCAGCCAAAGCTGGCATTAACATCAATCCAAAGCGTGTGCCGGATGACGGGTATTGGAGCGACATCTGGATGAAAAAGCCGTTCTGCGTCTCCGGATTCGGCAGCTTGGCCACGGAAGATCAAGCGTTGACCCAACCATTCGCAAGCGACTCACCGTGGAACGACGGGAATTGGTACCGGCCGGAGTTTGACAAGCTTCTCGTCCAAGCCAGGTCAGAACTCGACGTCGAAAAACGCAAGGCTTTCTATCATGAGGCCGCGAAAATGATTTGGGAAGACGGGGGTCACATCACACTGATGTTCTCAAAATCCATCAATGGACTAGCGAAAAACGTCCAGGGCTTCGTGGGCGATCACTTTCACGGCGAGGCGAAGAACTTCGCACGTTGCTGGTTCGAGGCCTGACAAGCGAATTACGAGCCTCGCCGCGCGCTTGGTACCTTTCAAGAGCGCGGCGAGGCGCTGCAAATATAACTATTGAATAAATCAGGTAAAATGATGGTTTATACTTTGAACGGTGAACCGGAAACAGTTCAAGCGGCCCGAAAGGTGCTCCCCGACTCTATCGTTTTGGATCTACTAATGAACGGCCTAGCGATCAGCAAATGCTGGCTGACGGTCTGATGCGAGCCCGCCCGGCGATGTCGCCCATCGTGAGACTGATCGCCCAGCGCATTGCGTTGGGCATTCTGCTCCTTTTCCTTGCCTCGATCCTAATCTTCGCCGGCACGCAAATCCTGCCTGGTGATGTGGCGCAGTCGATTCTCGGCCAGCAAGCGACCCCGGAAGCGCTCGCCACTCTGCGCGCCGAGCTTGGCCTCAACGATCCGGCCTATTTCCGCTACTTCCGCTGGCTGGGCGGTGTGTTGACCGGCGATCTCGGGACCTCGCTCACCACGCGGCAAGAAGTCACCGCGACGCTGCTGCCCCGGCTGTGGAACACGCTGTTCCTCACCTTCTGGGCAGCGATCCTGGCCGTCCCGCTCGCCATCATCCTTGGTCTGGTCTCGGTGCGCTACCGCAACAGGTGGGTCGACAAGCTCATCTCCGGCCTCGCGCTCACCTCCACCTCGCTTCCCGAATTCTTCATCGGCTATCTCCTGGTCTATTTGTGCGCCGTTAAGTTGCAATGGTTTCCGAGCATCTCAACAATTTATGACGGCATGCCGTTTCTCGACAAGATCAAGGCGATTGCCCTGCCGGCAACGGCGCTGACGGTGGTCGTGCTCGCGCATATGATGCGGATGACCCGCGCCGCGATCCTTAACGTGATGCAGTCGGCCTATATCGAGACGGCCGAGCTCAAGGGGCTGCGGCCGATCGAGATCATCCGCTGCCATGCTTTCCCGAACGCGATCGCGCCGATCATCAACGTCGTGATGCTGAACCTCGCCTACCTGATAGTCGGCGTCGTTGTGGTCGAAGTGATCTTTGTCTATCCGGGCATGGGCCAGTACCTTGTCGACCACGTTTCCAAGCGCGATGTACCCGTGGTCCAAGCAGTGGGGCTGATCTTCGCCGCCGTTTATATCGGCCTGAACATCGTCGCCGACATCGCCGCAATCGTCGCCAATCCCCGCCTGAGGCACCCGAAATGAGCGTTTCTGCAGCCCCTCTCGTCAAAGCGCGGCGTCCCATACCGATCGGCGCCGCGATTGGTCTGCTCTTCACCGGATTGTTCCTCTCCACGGCGATCTTCGCGCCGCTGATCGCGCCGCACCCGCTCGGCGAGATTGTCAGCGACGTCTGGATGCCGACGTCGGCGAAATTTCCGCTCGGCACCGACAATCTCGGCCGCGACCTTCTTTCGCGCATGATCTATGGCGCTCGCACCACGATCTTCATCGCAGCGGTCGCGACTGCGCTTTCCTTCACGCTGGGGTCGATCCTTGGCTTCACCGTGGCCGTCGTCGGTGGCTGGTTTGACATGACGATGTCGCGCTGTGTGGACCTCTTGATGTCAATCCCGACGATGATCTTCAGTCTCGTCGTTCTCTCGGTCCTGCCATCCAACATCGTGACGCTGATCCTGGTCATGGGTGTGCTCGACTCCACCCGCGTCTTCCGCTTGTCACGCGCCGTCGCCGCCGACATCAACGCGATGGACTTCGTGGAGGCGGCCAAGCTGCGCGGCGAGGGCAAGTGGTGGGTGATCTTCGCCGAAATCCTGCCGAATGCGCTGTCGCCGCTGGTCTCCGAACTCGGCCTGCGCTTCATCTTTGCCGTGCTCTTCCTGTCGGCTTTGTCGTTCCTCGGCCTCGGTGTCCAGCCGCCTGACGCCGACTGGGGCGGCATGGTAAAAGAGAACAAGGACGGTATCGTCTTCGGCATTTCCGCTGCCCTGATGCCCGCAGCCGCGATCGGGGCGCTAGCGATCTCCGTTAATCTGGTCGCCGATTGGATCCTCAACCGGACCACGGACCTGAAGGGAGGGCGCGGCAATGGCTGAAACTTTGCTCGACATCCGCAATCTCCGCATTGAGGCGACCGTCTATCCGGGGCGCGAGGCGCCCCGCACGGCCATTATAGTCGACGACGTATCGCTGACATTGGAGAAGGGCCGGGTGCTCGGCCTGATCGGCGAATCCGGTGCCGGCAAATCCACAATCGGCCTGTCGCCGATGGGCTATGCCCGGGGCGGTGTGAGGATCACCGGCGGCGAGGTCATCCTCAATGGCCGCAACATTCTTCAGCAGGGCAAGAACGGCATCCGCAAGCTGCGGGGCCGCGAGGTCTGTTATGTCGCGCAATCGGCCGCAGCCGCATTCAATCCAGCGCAGCGGCTGATGGACCAGGTGGTGGAATCTTCGCTCAAGCACGGCTTAGCCAACCGGGCCGAGGCCGAACGCCGGGCTGTGGCGCTGTTCCGCAAGCTCAGCCTTCCCGACCCGGAAAATATCGGTAAGCGCTATCCGCACCAGGTCTCCGGCGGACAATTGCAACGCGTGATGACGGCCATGGCGCTCTGCCCCGAGCCGGACCTGATCATCTTCGACGAACCGACCACGGCGCTCGACGTGACGACGCAGATCGACGTGCTGGCGGCGATCAAGGAGGCGATCCACGCAACCGGCGTCGCAGCACTCTACATCACCCATGATCTCGCGGTGGTCGCGCAGGTCGCGGACGACATCATGGTGCTGCGCCACGGCAAGATGGTGGAGAAAGGCACGGCGTTTGAGATCATTAAGGAGCCGAAGCAGCCCTATACCCAAGCCCTGGTATCGGTACACCATATCGAGCACGAAGAGAAGCAGCCAACCCCTAGGCCGATCCTCTCGGTGACGAACGTCACGGCCGCCTATGGCAACGGTATCATCAAAGTGCTGAAGGACATCACCGTCGATATCCATCCGGGCCAGACGCTTGCCGTTGTCGGCGAATCCGGTTCCGGCAAATCCACGCTCGCCCGCGCCATCACCGGCCTTCTCCCGCCGCAGCAGGGCGAGATCAGCTTCGACGGACGCAAGCTCTCGAACCGGCTGGCCGACCGGACCAAGGAAGACCTCCGCCAGCTGCAGATGATCTACCAGATGGCCGACGTGGCGATGAACCCGCGCCATACGGTGGGGACGATCATCGGCCGCCCGCTGACCTTCTATTTCGGCCTCAGAGGCGCCGAGCGGGACAAGCGGGTGAAAGAACTGCTCGAAGAGATCGAGATGGGAACTGGCTTCATCGACCGCTATCCGGCCGAGCTCTCAGGTGGCCAGAAGCAACGCGTCTGCATCGCCCGCGCGCTGGCCGCCAAGCCCAAGCTGATCATCTGCGACGAGGTGACGTCAGCGCTCGACCCGCTGGTGGCCAACGGCATCCTGAAGCTGCTGCTCAATCTGCAGAAGATCGAGCAGGTTGCATATCTCTTCATCACTCACGACCTCGCGACCGTAAAATCGATCGCTGACTCCATTGCGGTCATGTATCGGGGCGAGGTGGTGCGGTATGGGGCGAAGAGCCAGGTGCTGACGCCGCCGTTCGATGACTATACGGATCTGTTGCTGTTGTCCGTGCCGGAGATGGAGATCGGGTGGTTGGAGAAGGGCATTGCGGGGCGGAAGATGGCGAGTGCGGGGAATTGATTTTCATAGCACGCTCTCTCTGCGTCTGCATCGCCATAGGATAGAACAGAAGCGTTTTCATACCAGTCAGTAAATTACAGGAAATGTTTAGGTCTAACGACCAAACACGGCCAGTCTCCAGTTAGGTCATTTCCCCGATAACAACTTACCGGCCAGCATACCTTCACCTTAAGTAGCTATGTAGCCGAACTCAAAGGAGTCAATATGACGATACATCGAGGTGCGCAGGCATTCCCGCGAGCCGAGTACATAGGCAGGCTTGCCGCAGTTAAAGATGAGATGGCACGGCGTGACCTCGACGCACTCTTCGTTACCTCTGCAAGTGACATAACATATTTATCGGGTTATACAGCACTGTCAGATTACGTGCCGCAGGGGATTGTGGTGCAGATCGCGGAGGAGGAACCTACCTTCATTCTGCGACGCAGTGACGCTCCAGCGGCCATCTATGAGACTTTCCTCGATCGCAGCAGGATCATTGGCTATCCGGAGGCACTCGTCGGTAACCCTGATAGAAACGGCTACGATGCGGTTATCGACTTTCTGCTTGAATCCGGCCTTGGAAGCCGCGGGATGGGGGTCGAAATCAGTAACCTCTCTGTGCAAACGGCAGAAAAGTTCAAGGACCGGTTACCCAAAGCCAGGATAGTGGACTGCACCAATGCGGTTGCTTGGATACGACTCGTTAAGTCCGATCGTGAGATTGAAATTATGCGGGAAGCCGCTGCTATTTCTGATGCGGCAATACTCCGTGCGACCGAGGTGATACGACCGGGGGTGAGAGAGGCTGACGCGGTCGCTGAAATTATGGGCACACTGGCGCGCGGCGCCAATGGCAAGCCTGGAACTATGTTCAAACCGATTTGCCTGTGCTCCTCGCCGCGCACAGGCACAAGTCACATCCCGTGGAGTGAGGATGTTTTTCGGGATGGCTCGCAGATCAACCTTGAACTCGGCGGTGCGCGCTATGGTTATTGTGCTGGGATAATGCGCACATTTTCGATTGGCGCACCGTCCGACCGGCTGCGCCGCATCCATGACGCCGAGGTCGCAGGGCTGGAGGCGGCGCTTGAGACGGTCCGACCAGGATCAACCTGCAGCGATGTTGCCAACGCATTCTACCGTACGATTGAGAAGCAGGGTTTCAGAAAAGAGACACGTTGCGGCTACGCTCACGGCATTGGCTGGCTAGAGCCAACAGCCAGTCTCAAAGACGGCGATATGACGGAATTAACGGCTAACATGACGTTTCACCTAATGCTGGGAAATTGGATCGATGAGGATTTTGGCTACGTGATCAGCGAGACTATACGTGTTACAAAAACGGGAGTCGAAGTCTTGACCAACGCGCCGCGACAAATCATTCAGGTCTAGATAGCGCCTGCCGCAGGACGCGTCACGTCAACGCCTTCCTGAAGGCGCAGCCGAACAAGACCGATCGCAATGATGCGCGCGGGATCGCGCAGATGATGCGGGTCAATCTGTTCCGCCCGGTGCATGTCAAGACCCTGACAAGCCAGAAGCGCCGGGCGCTGCTGACGGCGCGCAAGCTCGACGCGGGTGACGAAATGGTCCTGGCTGAAGGCTGGGCGATGAACGTCGCCAAGCGGCGCGGCCAGTGGAAAACCATCGTTGCGCTCGCCCGCCGGCTGGCGGTGATCATGCATCGCATCTGGAGCGACGGCACACAGTTCCGTTGGACCAGGACGGAAATCATGCCGGTCGCCGGCTCAAAAATTAATAAACATCGCCCCTCCGATAGACGGGGACGACACCAGTTCCACCTACGGGTGGAAAAGCGTCCTTCGCGGGACGAGGATGAGGTGAGTTCGTCGATTGGCTTGGCTCGATTGCCCATCATCGGCAATCAAGGCGCTCGAC
>NZ_JAMYOA010000041.1:0-12895 GCF_040319515.1 Mesorhizobium sp. M0909
CAGCTCCCGTTCTACAGGCAGATTTAGCAGGTTGCGAAGGTGATTGCGGATTACCTCTGACTAGTGAAAAATGGCGCAGGACGGCGCGTTTCCGTTGCGATGCCACAGCGGCTGAAGTTGGCTGACAGCTACTCGCGACCGTCGAAAGCCACGCAGAGGCCCATGGCAGTTGCTGCCTCGACGATTGCCTCGGTTAGTTCTTCGTCGGACCCACCAAATAAGGCGCAGTCTCCCGAGCTTCGCGTAGTGCCGCTTTGATCGCGACCGTGTCGCGACGGTCCGCCCTGTTGAGGAGTACAGTAATTGCTTGGTTCTAGAAACGGACCGACCCTTCGCGCGCTCATCCAGCCCTCCCCAGGGACACGCCGAAGGTACTTTACTCCCTACCTGAGCGGCATCAAGACGATGTACGAATTGCACAAATTGGTACGGCGCTGGGCCGCGACAGTCAGGAATGTTTGGTAGAATTTCTGTGGTGGGGATCGGACACTGGCTCGCGAAGATCCCCATGCTCCTCCTCGATCCTAGTGACGCGCCTCGATCCGCCTTTCTCCCACAATCCCAGGTCGCTCCGTCCTGACAGGGACCGGAGGGGAGAACCAATGGGTTGCTATGCGGCTATTCGCGAAGGTCGAACGCGACGAACAGGCCCAAGGCTGGGGCAAGATCGAGAATAAACTCCACCAGCTCACAGTCACTTTCCACCAGATGTGGCCCGTCTCGGCAGCCGCTTGACGAAGGCGTGTAAAGTGATCTGCGCGCTACGCGTCGCGCTCGTCCAAACGCGACTGCTGGTCGGCGGCATCGGCCGATCCGCCCAGTGTGTCGGCGACCTTGGCACCTCGCGCACTCATCGGCTGCTGCGCACCTGTGGTGGTGTCTATCGCTGTCTGATGCTCCATCTCGGAATTCAGCTCCGCACCTACAACCAGGATAATCACGGAGAACCAGGTCCACATCATTAAGCCGATGGCTGCCCCAAGGGCTCCATACGTGGCGTTGTAGTTGGCGAAGTTTTCAAGATAATAGGAGAAGCCTATAGAGACTGCGATCCAGACCACAGCGGCGAGGAAGGCGCCCCATGTCGCCCATTGCCACTTTGCCCTTTCCCGGCTGGGTCCGTAGCGGTAAATCAGCGTGATCCCGACGCCCACCATGATCAGCATCATCGGCCACCGAAAGATCCGCACAAGGGCTTCGGTCCAGCCGCCGAGGTTCACCAGCACAAGCATGGCCGGCACAAGCCCGACCGAGACGACAAAGCCGATACCAATGAGGATGGCGCCAAGTGTGAAGCCCAAGGCCAGGACATTCAGGTGGATGAAGCCGCGCTTTTCACTCTCCTCGTAGGCGATGTTCATGGCTTCGAATAGCGTCTTTATGCCGTTACTGGCGCTCCACAGTGCGACGGCAAGGCCGAAAATGAAGCCGAAGCTGAGCGCGCCAGCCTTCTGAGCGGCCAAGGACGCAAGCTGAGATCTGATAATCCCCAGACCTCCCGAAGGCAGTACGCCGCTAAGGAACGCAATGTGCTCAGCGATGGTCTGAGGATCGGCGACGAAACCATAGATAGACACGAACGCGGCAAGCGCTGGAAAGAGGGCAAGAAGCAGATAGAATGCGGCCCGGCCGCGATCAGCATAACACGGTCCTCGGTTACCTCAGCAAAGACCCGCCACAGCACGTCCTTCCAGCCGCGGCTGGGAATTTCTGACGGCCATTCGGCATTGCGTCCGCGGCCCTCCCGTTCGGCCCGCCGCTCAAGTTGCACTTGACCTTCGTAAGCGTCCTCGGTTGTTTTCTTCGACATGGCCGCCGGTCCGGAGCATCTTCTTCGCGGGGCAAACGTATAATAGCGCCAAAGGATGCAGGTGCAGACCTGCGCTTACAAATAAACATCCGCCGCCTGCAGCAACACCTGCGCCATCCCCATGCAACGAGCTCATTTACGAGCGACACCGCCATGCCAGGACCCTCAGTGGCTTGTTCGAGCGGCCGATGAGAATAGCCTGCTCGCCGCAATTTTTGACCGCGACGCCCGCATCTCGACACAGGAACTCGTAGTGCGCGGATCGGTCCGCGTCACGTCATGCGGAGGTGAAGGCGGCGAGCCTCATCGTCGGTACGGAAAAGTTGCGCTGTTTAGCCCGGTCGAGAGGGCTCTCTTCTGCACGAGTTGCGAGAGGCGGGCCGGTTCGGCTGGAATTCCTAAGCTGACAAAAAAATTCAGGCGATCGGGGTTGAGCCTACGCGTTCCCATCCGGCTCGCTATCTTCATCGACGGCGCGTACTGGCAAATAGGCGTTGGTTTCCAGCCACTCGCGCAACACCATCCGGATGAGATCCGATCTGCCGATTTTTATCTCGGCGGCGATCGAGTTCAGGGCGTCCTCGGTGGCCGGTTCCAGCGGCACGCCAGCGACGTTCCTGAGCATCAGGGCAGCGCGGCGCAGGATGCTCTGCGCGCGAGATATCCGCGATGCGCTCAGCGGCGTTGTCTAGCTCGTCTGCAACAGATTGGCGTGTCATATCGCTCCTTAGCAGCGTGGAGAAAAATGTTCGTCCGACCAACCCAGTCGCGGGATACCGCTCCTTACAAGGCGGAAAAGGGCACCGCGACGGAAATGACAAACCCGCCGAGCGCGAGGCGGGGCGGCGGTCACCCGTCCACCAGGCCGGGCGGGGGACTTGGGGTACGCCTGGTGCGCGTAGACGACAGATTATTAGCTTTCTCCTGCCGGGCGACTACTGGATCAAGTCAACGGCACTGACCGAGCCTATAGCCTGATCGCAACGCCGACCGGGCCTCGGGACCTCAATTCCGAACGCGAGCCGAACGACACAGACGCGCAAGCGGAGCGGGCCGACAAGTGGCTCGATGAGCATCCTCTGTCGAGGTCGTCACCCGAGATCGACGCCGACTTTATGCGCAGGCTATTCGCGACGGTACGCCGCAGGCGCTGCAAGTCGCGGTTAGCTGGAAGGGACGAAACTCCGGCAGTGGGTATGTAGGGCGCAGATTCTCACTCCTGGCCCTGTGTGCGTCGTTCGCTGAGGGCCTCGAATACATGGGCTGATTCAATAAGCCCCTCTGGATTCGGTTCCATGGCCCGCGCCTCGAAGGATTGAACCGGAAGAGTCCGGCTGCGTTGTTGGGACTGGAACGGCAATCCTCGGAGGAAGAAATGGCAAACACTGGAACAACACGTGCACGCAATCAGGAACGTGCCAGGGTCGCTGGTGGGCAGGATCATGAAATGAAGTATGAGGCGGGCAAAACCGGCGCCAGCAAAGCTGACGTCAAATCGGCGGTGAAGTCGGTCGGCAACAGTCGCAAGAAGGTCGAAGACGAGCTGGGCAAGAAGTGAGCCTCGGCCGCATACGATGCCGGCGAAGTTGGCGATGCCAAGAGCTAGGGGTTCAGCGCAACGAGATAGGCCACTCCGCCCTGCGCGCCGGTTGCCGCCAGTATCTCATGAGGGGGCACGCACATGACCCGCATCGCCACCTTCAATGTCAACGGCGTCAACGGCCGGCTGCCTGTGCTCCTGAAGTGGTTGGGCGAAACCGATTACGACATCATTTGCCTTCAGGAACTGAAAACGTCCGACGGCAAGTTCCCTGCCGATGCGATCAGAGAGGCGGGTTACGGCGCCATCTGGCACGGCCAGAAATCCTATAACGGTGTGGCAATCCTCGCTCGCGGAATCGAGCCGGTGGAACGTCGACGCGGCCTACCCAGCGATCCAGACGATACCCACAGCCGCTATATCGAGGCCGAGGTGGATGGGATCGTCGTAGGCTGTCTCTACCTGCCCAATGGCAATCCAGCGCCTGGCCCAAAGTTCGACTACAAGCTGCGCTGGTTCGATCGTCTCATCAGCTACGGCCAGCGTTTGCTCGAGGCTGGGGTACCAAGCGTTCTCTGCGGGGACTATAACGTCGTTCCAACCCCGATCGACGCCGTGGTGCCGAGGCGATGGCAGGGCGATGCGGTCTATTTCCCGGAGAGTCGGCAAGCCTATGCCAAAATGCTCAAAGGTGGCTGGATCGATGCCGTCCGGCGCATCCATCCGGAGGAGGGCATCTACACCTATTGGAATTTCTCCTATCGGGGCGGCTACGATCGGAGTTCCGGCCTGCGCATGGACCATCTCCTGGTGAGCCGTTCTCTTTCCGACCGGCTGCGTAATGCCGGCGTGGATGTCGAGCTTCGCGGGTGGGAGAAGCCAAGCGACCATGCGCCGGCCTGGATCGAGCTCAATTGACTGCGAGGAATACAAATGGTCGAATTGGATGACCACGTCGATCAACAAAATCTCTTTGTGTATGGGCGGCGGGAGGAGTCGAGCGGGAGAACCGCCAAACAGGATAACCTAGGGGCAGCTCCGCTCCTGCTGCACCAGGTTCATCCAGTATATGCGTTCGCCGACATGCCACTGAACAAGCTTTGGAATATCGGGGAGTTATTCCCCGGCTGCCAAGCCACGGATGGCAAGGAAGCAAAGATCGTGGCTGGTCTGGAACAGTCCGAGGCGCAGAGCACTGCCAGGAAAGCGGTCCGGCATTGACGAAATTGGACGAAGGCCTGCGGTTTGGACCGCTTCGTGAGCGCTGGGTTCACCTCTGTGTCGACATGCAACGGATGTTTGCCGAACCGACGCAATGGCACACGCCGTGGATGGAGCGCGTATTGCCCAATGTCGTCGCCCTCGTCGAATTGGACCCGGCGCGGACGATATTCACCCGGTTTATTCCCCCTCGATCTCCCGACGACGTTGGCGGCGCCTGGCGACGGTACTATCAAAAGTGGGAGACAATGACCCGCGATCGGCTTGATTGTCAGCTGATTGATCTCGTTCCGGAACTGGCGCGCTTCGTGCCGCCCGCTTTGCTTGAGGACAAACCAGTCATGTCCGCTTGGCACGGGTCACTGCATGCTCGCCTGCGGTCTGCGGGCATTGATTCACTCATCGTGTCGGGCGCGGAGACGGAGGTTTGCGTGCTCGCCTCTGTGATGGGAGCGATCGATCTCGGCTACCGGGTGATCATCGTCGCTGACGCGGTATGTTCCGGAGCTGACTCGACCCACGATGCCATGCTGGCGATCTATGAGAGCCGCTACGGTATGCAGGTCGAGACAGCGACCACCGCCGACCTCCTGGCCGCTCGACTGGACAGAATGTTGTGACATCGGGAGCACCTCGGCGAATGACAGAACAGGAAATGATTATCGAAGCGTTGGGCGTCACTGCGAGCTTCGACGTCGCGCTGGAAGCGCGCCGGCGCATGGACTTTCTCAGCACCTATCTGCGTGCATCGGGCCTAAGCAACTATGTGCTGGGGATCAGCGGCGGAGTGGATTCACTCACCGCCGCTCTTCTGGCTCAACGCGCCGTCGAGGAACTGCGAATGACAGGATACGACGCTACATTCCTGGCCGTTCGTCTCCCGTACGGCACCCAGGCGGACGAGCATGATGCCCAGCGGGCCTTGGACACCATAGCGGCGGATGAAGTGCACCGGGTCGACATCAAGCCGGCTGCCGACGCGATGCTGGATTCGATCAAGCTGGCTGGGGTCGAGCTTGGCGATGCCGGCCGCGAGGATTTCTTGCTTGGCAACATCAAGGCGCGTCAACGCATGATCGCCCAGTTCACGCTCGCCGGCGCCACGCGCGGGCTGGTCATCGGCACCGACCATGCGGCTGAGGCCTTGATGGGTTTCTTCACCAAGTTCGGTGACGGTGCCGCCGACATTCTTCCTCTTTCCGGGTTGAACAAACGCAGGGTTCGCGCCTTGGCAGCGCATCTGGGCGCTCCGCCTGAACTTGTTGACAAGGTCCCGACCGCCGACCTGGAGAACCTCGTCCCGCTTCGGCCTGACGAAGATGCATATGGTCTCACATACGATCAGATTGACGACTTCCTAGAAGGCCGGGAAATCAACGAAGCGGCGCGCAGGCGGATACTTCACGCGCACTCCAGCACAGCCCATAAGCGAGCGCCTCCGGTCACAACGAGTGCCATGACGAGTTCGGCATTGGCGCATCGGCAATAGTCGTCTCAACATACGCGACCGATGGGCTTAACTTCCGCTGGAGCGATGCGTTGCTCTTTCCGCTCCGCATGCGGTCATGCGGTCGAGAGTGTCGGCACGTATGGCCGAGGCCGGCGCGCGAACTCACTCCTCCCTGAATGCCCGCTGGATTTGATCTTCCAAAGGTTTCACGAGGTAAGACAGCATTGTCCGGCTGCCGGTCGAGAAGAACACCTCGACAGGCATGCCGGGCGCCAAGGTTAGGCCTTTCAGCCGTGTAAGCTCTGTGCGCGGCAGTGTGACCCGCACGGTATAGAAGCTCGTGCCGCTTCGCTCATCGATGCTGAGATCGGGGGAGATCTCACTGACTACACCATTTAGCTCAGGCGTTATCCGCTGGTTGAAAGCCGAAAGCCGCAAGGTTGCGCTCTGCCTTGGTGTCAGCTGATCGATGTCTTGCGGTGCCACACGCGCTTCCACGGTCAGGTCATCTGTCACAGGGACAATCTGCATGATGAGCTCTCCGGCAGATATAACGCCGCCGACCGTATGCACGCCAAGCTGATGGACGACGCCAGTTTGCGGGCTGCGTATATCGATACGCCTGAGTTGATCTTCGGCAGAGACCTTTTGCTCAACCAACTCGGCGAGCTTTGCCTGGACGTCACGGAGTTCGGTTGCCACCTCGCTGCGCAAATCCTGGTCGATCTGAATGATCTGCAAACGGATTTCGGACGTATGACCCTTCGATTGCGCGATTGCCGCAGTCAGCTTGCCATGCTCGCCTTCAAGCCGGACTGCATCACGCTCAAGTGTCGTTATGCGATCGATTGAAACCAGCTTGCGGTGCCAGAGCTTGCGCATCCCGTCGAGCTCAAGCCCGATCAGCTTGATTTCCTGGCTTTTAGCATCCCTTTGCTCGGTCAGACCGGAAACTTCCTCGCTGAGCTGAGCAATCCGCTCTTCCAACTGAGCCTTCTGGCCAGCGCGTGCCTGGCGACGAAACTCGAACAGGGATTGCTCGCCTCCCATCGCACGCCGGATCTCAGGATCGCCCTGCCGCGAGCTCAGCGAAGCTGGGAAGGCGATGGCGTCATTGCCATCGCGCTCGGCTTCGAGGCGGGCCAGCCGGGCCTCGAATTCGTCCAGGCTCTTGGTGACGATGGCTAAATTCGCCCGGGTGACGGTTTCATCGAGACGGGCCAAGACCTGGCCCGCCTTCACGGCATCGCCTTCTCGAACGAGGATTTGACCGACGACGCCACCCGTTGGATGCTGCACCTTTTTAACGCTGGAATCGACGACCAGCCTTCCCGAAGCAATGACGGCTCCGGAAAGCTCCGTGACCGCGGCCAGGCTTCCCGCCCCACCAACCAGAAGCACGCACACCGCGACACCACCGAACAGATAGCGGCGAATGGTCCGATCGATCGCGGGCGCCGCGTATTGCGTCATCACTGTGTCGCCTCCTCAGGGCCGGAGACGACCTTCAGAGGAACGCCTCCCGGGCGGGTTACCTTCCCCAGGACCTCATTCTTGGGCCCAAACGCCTGGACACGGCCGTTTGCCATGACAAGGACCTGATCCAGGCTTGCAAGCGCGCTCGGCCGATGCGCAACCACCACAGCAATACCGCCTCGCGCCCGCACTTCTTCAATTGCCGCCGCCAGCGCGGCCTCCCCTTCTGCATCCAGGTTGGAATTGGGCTCGTCCAGAATCACGAGGAACGGGTCGCCGTAGAGGGCTCGTGCGAGTGCAACTCGCTGTCTCTGGCCCGCCGAAAGCGCCGCCCCAGCCTCGCCGATGCGAGTTTCGTAACCTTCAGGCAGATGGACGACGAGATCGTGAACGCCGGCGGCTTGCGCAGCCGCCAGTATCTTGTCCGACGGGGGGCGAGATTCGAAGCGCGCGATGTTCTCGGCTATGGTGCCATCAAACAGCTGCACATCCTGCGGCAGATAGCCGATGTGGTTGCCGAGCTCTTCCGGCGACCATTGGTCGAGGGTCGCGCCATCGAGCCTGACCGTTCCCCGGATGGGCAGCCATATTCCGGCGATTGCCCGGACAAGTGAAGATTTTCCAGACGCGCTCGGTCCGACGACGCCGAGGCCGGCACCCTTTTCCAGCGCGAACCCGACATCCTGCACAACCACACGCCGCTCGCCGGGTGGCGTGACGCTGATGCTTTCGACGGCAAGAGCAGATACCGGCGCGGGCAGCGAGACACTCGTGGCGGTCTGGGGAAGCATGGCCAAAAGCTGGCTCAGCCGGGTCCATGCCTGGCGAGCACTGACAAAGCCCTTCCAATGGGCGATAGCCAGTTCGACCGGTGCGAGCGCCCGGCTCATCATAATCGAACTGGCGATCATAATACCGGCTGTCGCTTCCTGATGAATGACCAGATAGGCGCCGATCGCCAGTATACCCGACTGCAGCATCATGCGCAGGACCTTCGAGATCGTCCCGAGTGTCCCAGCCAGGTCGCTGGCTGTTGCGTTCGTGTTGAGATAATCGGCGTTGACGCCTGCCCAGCGCTCGGCAATGCGCGCGCCAAAGCCCATCGCCTGCAGAGCCTCTGCATTGCGGCGCGTCGCCTCCGCAAGCGTATTGCGCGCCGCCGCCTGGCTGTTTGCCCTCTTCGCCGGCTCCCTCGTGCGAACTTCGGCAAGCAGAGTCAGGCTGGCGAGAACGATGGCGCCGGCCAGCGCCGTCATGCCGATCCAAAAATGGAACAGGAAGCAAATTATCAAATACAGCGGCATCCAGGGCAGGTCGAAAAGCGCTGTCGGACCAGTGCTCGACAGAAACGAACGAACCTGATCAAGATCCCGCAAAGACTGAAGGCCGTCGCCTGGGAGCTTGGTGCGCAACGGCAAACGCATAAGGGCGGTATAGACTTGCCCACTCACTCGCGCGTCCAACGCCATCCCGATGCGCACAAGCAGCCGCGACCGGATTAGTTCAAGAACACCCTGAAAGACGAAAAGCGTGCCGGCAAACACAGCAAGTCCGATGAGTGTCGGCACACTGCGGCCGGGTATGACCCGATCATAGACCTGCAGCATGAAGAACGAGCCGGTCAGCGCCAGAACATTGACGACACCGCTCATCAGGGCGATTCCAGCGATCGCGCGGCGGAAAGAGGCCAAAACCGCAGCGAGCGTTGTTCGCGGCGGCTCGGACGAATGGGAATGCGACATCGCCTTCACATCGGTTTCAGTTCGGTCCCACGCGCAAGGATCGTGCCCGAAATCAGGCTCGATGACAACGTCTACATACCGCCGCAGTCAGGCGCCGCGCCTAGATAAGCCAATCGTTCAGCGCGTAGGCGTGGATGTAGTCGATCTGCATCTCCGCAGGTGTCGCAAGCCCGTCGGCAGGCGCCCCCGCGAGACCACCGACTGCCAGATCGACCAGCATATACATCGGGTCGTGCATGTCGGAAGGGGTTGCGGCACGGGCAACTTCCACATCATCGAAATACCAGACGAGTTCGTCTTCCGTCCACAGCACCCCGTACGTGTGGAACCCTCCCGTATCGGCGGCAAAGGCCGTCGAGGACACTGTCGTATGAGTTCCCGTCTCGTTCGAGTGGCTTGTCATAATGAGCTTGCCTGGATCCTGGCCGAGCATCTCCACGACGTCCAGTTCCGGTGGCCAGGAGCCGTCTGCCGGCAGCAGCCAGAAGGCCGGCCACACACCTTGCTTTTCGGGCATGTCGGCCCGAATTTCGAAATAGCCGTAGGTCTGCGCGAACGATTCATAGGTCGTCAGCAAACCTGACGTGTATTTGTAATTGTCTATGTAGGGCTGGATAGCCGCGGGAGCCCGGGCGGCGGTAATCGTAAGAACACCATCCTCGATGCTGAAGGGGTTAACGGAACGCGTCGGAGCATAGTTGGTGTCGATATACCATTGAAGCTCCTTGTTGCTCGTGAGCGAGCTGCCATTCGGGGCACCCCACCAGAAGTTCGAATCCCAGGTGCCGCTCGAGCCATTCCACAGGTCCAGCGTGTTGAACTCGTCCGAAAAGGTGAGTTCCAGATGCGACCTGTCCAGGGCAAGATCGAACTGGCCTGGGGTGAACTGGTCGATGGTCTTGTTGGCGAACACGAGAAACTCGTTTTCGGACAGGTTGAGTCGGACGTTCGCTCCCGTTTGCACCATGTTGGCGTGCACTTCCTCGAAGGAGGTGAAGCCGTAGCTTCCGACGCGCGCTGTATCGTCGGCGCCAAAGTCGAGGATCAGGTCACTGCCATTCCCGGGGGTCACAACAAAAATGTCGGCCCCGGACCCGCCCTTGAGAACGTCGTCTCCCCGGAGGCCGTCGAGCGTCTGTTGGCCGGAGCCGCCGGTAATGATGTTGCTTAGCTCGTTTCCGAAAGCAAAGTGTTTGTCCCCGGTGACCGTCAGGTTCTCGAAATTGGCCGGGAGCTTGTAGCTCATCCAGGTCGAGATGGTGTCGATGCCCTCGTTGGGCAGCTCGACCGCCTTGTTTTTGGATGAATACAGATAATAGATGTCATCGCCCTTGCCGCCATACATTGTGACGGCAACGCCGCCGTCGGCGTACATCGAGTCGTTGTAGATGCTGCCATAAAGTAGCGGGCCCGAATTCGTCGCCGAATACCACTTTATCGAGGACCCGCTGTAGGGGAGTGGCACACCCTTGGCGTTCAATACGGTGGCCATTTAGTTCTTCTCCTTTGTCTCGCCTGTCTCGCCTCGACATCAGGCTACCTTTGGAGGACAAAACGAGCCAGTAACATTTGGCTCCCGACTTGAGAGAGTTACCGGAACTTTAATGGGCAACGCAGCGAGGGCCCGCCTGAACGTTCAGGGCACCAGGATTGCAGCCGGGCCCTTGCCGCTCTGCTTCGGCCGGCCGCAATGTCAGACGTGCGGCCGTTATGCGACGCAGGGCTTGTTGTCAGATGCATGATGCGAAACGTGAGATGCAGCTCCAGTTTTGGCGATGGCAGGCGCGCCGCATTGTTGATATCATCCGCACAGAACAGGCGCGCAAATGACATCGGATTCAGAGAAGGCTGAGGCGGTCGAGCAGCTGCTTGATACACCTGACCTTGCAACAGCACTCGAAAGCGAACAGTTCAAGAAATTCCTTGACCAGGTGCCGATCGCCATAGCCGTTTCGGACCTTGCCGGTGAAGAGCGCGTGGTCTACGCCAATCCGGAATTCGAGAAACTGTCAGGCCTGACGGCCGCCAGGCTCACCCGAGAAAACTGGGCGGCCCTTTTAGGCACAGGCCTCCATCAGCAACAGGACAGGCCGCTAGCCGAGGCCGTGGTCGAGGGAACCGATCTGGTCGGCACCTTCAGGCTGGAACGCGGCGAGGACAAACCCGCGATTGTCGACGTTTATTCGAACGAGATAGAGGACGACAACGGCAAGGTTTGCTTCCGACTGGTGGCCCTGGTCGACGTATCGGCTCACGGCGAGGCGGGAGATCAGCGCTCGGCCGAGGAGCGTGTCAGCGAGAACGACATACTGCTTCGCGAACTGCAGCACAGGGTGAAGAACAACCTGCAGATGATCACCGCACTGATCCGGCTGGAAAGCCGCAACGCTACCGAGGCCGACCGGACACGGTTTGAGCGGCTCGCCGGTCGCGTCGACGCTTTGGCGATCCTCTACCAGACGCTAACGGCCGACCAGCCGAAGGAGGAGGTCGATCTTGGTGTGTATCTCAGCCAGATAGCGTCCGCGGTGATGAGCTCGCATGCAGTCGAGGGGATCCGGCTGGATATGAAGGTGGATACATATCCTGTGTCAATAAACGTCGCCATGCCAGCGGGACTGGTCGTGAACGAATTGCTGACTAATTCACTAAAGCATGCCTTCCGGGGGCGCGACGGCGGCACGATAATGCTGCACAGTGTCGTCGATGGCGATGGCTGCCGGGTTACGGTGGCGGACGACGGAATCGGCCTACCGGAAGGCGAGATGTGGCCCAAGCCAGGCAAGCTCGGAGCGCTGATCGCGCGATCGCTGACCGAGAACGCCAAGGCCCAGCTAGCCGTCGAGTCCAGCGCCAACAAAGGGACGAAGGTGACCATCGTTTTCAAACGGTGGGCGGCAGCAAGCTGAACGATTGCCGTCGAACATAGCAGGCTGGCGGCTGGCTTCATGGCGATTTTGAGCAGGTGGCTGCAAATAGGCGAGGGCGCCCGACGCGCGCTTCGAGCCGCCAGCAATCGGACGCCGCCAACTCGGCACGCGCCGGCTCACGGGTCACGAGAACACGTCATAACCCTTTGCTGCGAATGCGCCTGCAGCGGCTCGCCCGATCCCACTGGGGGCCGGTGACCGCGTTCGGACGCAAGGCACGGCTCGGCGACTGACGCTAGTTCCGTAGACCGCGACCCTCGGGAACGGCGGGGCACCTGACGCCTTCGCGCTCATCACGCGCGAGCCGGTAATTCAGCAGCGAGTCATCGTATTGGCCAATCTTGCCGAGGACGAAGGTCTAACCTACACATCAAATTGGTGCAAATACCGACCTAGCTAGCTCTGACAGGCAGAGGTTCACCGCCTTGTGCCAGCGAGGTCCTCTGCGGGTCCACGTCTTGAGCTGCTCAAGGGCTGCCCTCGCATTGTTGCAGCCATGCCTGTCGCCGGTTTCAGTCTTCACGAACACCGGAGGGACGAACCAATGGGTTGCCATTGAGGGATAATTAGAAGGGGTGGGAATGTTTGGTAGAGATGTCTGGGCCGGTGATCGAATTTGGCTCGCGCGAAGAGCGATGCGACCTGCTAATCAGGAAAAAGCCTACCCTCCTCCTTAGCGGCAGCCAGGAATGCCTTACGGGCCTCCTCAGCTTCCATCTCGTCGAA
>NZ_JAMYOA010000042.1:0-10283 GCF_040319515.1 Mesorhizobium sp. M0909
CACCGTGGCCGACCTAGGCCTGACCGCGTCGGACTTCACCTTCGTTTGATCCAGAAAACCCATACGGAACAGCGCCCCGCCCCCCTGGGCGGGCGCTTTCCGTTTCCGCTACTTGCGATGGGCCGGGGCGCCCGGGAGCAGTCGCAGCGTGTACAGCTTGACGAAGCCGATACATCCATTGGCCGCGGACCTTGATGTACGTCTCGTCCGTATGCCACTTGCTGCCGACCGCACGCTTGCGTCAGCTTCGGAGCTCTGGTCACTTCGCCCGTTCTAGCCGGCTGAGCGCCGCTTCCTAGCTTGCGGGCTAAGCAGATGGCGCGGCGGCGATGAGGCACCAGCGCGCGAATCCCCGCTAGCAGCAGCCGCTCCGCAGTGAGACCCAGCTTCGTTCCCGTCATCAAAACTGCTCACGTTGAACGCCGGCGCGACTGGCTCCGGGCAGAGATCGATCCGAACTACCCTGGCGTCGCCTTCGGCCTTGCGACCGGGCTTGCTGCTCGCAGAAGCAGCGTCAGTCTTCGGTGCGCGAGTAGTCGGGCTTCAAGACGGTCAAGCGCTATCGGCGTCTGCCACCGAAGACGTCCGGCGTCGTGCGTGTACGGCGGAGGCTGAAATCTCAGGGATGGAAGGACCCAGCAGCCAATGCAGCGGTGTCCCATCAGATTCCATAGGACATGAATTGTCATCGACGTGCTTTCATGATTGCTGGGGTCTATGTCACGTCGTCGCTTGCTCCCCGAAAAGAATTTCCCGGGCTACGCATACCTGCCTGGCAAACATCCGCATCCGGTTCGCGACCCGCTGGGTCACAGTTACCAAAGCGACCCGGGGACCGTTGTTGCCGTCGAGGAATCACTCAGCTCAAACGGGTTCCGATGGGGTATCGACCTGTTCAATCACGGCTATTACTGGGAAGCCCATGAGGCTTGGGAGCCTCTTTGGCACGCTGCGAAACAAAGCACTCAGCATCGCCTTTTCTTCAAGGGATTGATCCTGTTGGCGGCGGCCGGGGTGAAAATCCGCGAGGGAAAGCGGGTCGCTGCCGCGCGCCATGCGGCGAGAGCTGCAGCGCTTTTTCGTCGGGTGGCGCCTCTGCCGAGCCGGCCCTTTGAGGCCGCACTCGGAATGACACCTGCCGCGCTCGCGGTACACGCCGAAACGGCCACAACTTTCCCGGCTGTTTTGCGAGAGCCGATGCCTGGCCAGCCTGAGCCCGTTTTCGATTTCATTCTCGCCCCTAAATCCGAGGGCGTCTGATAGGCAACCCCTACAGTACGGTTCAAGCCTCTGAGTTATTTGGGTGCACTGCCGGCCTGTCATGGACAGTTCGACAAGGGCAGCTTCAATCCTGGCGCAGTTGACCTTCGGCACAGCCCGGCGCTGGCGGAGCACCCATGGCAGGCGCCGCTTCCATCGTTCATCTCGCGGCAAAGCAACATCTTTCTGCCACCGCTTCTTCTTGCGGGTCCGTCTGCCTCAGTCGGTGCGTTCGATGCCTTCGGAACCGGCGCTTCCTCAACCGTCGCCGGCTTAGGAAGCGATACGTCGGGCGTGATCACGTCCTTGGCGTCGGGTACTGCTTCACCAACGGCGGCCATGGGCCGAGAACGGACATCTTCGCAAGGAACAATCGGCGCTTCAGCGATCGCACCTTCAGTCTTCGCTTCCGCGATATCGTTCGCGATGGCGGCCAGGTCGATGCCGGCCCAGATTGACTGTGGCCGCTTTATGAGCCCACGCTTCTGTTTTATCTCGACGACAAAGGGTCGCTGCTGCCTCATAGGCTCTCGGCGGACTTAGGAGAGTTGCGAACTCGTCTAGGCCGATCGCACGCTTTCGTCCACCCGCCCCCACGCATTCTCCAACGGTTTTCTAAGACGTTGCTGTCGTCCAAGCCACGACTGAAGCGGCTCACCGCTGAGGCCGGGGCCCACGCTCCCGATCTCTTGTCCTGCTGTCAGCATGACCGCCATAACGACAATATCGCCCACGCAGTCGCCTTTATTAGGCCCATCGCGAAGCCGCAAAATATTCAAAATGCAATGAAGATGGCCGCCACCCTTGTCCATGCTCGCATGTTCGCGTGTAAATCGGACCCGTCCAACGCATTTTTTGAATCGGTCACCTGCGACTGATTATGCTGCTGATGGTCCGCATGCCGGATGTCATGGGTGGCCGGGCACGGATTGCGCCCGGCAAGCGCTCGGCAATCCCAAAGCTGCACTTGGTGCACATCGCGTCGGCTTCCCTCCACCGATCAACCTTTAGTGTGGTTGAGAAATCGCAAGAGGTGGCGCTGACCAGGCTTGTTCCGCAGCCCTCGTTGTCGTTGATCCAGACGCTGGGTGGTGCATGAGGAATCGCAGCAGCGATCACCCACAGGATCAGGTCAGCTTTGCTGCGCTCGATTTTGTCGATGATCAGATCGGCCCCCTTCTTCGCGAGAGTGGGCGCTCTAATCAGCCTAGAACAGCCTGCCTGGTCAATCTCACGCGCGCCAACTGCCTCGCCGGATTGTAGAGCCTCTTGCGGGTGTTTTCTACAACAACCACCAGGGTCATCAAATCAAGCAGGAAGTCGTCGATCGCTTGGGCGGTTGTTCCTGACTCACCTTTGAACTAATCCAGCAAAACGCGCGCCTGATCGATCGCATCCGCGCTGGCCGCAGGATTAACGCTTCGATCCTCTTGACGATGGCGATCGTACGAGGTGCCGGCCCCCGATTCCTCATTGCAAGGTTCACCACGTGGTGCGTGAGTTTCGTCTGCCTTTGCGACTGCCGCTTGGTCGCGGCCAGTCCACTGGCTGCACGATGCGCTTACCACGGCGTGTCGCTCCGGGCCTTGCGGTCTTTCGCATTTGCTGCGTTATACTATGAACCGGCCCGGCATGATCGCCGAACCAAAACGTGTTGCGAACTTTACAAGGAATACGCATATGGCGACTGGAACCGTGAAGTGGTTCAACAGCACCAAGGGGTTTGGATTTATCCAGCCCGACAATGGTGGTCAGGACGTTTTCGTCCACATTTCCGCTGTCGAACGCGCGGGCCTCTCGACCCTCGCTGACGGCCAGAAGATCAACTTTGAGATCGAGCAGGACCGCCGCACTGGCAAATCCTCCGCTGGCAGCCTCAGCAAAGCTGGCTGATTTTTCTCCTGCCCCCCGGCAAGAGCCGGAAGTACGCGGCAAGTCCGGATGTACTGACGGCCGCTCGACAAGAGCGGGCGAGAATAGGGCTCGGCGCAGCAGATTGCTGCAAGCGGACGCGCTTCTTGTGAAACAAGGATGTTTGCAGTTGAAGGCGGGCTGTCCCCGCCTTCTCGTATTCTGCGCAGATGCCGACCGCAGCTGCGCGCTCCAGAACGAACCTCGAACGCTGAAATCAAGCTGCGACCTTCTTGCGGGTCCGCTTCGCCACTGCCGGCTCCGGCGCTTCCGGCGCTTTCGGTTTGCGGCCGAGCCCCATCGTCTTGGCCAATGCCGAGCGCGCCGCGGCGTAGTTCGGCGCGACCATGGGATAATCCGCCGCCAGGCCCCATTTGGCCCGATATCCATCCGGCGTCAGCCCATAGTGGGTCGACAGATGGCGCTTTAGCGATTTGAATTTCTTCCCATCTTCAAGGGAGATGATGTAGTCCGGTGTCACCGACTTCCTGATCGGGACGGCAGGCGTAAGGGCAACCGGCTTTTGTGCGGTGACGCCTGCGGCGGTGCCTTTCAGCGCCGCGTGCACTTGGCCGATGAGGGCAGGGAGATCCCCCACCGGGATCGGATTGTTGGAGACATAGGCTGAGACGACATCGGCCGTGAGCTCGATGAGGGTGTCGATGTTTTTTTCGGCTTCTTCTGTCATGAAACTCTCCAGGCGGCGTGAAACACAGTCGGCGAAGGGTCGCTTCATAGTGCCGGTCGCCGCTGAAAGCAAATACAGCTCGGCAGGACTATCGCGATGCTCGTCGGCACCGAGGACCATAGCGCTGCATCCGCCGTCGTGGGCGTGTTGATCTGCGCGCTGTCGGGCGGGCAACACGGAAGCGCCAAAGATGCTTTGCGCCACCCATGAAGCCCCAAAGTTGTCCTTTCGCAGCTCATGAAGCCCTCACGGATGCGGTGGCTAGACTTCGGTTCTTGACTTTCGATTTGACCTGCGCCCCGGCCAGCGCGCCCTCGGCAGGCGCTACGAACCCGAATACGGTGGTTGAACCGATGCTGAGCATCACGGTAATTCAAGCACAAGCTTTGCCTGTTAATCCTGTGGTCACAAACGACCTTGATGGCCAACAATGCGAAACCCGATGTGCGCGCCGCACGGTCTTGAGCTTTTTGCAATTCATCCCTAACTTGGGTCGAACCGCTCAGAAGATGCGCATATCGCCTCGAGCGGGCGCTTGCGGGTCATGATCTCGATGTTGTCTTAGCTACGAGGTTTCCCATCCGCTTGGTTAGGCTGTCGAAAAGAAACAATCGCTCTTCGATCACTTACTTCCGGAGCCCGATATCATGATGAAATATCCAGACGTTAAACCAGGGCTTAAAGAAGAAGTGCCCTGGTCTGACAGCCTGACCAGCTACGACCGTCAGCACTTCACGACCTACCTGAGGCTCCTGGATGCAGGTGCCGACGAGGCAAGCTATGAGGAGATGGCGCAGGTCATCCTCGGCATCGATCCGGTGCAAGAGCCGGAGCGGGCCCGGAAAACTGTGCGAAGCCATCTCGATCGGGTGAACTGGATGGTGACGACCGGTTACAAGGAATTGTTCGTCGGATGAGGGCGAACAGGCGGCGACACGCTCCGCTTGTCAGATGTGGTTACGGCGTCCGCGACAAGAGGGGTCTGACGGTCGGGGCTGCGGGAATTAGGTTCAAATTGAAAGACCTCAGTTCTTTGCTCCATCATGACGATCGACCAGATGGCCGGCGACCGGTGCGAGCACCAGACCCGCCACGCTGGACGACAGCAATACGAGGTCAACCACGCCCGACTGGACGAAGGCGAATGCGACACACTGCTCCTGATCGATCCGAATCACTTCTCCTTAATCAACGACAAAACACGCACATTCCAAAGGTGACCAGGCTTTGGTTCGAGTCGCAAAGGCGCTCGTGTATCTAACACGCCCAGGAGACTCGACCGGCCGTCTTAGCGGAGAAGAGTTTGGGGTCTTGTTACGCGACGTGCGCATAGAGCAGGCAGGTACAATTGCGGAAAACATACGCCGTCTTGTCGAGGCGAGTCCCATGGCGAAAGGGCAACAGGACGGCTGAAAGTGACTGTCAGCATTGGAGGCGCGGAAATCTCTCCAATGCAGATGCTCAGGACGTCCTTCGCACTGCCGGACGGTGCCTTTTTGAAGCAAAACAACATGGACGAATCGTGTTTCGTTCGACTATGAAGCCGCCATGTTGCGGGTCGTGACGCCCTAACCTACCCCTGGCCCAGCCCTGACGCCGGCAGAGTATCGCGTGAATGGGACCTGCCTTCCAACCGATTGCGGATGCACCAACAACCCGGCCACGCTCCACGTGTCACAGCCTGGGGCCCATTTTTCAGGTAACCGGCAATTCGTTGGAGTCCGTTCCCCTAAGTGACGCAAAAAGGCCCGCCCCATTGTCTGGGGCAGGCCCTTTGACTTGCGCGGTACTCAGAACCTTGCCGCTTCGCGAAAGATAATATCGAATGGTAAACATCGACTGAACGTCCGTGCCGCTTCGGTGGCCTTGGGTTAGGTGCGGCCCCTGTCCTGTTGCTTGGCGAGATCGGGGCGGCTGATGCCGGCTCAGTGCGACGCGGACTTCGTGCAAATCCCAACAATGCTGCCCCCGCATCGATCACCGCAAGCAGATTGGCCAACTAAATGTCATCCACTGCAGCGCAAATTGGTTGCTCGCCGGCCGACAAATGCTGGGAGGCACTGCATGCGCGCGCTCGCGCGGACCTGTGGTGAAAGAATTGGCGCCCGGCCGCGATTGATCAAAGTTGGGCCTGCGGACCGAGTGTCACCGCTTGCGATCGTAACATTGATGCGATCCGAATTTACTCTTTGGCTCGCGCCCAAGCTGGACGCTCAAGGATGCCGCGTCTTCGCCGATATCCTGACGCTTCAGCCCGGCGACCGGTGGCGCAGAGAAACCTCACGAACGCGAGCCGGATCGCGAGCCAGATCGAAGATGAGCTTTCCACCCCTGCATGGTACCGGAGTAGGAAGATGGGGATCGTCCACTGATGGCCGCCGATGAACTGGTAGGCTTGGGTCATCTCACCTTCGACCAAACCGGTGCCGTGACACCCATTCCGAGAACAGGCGAGCCGCGCGTCGGTCCATATGCCGCAAAGGACAGACGAGCCAACATCCCGAAACTTGCGCATCTGAACAGGAGGCCGGTGGTCAATCAGTACCGGGCAGGATGTGCAGATTGACAGGCATAGGGAAGCCCAGGTTCTCAGTCCACAACGCTGCACAATCGTTAGGCCGGGGTGACGAGCGCGACAACCGCGGCGGGGTTAGCCAGCTCACAGTTCAAGTCGATGGCTCAACCGTTGCATGGGAGAGCTTTTGCTTCTCATTCGCTCCAAGTGCGGACGCGGCGCACGAGCTCGGAAGTTGAGATCCCGTAGCGATCGTGAAGCGTCGGCAGCGCGCCAGCGTCGAGGAACTCGTCGGGCAGGGCGATCTGCCGAAAGACTGGGGCCACTCCCTCCCGCATCAGCAGCGCGGCGACACCTTCGCCCAGCCCACCGACGATGGTGTGGTTCTCGGTCACTATCACTAGCCGGCCGGGACGGCGCGCAGCCGCAAGTATCGTCTCCGTGTCCAGAGGCTTGATCGTCGGAACATGCAGAACGGCGCAGCCGATCCTGTCGGCTTCAAGCGCCTTCGCCGCCTCCAGCGCGCGCATGGTCATGAGGCCGCTTGAAATGAACAGCACATCCTCACCCTCGCGCAACAGGCATGCCTTGCCGATTTGGAATGTGTAATCGTACTCGTTGAGCACGACAGGGACCTTGCCGCGCAAAAGCCGCATGTAGACCGGCCCGTTGTAGTCCGCGATCGCCTCCGTGGCCTGTTCGATGTCGAGCGCGTCGCAAGGGTCGATGATCGTCAGGTTCGGCATCCCGCGGAAGATCGCGATGTCCTCCGTCGCCTGGTGGCTGGGGCCGTAGCCGGTCGTCAGCCCCGGTAAGGCGCAGACGATCTTCACATTGAGTTTCTCCTCGGCGATCGCCATGCAGATGAAATCGTAGGCCCGCCTTGATGCGAAGACGGCATAGGTCGTAGCGAAGGGCGTAAAACCCTCCCGCGCCAGGCCGGCGGCGGCGCTCATCAGCACCTGCTCCGCCATGCCCATCTGATAGAAGCGGTCCGGATGCTCCTGCGCGAAGACATGGAGATCGGTGTATTTCGCGAGGTCTGCCGTCATTCCGACGATCCCGGGCCGCTGGTGCGCCAGTCTGGCCAGTGTGTGCCCGAACGGCGCATTGCGTGTCGGTACGCCATCGGGCGCGATCGACGCGATCATCGCCGAGGTGGTCTTGCGCTCACCGGCATTGGCGGCGTGGCGCGGCGCGAATTTTGACAGCCTCACTGTGGGCGTCCCTTCTCCAAAGCTTCGAGCGCCAGCGCCCATTCATGCGGTTCGACGCGGATGAAATGCGTGATGTCGCGGGTTTCCAGGAACGGCACGCCCTTGGCCATGCGGGTATCGCAAACGATCACACGCGGACGAGGCTCCTTCAGCCCGCGCGCCAGGTCGAAGGCCACGCGGACCGCTTCGATGTCGTTGCCGTCGACGCGCTGCGCGTGCCAGCCGAACGCCTCGAACTTGTCTGTCACCGGCTCGGAGGAAAGCATGGCCGTCGATGGACCGTCGGCCTGCTGGTTGTTGAAGTCGACGATGGCAATGAGATTGTCGAGCTTGTGGTGGGCCGCCGACATCGCCGCTTCCCAGGTCGAACCCTCGCCGAGTTCGCCGTCGGACAGGAGGTTATAGACGAAACTGTCGCTCTGCTTGCGCCTCAGCCCCATGCACATACCGACAGCGATGCCAAGGCCGTGACCGAGCGAGCCGCCGGTGATCTCCATGCCGGGCGTGTATGCCGCCATGCCGGACATCGGCATGCGGCTATCGTCGCTGCCATAGGTCTCGAGCTCTTCCTCCGGTAGCACGCCCGCTTCGATCAGCGCCGCGTAGAGCGCGATGGCGTAGTGTCCGATCGACAGCAGGAAGCGGTCGCGTCCCTCCCACAGCGTGTCGTCCGGCCGGTAGTGAAGCGCATGGAAATAGGCGACGGCAAGCACGTCGGCGATACCCAGCGCCTGTCCGACGTAACCTTGGCCCTGGACTTGACCCATCCGGACGGCATGTCGGCGGATACGATAGGCTCGTTCGGCCAGGCTGACATTGCTGCCAGCGCGAGGCATCTCAAGATCCGGTGTCCTCTCAGCCATGGATCAGCATCCCACCGTTGACGTCGATCACGGCGCCGGTGATGTAGCTGGCCAGATCGGACGCCAGAAAGAGATAGGCGCCGGCGACGTCGCGTGCGTCGCCCAGCCGGCTGAGCGGGATTCCCTTGATGATGTCGGCGCGCATGGCGTCGGTCAGTTTGCCGCCCGTGATGTCGGTCTGGATCAGGCCCGGCGTGACACAGTTGACGCGGATGCCTTCGGGACCGAATTCGCGCGCCATGGCCTTGGCAAGCCCCAGAACACCCGCCTTGGCAGCCGAATAGTGCGGGCCACCGAAGATGCCGCCGCCGCGCTGGGCCGAAACCGACGACATGCAGATGATCGAGCCACCGCCATTTTCGCGCATGTTCGGGATGAATGCCTGGCTGAGATAGAGCACGCCGCGTAGGTTGACATCGAGCATGCGGTCCCAGTCAGCCGGGCCGATATCCAGTGTCTTTGCGGGCTGCGTGATCCCGGCAATGTTGCACAGCACGTCGACCTTGCCGAAGGCTTCGGCCACTTCGGCAGCAGCCCTCTTGCACGCATCGAGGTCGGCGACGTTACAGGCGAGGCCAATGTGCTCGGGCCCAAGCGACTCGGCGGCGTCACGGGCCTGTTGCTCATCGAGGTCAAGAATAGCAATGCGCGCGCCTTGCTCCGCCATCAGCGATGCCGTGGAGCGGCCTATCCCCCGAGGGCTCGCGGCCCCTGAAATCACCACGGCCTTGCCCTTCAGCAACATGTCGAACTCTCCTGCTATTTCTCTTTGCCGGTGATCTAAAGTCGGTAGAACCGGGCAGCGTTGTCATGGAACAGCGCGAGCCGC
Organism: Mesorhizobium sp. M0909; assembly: GCF_040319515.1. Classification (NCBI taxonomy): domain Bacteria; kingdom Pseudomonadati; phylum Pseudomonadota; class Alphaproteobacteria; order Hyphomicrobiales; family Phyllobacteriaceae; genus Mesorhizobium; species Mesorhizobium sp. M0909. The sequence goes on from NZ_JAMYOA010000042.1 coordinate 9,284, forward strand.
TCCTCGTGCGGGTAGGCGATCGTAATTTCCTTGAAGGCGTTCAAAATGGCGTCGAAGCTCGAGAACAGCTTGTCGACGGGGAAGTTCGTTGCGAACATCGAGCGGCCGACGCCGAAGGCTGCGATCGCCTCCTCGACATAAGGACGAATCGAGGCCGTGGTCCAAGTCCAGTCGCCCATGCCGAGGCCCGAGATTTTGCAGGCGACGTTCGGCGCTTGCGCCAACTGGTGCATGCCTTTTTTCCAGGCGCCAAAATGCTCGGCGCCGTCGACCTGCATGCCGGTGTGATTGAGAATGATCTGGACGTCGGGAAAGTCGCGCGCGAGTTCGAGGAACTCGCCCATCTGGGGATAGTAGAGCTGCAGGTCGAAGCTCAGCCGTCGCTTCGCCAGCTCCCGGAAACCACGCCGCCATTCGGGTGTCCGGCTCACCTCCGGCCGCGCCTGATATGTCTTAGCGGCGTCGGGATGGTAGTTCATCGACTGCCGAATGCCGCGGAAGTTCTGATGTTCCATGTGGCGGTCGAGGAGCTCGCCAACATCGGGTCTAGACAGGTCGGCATAGCCGACGATGCCGTGGGGAAACCCCCGCTTGTCGGCGATCTCCTGCAGCCAGCGCGTCTCCCCAACCGGATCGCTGGGATCGAACCCCACATCCAGGTGCACCGATTTTACGAGGTTCTGGTTCTTGCCGTCCTCAAGATAGTCCTCGAGAAGGTAACTTTTTCGGATCGCCTCGTAGTCACCGAAGGCTGACGGCTTAACCCCGTCGGTCAGCCACGGATAATAATTGGCCTCCAGATCCCACAAATGATGGTGCGGATCGATGAACGGCAGCTCGGCCACGGTCGGGATTCCTTGCTTGAGGTCTGGACCCCCCCCCCCCGCCCGGGGGGGGGGGGGGGGGGGGGGGGTTGGGGGGGGGGGGGGGGGGGGGGGGGGGGGGGGGGGGGGGGGGGGGGGGGGGGTGGGGGGGGGGGGGGGGGGGGGGGGGCGGGGGG
>NZ_JAMYOA010000043.1:0-10136 GCF_040319515.1 Mesorhizobium sp. M0909
GTCGTCGACCTCTTCACCCCAGCCGAATGTGCCAACTACTTCAAAGCCGCAGGATATGAACCGGATTAAACAGGACGTGCTCTAGCCGGACGACAGGAGCGGTCAGCGCCACTGCTCGCCGACATGCAGGCTTGGCTTGTCCATCACCGTGCCCGTGTCGTGACAAAGTCCCCGCTCGGCGAAGCTTTGGCCTATTTCGCCAAATATTGGGATGGCCTGAGGCTCTTCCTGACCGACGGCCGCATCGAGATCGACAACAACAGCGTCGAAAGAACCATCCGGCCGATAGCCCTCAATCGAAAGAACGCACTCTTCGCAGGGCATGACGCCGGAGCGGAGAACTGGGCGACCATTGCCTCGCTCATCGAGACCTGCAAACTCAATGCCGTCGATTCACAGGCCTATCTGAACAGCACGCTCACCGCCATCGTTAACGGTCACATGCAGAGCCGGATTGAGAAACTCCTGCCGTGGAATTATCGGGCGGAGTAACGTATGCGCAAGACCGTAGTCGGTCCAAAGCGGACTCTCGGCAGCAGGCGATAGCGCTCAAAGAGCGGGGCCAGTCCAAGTGTTCATTTCAGGATCGGCGGCCAAATTCTTGAGCAGTTCCTCGCGCAGGTAGCTCGCCGCTGTAAGAGCCAGAGCATGATCACCCTGCCAGTTTTCCGAGTATTCGCCTCTGTAGGCACGACCGCATTTCCTCAGGACCTCGGCCACTGGCAGGGGTGATCGATCCCCAGCCCATTCGGCCGCAACATCCTTGCCCACGAAGTCGCCCTCGACGCTGGTGCGCCACATCCGTGCCAGCGTCAAAAGAACATTCCGTTCGTCGCCTATAAGGTTGTCGAGGAGCGGCTGCAACGAGTCGAGCAATGCTCGATCGACAACTTGCCGTTCGATGGGCGACATCAAGCGCGACAGCGGGGGGCCGTAAATGGCGCGCGCTTCATGGTATGCCTGCGCAAGTATCAGCGTCACGACGGGATCGATGACTGGTACCAGTGCATCACCGCGTTCGAAGCCAGCCCGGAGCCATTCGCCGTAAATGAATTCGCTCCGTCCGGGGTAGGTAGGTGCCGTCAGATCATCGGCATGGACTGCGAGAACGTCGAGGCAGCGAGGCGCGCCCGGACCAGTAGGATGAACTGCGGACAGCGCCATAAGCTTGACAAGGAACTCAGCCTTGTTCCTCGCGGAAAGCGGCGTGGCGGTGACCAGCAGCAAATCAAGATCCGACTGCGGTTGCAACTCTCGGGTAGCGATAGATCCGTGCAAGTAAACCCCCAGCAGCCCGTCACCAAGCAGGTCCCGGCTGGCGTCGACAAATGTCGATGCCTGGTACGGGATGGTAGGGCGACTCGTCATTGTGGTCCTCGTTCGATCGACAAAGTCACGTAGACTCCCACTAAAGTCAGACATTTCCAAGCGCCGCGTTTTGTCATGGCCACTTTTGCCGCATAGTTACCGTGCCAATAAAGGCTGCGATCCCTCGCCGTCGAATGCAAGATGCGACCAGCACATCGCTTACCCTGCATCAGGATGGAATGTTTCAAGATCTGAACAGCGCCAAGACCCAAGGGAAGAATGGTTGCTTAAGCGGCTCTTTGAAATGGCTGAAACGTCGCCCTCGGGCGCGAGGGCGCTTCGTCGCCGCGCGACGCTCCCGCGGATTGTCAAATTTGAACTGCGCAACCATGCGCCAAAGCTCCACCTTGCGGCCGTCTGCGAACCGCCTGGTCTGCTCTTTCACCCCATCGTCGTCTGTACAGGCAAGGTTGGCCCCGCCTATAATTGGCCGCGTTCGTCCAACTGCGGCATGGCTTGTTCTCGATCAGGGTTGCCAAGCCGTCTCGGCGCCAGCTCGATTTGGATTGAGGCCTCCAGCAGCACTGAGCCGTTGTCGCCAATCGCTCCACTTTTGTGTACTTCCAAAGCAAAGACGCTGCATAACGACATGCCCGAACATAGAATGTATATCTTCCGCTAGTTGCATGTCATTTACATTCGCCCAAACCACGTGTTGGACGATCTGCTTGAGCGCTCCTCCACTATATCCACAAAGACCCAACGTGACTGCGCCATGATCATTAGCGTATCGAACAGCGCGCAAAACGTTTTCCGAGTTCCCGCTGCCGGAGATGGCAATGACCAAGTCGCCATCGTTCAGGATGTTCTTCAGCTGCTCGACGAATACATCCTCGAAAGAAACATCGTTGGCGTACGCAAATGTAAGGCCCACATTGTCGATCAGAGTCCGACCACGAAACGGGCGCTTCGTAGAGAGATAGATGCTCTTGTTCCAGTCCGTGATAAAGTGTAGCGCTGTAAGTGAGCTGCCACCGTTTCCAAGTGTGATTATTTGCTTGCCGTCTTCCTGTGCCTGCGCGACCAAGGCCACTGCGTTATCAAAGCTTTGGTGATCTAACGAAGCCAGAACGGTCTCGAGCTTTTCGAAATATACTTGAGCGCTGCCGCTGAAGTCATTCATTGGGTGGCCTCCGATGTCGGTTGATAATGAACGATGCGACTCCCGACGAAGTCGAATTTCGCAGGGATATGCTTTAGCTCCCCGAGGGCTACTTTGATTGCGTCGTGGCGATCGAGAGGCGCGAAGAACATGAGAAAGCCTCCTGCACCTGCTCCAAGTAACTTGCCGCCCGTGGCCCCTGCTCGCAACGCAGTTCGGTACCAGCCATCGATTACATCGTTCGTGATTTCTTCAGAGAGGCTCTTTTTTAAGAGCCAGTTCTCATGGAGGATTTCGCCGAAGGCGTCGAGGTTGCATCGATGCAGTTCATCACGAAGGTGATACGTGAGCTCGACCATCCGCCTGAGCGCTTTCCGCTTGTCGGGTGCGCTTGCGATCTCCTCTGACTGTCGGACGAGAATGTCTGAAGCACTACGCGTAATGCCGGTGTAAAACATGAGAACTTGTTTCTCAATTGAAGCGATAAAATCAGCTGGGCATATGAGCGGTGACACCGAGACGCTTTCATCAGGGTGAAACTCGATAAGGTTCAACCCCCCGAAAGCGGCGGCGTATTGATCTTGCTTTCCAATGGGAGCGCCACAAAGTTCGATCTCAATGCGACAACTATCAGCGCCGAGCCTTGCCTTGGAGACATACTGCCCACGAAACGCGTTTAATGCATGTAGAAGGCCAACGGTAAAAGTGCTCGAGGATCCAAGTCCTGTTCCCTTCGATGGAATATCGGCAATTGTTGTTATCTCAACTCCTCCAGGGATTCCAAGATATCCCATCGTCGCCCTTACAATCGGATGCTGGATGTGCTCAACACTGTCTACTTCTTCCGTTTTCGAATAGGCGATTCGAGTGCCACTATCGAACTTGCGGTTCACATTCACGTAGACGTACTTGTCGATGGCAACGCTTAGGACGGCGCCACTTTCCTGCCGATAGAAGGCAGGAAGATCGCTACCACCTCCCACAAAGCTGACTCGAAACGGCGTCTGACTAATGATCATTGAACTGCCTCTGTCAGCTCAATCGCCCGCAATTGGACGCAATGTTCAGCATGCGCCCGCGATGCCAACACGATCGGTGTCTCGTCCTCTTGGCGCGAACTGTAAATGCTCGCTGCAGTGCCCCAATCCATGCCTCGCCGCAAGTATTCTCGCGCTACTCTGGACATCCGCACCTCCTCATCAATATCAACGAAAAATGTGTGTGCACGACCGCCCAAAACCACATCGGATAGCCAAAGAGCGACGGTTCCTTCCACGACCAGGACGGTTTTCGGAGAAACGGTTATGCTTTCCGATCTTGGATGCGATATGCGGCTGAGCTTTTCGTAAAAGGGCAGTTCGTGCGTCTCGCGAGAGCGAACTCCCACTAAGCGGCTTAGAACCTGCCTGATCTCGTCCACACTGGAGCGACCCATCACGGCTGGTTCGCGATCCGCGACGGACCGTATCCAGCGATCAAGAGCAACGATTTCCGTCTCAAAGCCGCGCCCGCGAAGGACCTCCGCGATAGCGCTGGAAAGAAAACTCTTTCCGCTCCGGGAGAGGCCTCCTACGAAACAAACATCACCTGGCTTCACATGCGAGATCAGATCAGATGCTGAATTTATCAAGGGTGGATGAACGGCGAGAATGAACTTAGCTGCCTCCAACAAGTCTGAAACGGTATAGTCGGGCGCGACATGATACTTGCTATCCAACCCGCCCGCGCCCGTCTCGACTAGGATCGATCTGATGCCAGACCGCTTTGCGAGAGCGACATCCGTAGACGAATCGCCGATGACCCAGGATTGGCTGCGATCGATATTGAATGCCTCGACCGCCTCATTAATCAACCCAGTAGAAGGCTTGCGGCATTCACAGCGGATCTTCAGCTCTTCCACCTCACCGATAAAGCCGCGATCTGGATGGTGCGGGCAGAAATAGATGGCATCAACAAAAGCTCCACGGCGGCCAAGCTCAGTTTCCATCTTGTTATGGATCATCCGCAAGTCTCGTGCAGAGCAATTGCCTCTGGCCACAACGGGTTGGTTAGTGACGACAATTGTCCGGTATTCGGCTCGGTTGAAACAAGCGATCGCGGCCGCAGCTCCCTCAATCAGTTCGAAACGTTCGGGACGATCGATGTGTCCATAGTCAACATTGATGCACCCGTCCCTGTCCAAAAATACTGCTTTCTGCGGAGAAGTGAGTGAGGCTCGAGCTATGCAGCCCGATTCAAAGTCGGCGCAAACCTTGTCAAGTCGCGCAGGGGTCCCAGCGTCCTTTATGTACTCAGGGCTGTTGTAGCTTCTAATTTTCATACCGGCCCGAAGCATTTCAGGAAAAAGGTCTTTGCCAAAGTCGAGCGGAGTTACTGTGGCGCGCCACGGGAATAAAGCTTGTCTTCTAATATAGTAAAGAGCCGCGCTGACTTTGTTGGGATAATAGCAATCGGGATCGTGTGGACATGGATAGAACGCGGTAACCATACCGTCTTCTGACGTTTCTATCAGATCGGAATCATGCGGGTGATCATTCGGATGGGTGAAAACTGTTGCGGCTGCTGCCTTGTTTTCTTCATGGAAGCACTTAAAGCGGGTGAGATCGATGTCGAGCATCGTGTCGCCATAGATCGTAAGGAAGTCGTCGTCGAGCAGATCCAAAACGGACAGAACTGCTCCAGCAGTCCCGCGAGGCGAACCGTCATTTACGCAAAGAACGTCAATCCCCCAATTCTCGCGCTGATTGCAAAACTCCACGATTCGCTCGGCAGCGTGGTTCACCAGAATCAAGATCCTCTCGATACCGTGTCGCTTGGCGAGGGCGATTTGATGCTCAAGAAGTGGCCTGCCACCAACGTTGACCAGCGACTTAGGCAAGTCACTTGTCCGGCTCCTGAGCCGCGTCCCTCGACCGCCCGCAAGTACAACCGCCTGCATCACAGGTGTCCTTCCTGTCGCACGATTTCTCCGACGGCTTTTCGAACAGCGTCAGCCGAACCAAGCTGGGGCCGCCAACCGAGTGCACTGATTTTAGCTATGTCATAGGAAAATCGGGGAACATCACCCGTCCAACCGCGGTCTTCAACTCCATATTCGATCCCTGCGCCCGGTGCGACAGCCCCGACAGTCGTCTCCGCTATGAAGCTAACGGTTACCCCGTTGTCCCCGGGGCCGATATTGTAATAGCCAAGCCGCTCGGATGCGTTCGCACGCAAGTATACAATTGCATCAATCAGATCATTGACGTGAAGGTACGCTTTCTGCTGTCGCCCCGATCCCAAAACATTCAGCTTGTTTGGCGTGATCCTTAGCTTTCTCACGAAATCTAGGATGACACCGTGTGTTGCTGGAACGCCGATCACGTTCGGAAACCGAAAGAGCAAAGCCCGAGCTAGCCAGTTCTCGACGGCAGCGCTGATGAGCGCCTCCGATGCGAGCTTCATAGCACCGTAGTTGGAAACGGGCAGCAGCGGCCCGACATCCTCTCTAATCGGAGCCTCCCCCAAATCGCCGTATACTGCTGAACTGGAAGCGAAAGCAAGGAACGGAACCCCCGCCTCCTTCATTGCGTTCAACACGTTGAACGTCGACAGAAAGGTATCGCGTAGATCAACAGAGGCATCGGCGGTTCCCGCAGCAATGTCCGAATTGGCAGCCATGTGCCAAACTTCGGAAATCGGAATGCGACTGTGACAATTCATAAAGCGGCTTCTCACTGCACCGGCGTCTGAGAGATCCACCTTCTCAAAAATGAACCTCTCATGCGTGAGGAGGCCACTTAGGTTTTGCCGAGAACCTCGTGACAGGTCATCAAAGCCGAAGACCGGATATCCACGATCAACAAAGAGCCTTGCGAGCTTGCTCCCTACGAAGCCCGCAGCTCCCGATACAAGAATAGCGTGCGGTTCACCCAACCGGATTGGCCTTTTCTTCGTGGGCGCAAGCTTTGGCGCCTTAAGTCTTTCGGACTGTGCAATGACAACTTCCATTTACAAGCCTTGACCGCTGGAGAGCCGGGAGTTCGACCGGACCGGGCGTTAAAGCTCTGCGCTTGCGTTAAGGTCATGCGTCTCATGCGTCATCTCTGAATTCATCGCATGGTTTTCTCCGATCCGCGATCGTTCCTCAGGGGTAGCCCCATTTTGCTGATCCGCACGGAATTGCACCGCGCTCGCCGGTGCGGCGACGCCAACGGTGATCCCAAGAACGGTCAAGGCGCTCCGCAGTTTGATCCCGCGAAGCGCGCGCGTGGCGTTCGCAGGCTCTCCAGAAGACTCATGGGAGCAAGCTCATGGCGTTCAGAAGCGAATTTTGCCTGATGCCACATCGTCGCCGAGGATCCGACCATCGTGCTGCGTGATCTGTTGGCCCGCGCGATCGGCGAATTCGGAACCGGATGATGGTGTGACCGTCGCGATGAAGGCCGCCGAACAGTGATAGGATCTCGTCGCTGGTCCCACTGTCCAGTGAGCCGGTTGGCTCGTCGGCCTCGCGACCGGCCATGTCGGCAAGCCAATCGAGTCGATCCGCCCTGCAGGAACTGATCCAAGTCCGTCGCCTTCGCGGGACCGATCGACGCGGCGGACACCATCGCACAAGCTCACCGCCGAACTTGCGAGGCGCTTCAGCTGAAGGCGTCGGGCGCGCGCCGCATCAATCTCATTTGCCGCACAGCCGGTGCGGGTCGACGAACCCGTGCCGATCAAACCGCTGCCATGATCGATCGCAGGTGATCGAATGGGTCACCCCTCGATGCTGTCGGTCATGCTCAGCTGATACACCTGAACGTCGGTCACCTCCAGTTCGAGCATTGCTGGGGTCGAACTGTCGTAGGCCGTGTGCCAGCCAGACGCGCTGCTGTTGGCGATACTCAGATTAATGAGCAGGGTCATGGCACCGGTCGGCACGTGAGTAGTGACGGTTCGCTTGAGCACACCATCGAAATAGAACTTGATTGACACGCCCGGTACGTACTCCATGCCCCACACGTGATAGTCGGCCGACAGGTCCACACCAGCATCGAAGAACCGCTGCTCGGTGGTGGCAGCCAGCAAAGCGTTTGCCAGCACTGCGTTGCCCGGCACGGAGCCGTTGAGAAACCCGCCCTCCTGCGTGTCGATCTCGGCCCCGCCCTCGAGATGCCAGAAGCCTGGCCATCCGCCAGTGCTGACGTCCGGCTGCTTCATGCGTATCTGGGCGTAGCCACCGGCAAACGTGAATTTGCCGTGCGTGCAGATGGCGCCCGACTTCCAGGTGTACCCGGCGAACCGGTTGCTTCTCGTCGCAACGATCTTCAAGCCTGATGGGCCAGTGCTGATCTGAGCCGGGTCGAAGTACTCGGCATTGAATCCCCCAGCGTTCATCGCGGAGTACGGCGACGGCACGCTCTGCTGCCAGATACCGTTCTGGTCCGCGATCGCCGCTATCCACTTCGTGGAGTCGAGCGAGTGCCCGGTGAAGGTGTCCTCGAATATCAGCTGACTGGTGGTGTACCCAGCCGGCGGTAGCAGCGACGATCCACCACCTCCACCACTCGTGCAGCACGTGACGATCATGAGCGCTGTGAAACAAACGTACTTCGATATATTTTTCATATTGCCCTCCTCGTAAGAGGGGCTTGACCAAGATGCGATTGCAATGGTCGCCGCCGCTTACCGATGGCACAGCCAATCTTATAGTGAAACGACGAGGACTGGTTACCCCGACTATATTGCGGCGCGGCAGGTGGGCCTCGATGCAACCATAGGGCACCAGGTTATAGAGGTCTCAGTCGGTTTAAGGCTGCTGCCTGACCCTCTTTGTCCTCGCCGCGCATTACAATCTTCAGCGCATTATCCGGCCGCAGCAACGCCTTCGCCTCATCCCATGTCGCACGCAAATTTCGTGGGCCTCATCCGTGGTGTGATCACGGCAATCCTGGGATGGATCGGCTCGTTCGGCGCCATCGTGAGGAAGCCATTAGCGTAGTGCGGTCCGGGCAAGGGTTTGGACTTCGTCCGTCGGTCGCCGTTGAATGTGCGTCCACATGCCTCAGCGCGAACCAGACCACGTTTTTTTGGGTCACCGGGCTGGGCTCGGGAGCGTACTCAGCGAAGCTGTTCGCCGGGACCAAACAATGGTTTTCCGAGCTGAGCCACGCCAGCCGGTCAGGCGAGGAAGTGCTCCTGATGTTCGCAATTTGGAAACCTCCGGCTGATGGCGGTGGCGGCATTATCCAGCCAGTGGTCTTGGGGCGGTGTGTCGATGCCGATCCTCGGGAGGTACCTCTTTATTCCCGCGATCAGGTTCTTGATCGAGTGGTAAAGTCTGCATAGCCGAACGAACATCGTTGCGCTGCGGCCCTCCGGGCGGGCCCTCGACAAGTCACTGTCAACAAATCCTGCATAATCCTGCATAGGTGTCATTGGATGGTTCCTGAATGCTCAAAGTTTTCCTAAGAGATTCGGCTATCAGGCTATACGTGCTGACCGCCAAGCTCGGCCTGCAGCGTCTTCCGCTTTTCCACCGCGCCTATCTTGCGCTTTATCCCCTCTACAAAGGGTATTTTGAAGCAGGCCCAATCGATCAGCTGAGGGAATTCGTGCCAGACGGATCGCTGGTCATCGACGTCGGCGCCAATGTCGGCTTCTTCTCGCTCCGCTTTGCTGAATGGGTCGGCGATGGCGGAAAGGTGATTGCCATCGAGCCGGAGGATCAGAATTACCGCGGCCTGATTTGCGCGCTCGAGCGCGCGGGTCTCCTTGGCCGCGTTGAGGCGCTGAGGGTGGTCGCCGCCGCTGAGCCCGGCAGGACCTTTCTCGAAATCAACCCGCTTTACCCGGCCGACCACAAGCTTTCCCGGAACGGCACCGGCGTGCCGGTCACCGCAGTGACGCTCGACGGATTGCTCGCGGACAAGGGACCTCGGCGCCCGGCGCTCGTGAAAATCGATGTGCAGGGTGCCGAACTGCTGACGCTTCAGGGCATGATCGAGATCCTGAGGTTCGCCCGGCCGGCCCTGTTTGTCGAACTTTCCGACCAGGGATTGAACAAGTTCGGGGCGTCGGTTTTGGTAGTCCTGCGCCTCTTGTCGGATAACGGATACGAGGCATACTGGCTGACCCGGACCGGGCACCAAAAGGCAAGCCAATCCGAGATTGAGGCCAGAACAACCGGCACCAAATCTGCCGATGTGCTGTTTCTTCCTGACAGGCCGCGAACCAGCGCTTCGCACAGCGTCTTGAACTGAACGCCGTTTAGCCTGTTTCGGAAAACGGCTTCCCCGTTGCGAAGCTTCGCGAATTTCTGAGCGACGGAGGAATCGCGCATCAGGTCGTCAGAGAATTTCATCGCGACTTCCATGGCGGCCTTGGGAGCGCCTCGGTATGGGAGCGCTGGATTTCGGATTTCCCGGTCGCACTTGCTCGCTCAGGACGTTCGCCGTGAATCCAGGGTGAGCCTTTCTCAAATATCTGAACAGCGGCCAGACGCGCGGCCGCACTCAAGGGAAGTATTATCGCTTAAGCGGCTTCTTGAAATGGCTGAAACGTAGCCCTCTGGGGCGCAAGCGCGCTGCTCCCCCGCGGGACGGCGCTAAGCGTGCCGTCCTGCGCCATTTTTCACTAGTCAGAGGTAATCCGCAATCACCTTCGCAACCTGCTAAATCTGCCTGTAGAACGGGAGCTG
>NZ_JAMYOA010000044.1:0-9817 GCF_040319515.1 Mesorhizobium sp. M0909
TGGAAACCGTGCCGTCCGCCGGCGACGGCCATAGAAACCGGCCCTTCTCGAGCCGTTTTGCATACAGCGACATGCCGAGCCCATCATGCCAGATAATCTTGATCAGATTGCCGCTGCGGCCGCGGAAGACATAAATATCGCCGGCATGCGGGTCCCGGCCCAGCGTCTCCTGAACCTGCAGAGCGAGGCCTTGCATCCCGCGACGCATATCGGTCCGGCCGACCGCCAACCAGATCCGCACCTGGCTCGGAACCGGGATCATGAAACGCCCAGCGCCTTCACCATCGCTGCCGCCAGTGTTGGCGGCGTGGTCAGCGGAATCCGCAGCCGCACCTTGCCGGCGACCTCCAGCTCGATCACCGCTGGGGATGCCGCCGGCCGCGAAACGGCGACAGGCTCATCGGGAGCCACGACAACTTCGGCAAAGCCCGTCTCGCGGGCTCTCACCGTGCGGCGCCACTTATAGATCAGGCTGGTCGCGACATCGTACTGACGCGCTACCGCCGCCACTGTGGCCCCGGGCGCGAATGCCGCGGCCAATATCCGGCACTGATCCTCTTCACGCCAACGACGACGACGCTCAGGCCCGGTCAATAACGTCACATGGCTCATGCTGTGCTGCTAACTTCGCTCGTAAGGGCGACCTTAAGAGCGCAGCCTCGCTACCGTGCCGTCCTCTCGCAAGGCGGCCTTCGCCGGAGGGTATCAAATCATTGCGCATCGCGGCGTACGGTATTGTCGCTCGGAATTTCGCCGCCGCAAAGCTCGATGATACGTGGCACTGAAAGCCAGGGTCGAAGCGTGGCCGTTCCGTTCGCTTGTCATCATATTTGCTGCGGTTTTTCAGATAATGGTCAGCGTCAGCGCGGAATGAGCGGACAAAGCCCCTAACCGTTTTGCTCTTCGCGGCGTAGTGCGGATAGGTTTTAAGGTAGCGCAATCGAAGGCCCGCGCTCACCTTGCTTCATCGCATCCCGCTCGGGCATGGCCTCAAGTGTGGATAGCAGGCGAGCGGCCTCCTCCAACACCCGGCTCTCATCGGTTCCGATGTAGTGTTCCGCGACTTTGCGCATGATCCCCTGGGGCCTTCTCAAACTCGCCCCGATTGAGTGGAGGCGGAACTGTCGCCATAGGTAGAGCGGCCCCTGGCGGACGACTTGCACGATCAAACATGGTCAAACCCCAGTTTGTGGGGTTGTTGGGTTGCGAGGGGAAATCCCGGGAGCTTCCTAGAGAATGTCATTTCGCTTGTGGCAGGCCATTTGCATCTGCCAGTTTCCACACGGCTCCTGTGACTTCCCCACATTACCCAACAACCCCACATATCAAGCAGCCTCAAGAGCGGCCTAGCTTGGGAAGGATCCGATGAAGGTCATCCTCGCGGTACTCGCATCAGGCATGCTGAAGTGGGGCATCTTGGTGGCAGCTTTATCAGTTGCTGCCTTGGTCGCTGGGACATATTTCGGATGGTCCAGTCTGGGCTTGTCCGAAGGTCAAGCAAGATTTTGGGACGTGACCCTCAAGTTCGTCGGCGGGATCGGCGCGCTATCGCCGGAGCCATCGTAACCATCCGCAAATTTTTAGATGAGCGGCGAGAGGCAATGATCAGGCACGCTGACGAACAACGAGAGACCACTCGCGTAGCGCTATTGGAGGCCCAAAAGCCCTTTAGCGAGAAGAGGCAGTCGGTCTACTACGAACTTGTGTCATCCACCGCAGCGATTTGTACGAGGGGCGAGGAAGACCCTGTTCGAATTGCTGCAGAACAGCGCTTCTGGGAACTGTATTGGGGGCCAGTACCGATGGTCTGCGATGGCACGGTTGGTTCGGCGATAAATCGCTTTGAGGAGACCCTCGCAACAAAGAGGGAAGATCTAAAGGAACTCCGGAATGCGAGCATGAAACTGGCGGAAGCCTGCCGGGAGTCACTCAGCTTCGGACCGCCGCACTAAGTGGCAGGCGAGGATTTCTATTTTTGGCCACTTACGCGCCACTCAACCAGCCCTCAACCGGACTCCGGCAACCCTTCGATGCAGATTTTCGGGCATTTGCTGTGAGGGTGAATTCGTCCATGGTCTCGACCATACCTCAGACTGCCGACCCCAGAAACGCGGCGTTTTTCTCGGCCGTCCGCACGTCACCCTCATCCGAATGCGTGCCGTCGACCAAGAACGTGGCGTAGTTGAACTTGTTGATACCGGCGTTTCGGTAGAGGTCGAAGACCGGCACCTTCAGCTTCCTTGCCTTGTCGATCATCGCGTCGACATATTCGTAGAGAGATAGGCCCAGGTTGCTATCAGGCGTCGTGTCAGCGTCGGCTGGAGCGTTTCGCCAGCGCGGCGCGACGAAGGCGATATGCATCTTCGGATATTGTCGCGGATATTTCCGAGACGATGAAGTTCATCGCCCCGCGAAGGCTGCTGCTTTCGGTGGTATCCGCATCGATACCCAGCGGAACGCCAGCCGACCAGTCATTCGTTCCGAAGCTGAAAAGGCAGACCTCGACACTGGCCCAGTCGATGGCTGTGGCGCTGTTGATAGCCCTGCGAAAATCCCCGTTTAAGGTGGGATCGGCGACATGATCTGCTTCCGCAGCGGCGATCAGACCGCTCCAGTCCCCGGTCTTAATGGCCGTTGCAAATTTGGTAGCTAAGTATTGCAGCGCCCTCGCATGCTCCGGCGTCGTGTTCTGGCCTGTATAGGCAAGGCGCGTTCCGGCAACTCCGATGTTGATCGTTTTTGCGCCCAGGCGCTCGCCCATCAAGCGATACCATTCGCCCCAATCGGTTTCCTTATCTTTACAGATGGACCTCAGCGAGCGCCCGGACGTGATCTCCTCGCAGATGTGGGCCGCAACCTCTTCTGAGTAGTCGGTAGACCGCGGTAGCGTCGTCACTCACTCGTCCGCATCAGTGGACGGCTCTGCCGGCTCTTCAGGTGCAGGCAGCTTCCCAGCCTTGCCGGCTTTGCCCTTGGCAGCCTTGGCGATACGGAGCACCTTGGCGCCGGCCTTGGCGATCGTTTCGGCCCGGCCCTCGCCGCCCGTGCTGCCTTCTGGGAAGCCCCAGCCGTCAAGGTCATTGAGCGGACCACCGCGAACCGTGCCGATCATCACGCCATCGGCGACTTGCTCGACTGTGCCGGAGCGAATGTTAGGCAGGCCGCCCTCAAACTGACCGATGTTACTGACGATTTCCTGTCCTTCTTCGTCTTTGATGATGGTTGCGTAACGTGTCGACATGTAGTCACTCCTTGGCTGTTCGTTCCAATGATTTGTCCGCCAGCAGAGCGTGCGATTGCTGACAGATATCAGATCTGATCAAGCCGGATCGGCTCAGCGCGATCGCGATCACGCTTCCGCATCTTCACGGAGGGCTGTAGCGTAGCCTTGAGGGGAATGGGCAACACAAAGTTCGCAGTTTCGTTCAGCCCGGGGAGACGATCATTTTCCCGCATGAGGCGCACTGAGCTCGGCCGAGTCCAATGCTGCCCCCATTAGCTGGTTGCACGTCGAGCACCTCGAGGATGGATGCTTCGCCGACGAGTTGGCCGAAACGCACCTGGCTCATGCGATCGGATGGAGAGCGGGCTGTCGCTATGCGATTTCTTCTAAGCCCAACGCGAGCATGCCCTACCCCGAACGAAGTAGGTGACGGAGGCCATGCAGCTTCGGTGTCATTCAAACGGCGGTTGCGCCTCGGCCGCCGCAGCGCCGTTCCAGCCGGCTCATGCTGTCCACGGTGACACGGCGGTTGTTCTCGATCCGAATCACGCCGTCCATTCTCAGGCTGGTCAGCTGACGGCTCACGGTCTCGTTTGTAATTCCAAGGAAATCAGAGATGTCGGCACGCGTCATCGGCAGCTCGAAGCACGCCGACCTGGCCGCCGGGTTAACACTGGAATCGATGTTCCGGGCGATCATGAGGAGAAAGCTCGCCACCTTCTCCGGTGCGGTCTTGCGCCCCAGAGTAACCATCCATTCGCGTGCTTCGTCGAGTTCGTTCAGCGTCTGCTTGAGCAGGCGATGCACAAATTCCGGTGATTCCTTCATCATCCGTTCGATGGCCGCTCTCGGAAACGAGCATAGCGAGACAACTGTTGCCGCTTGCGCATTGATCGCGCTTTTCACCTTGAAGGGCCGTCCCAGAAAATCCGGCGCGAACTGGAGGCCGACGATCTGCTGGCGGCCGTCCGAAAGGCTCTTCGTCAGCTTCACCACGCCTGAAAGCACGTTTGAATAGCTGTCGACCGCCTCGGCGTCGCCGATCAGTTCGACCCCCGGCTCGATTT
This sequence comes from Mesorhizobium sp. M0909, assembly GCF_040319515.1. Lineage (NCBI taxonomy): Bacteria > Pseudomonadati > Pseudomonadota > Alphaproteobacteria > Hyphomicrobiales > Phyllobacteriaceae > Mesorhizobium > Mesorhizobium sp. M0909. Next base: position 4,291 of record NZ_JAMYOA010000044.1, read on the forward strand.
TGTGCCGCGACGAAGTCTTGGCTAGCCGAGCCAAATGGTCTGGTTCGAGCGCACCACAGACACCGCGGTGCCGTGCCTCGCAAGACAGGCAAAGAACGGGAATGCCGGAACTGTGAATATCCTGCCGTAATGTCATTCGATCGGTCTACCGGTCCAGTGCAGGCAGGATAGCAGTCGACGGTAGAAAAATCCTTGCGGCAGTTTGTCCGTGCTGAAGGTTGATCGAAATCAGGGCTTAGGCTCATCCAAGCATCCACAGTTCCGGCGACGCAAACACGGTGGACCACGACATGCGACCGGAGCTAGCTGCCAGACTTGGCGAGAATGTCCCGCGCTATACCAGTTATCCGACCGCGCCGCATTTCCATACGGGGGTCGATGCTGTCGTCTACCGAGGCTGGTTGGAGGCGCTCGAAGGCGGTGACGAGATATCGCTTTACCTGCATATTCCCTATTGCGACAGGCTCTGCTGGTTCTGCGCGTGCTATACCAGACAGACGCGCCACTATGAGCCGGTAGCCGCTTATCTGCGCTCGCTGTATGCGGAGATCGCGACGGTTGGCGGCCTTGTCAGCGGCAAGGGCCGAGTTCGCGCAGTTCATTTCGGGGGCGGTTCGCCGACGATGCTGAGGCCCGAGGACATGCTGACACTGGGCACGGTGCTGCGGGACAGCTTCGTTTTTCTCGGCGATGCGAAGGTCAGCGTCGAGATCGATCCGAACAATACGGACGAAGCCCGCCTTGATGCGCTTGCCGAAATCGGCATGACGCGGGCGAGCCTCGGGGTGCAGGATTTCGATCCGAAAGTGCAAAAGGCGATCAACCGCGAGCAAAGCTTTTTGCAGACCAAGGCAGTCGTCGACCAAGTTCGTTCCCGCGGAGTGGATTCCGTGAACCTTGATCTGCTCTACGGCCTGCCGCATCAAACCAGGGAGACTCTGTGTTCCACCGTGGCGCAGGCGCTCACCCTGGAACCGGACAGGATGGCGCTGTTCGGCTACGCTCACGTGCCCTGGTTCAAGAAACATCAGACGATGATCGACGAGGCATGGCTCCCCGGTCCCACGGAGCGGTTCGCTCAATCGCGACTTGCCGCGCGAGCGATTGTGGACGAGGGCTATGAATCAATCGGGCTCGACCATTTCGCAAAGCCGGGCGACGCGTTGGCGGTAGCGGCCCGCGCGGGCGCTTTGCACCGCAATTTTCAGGGCTACACGGACGATCGCTGCGAGACATTGATCGGACTTGGCCCTTCGTCGATCAGCCGTTTTCGCCAGGGCTACGTGCAGAACATGCCTTCGACCGGCGAATACGGCCGCGTGGTTGCAGACGGCAGGTTGGCGGCTGTGCGCGGCATCGTGCTCTCCGACGACGATCGCGTCCGGGGATGGATCATTGAACGGCTGATGTGCGATTTCGCCTTCTCGGCTGTCGATCTGGTGGAGAGCTTCGGGCAAGCCGGCCAAAGGCTCCTGCTTCAGGCAAGCTCCATCGCCCTTAAGGATCCTGCTCAACTGCTTGAACTGCAAGGCGACAGTTTCGTCGTACCGGCGGCAAATCGCCCCTTCGTGAGGAGCATTGCGGTGAAGTTCGATAAATATTTTGAAAGTGCAAAGGCCAGGCACTCAGCGGCAGTCTGAGCACCGCACAGGAACGGTCATGGTTTCAATCGATCGTGAACCGATTGCGCTACATTTTTGTCTCTTCATAGGCGACCGTCGCGTCGAGATAGGATTTCTGATCGGACCAGATGCGAAGACCTTTGGCATAGCGACGATGTCGTCCAGTCGTGCCTTCCATTTGTTGCGACCAGAGGGCTGCTTGCCACCTTTCTGCGGCGTGCCCAAGTGATGTTTGTTTTTATCGTCTGTTCGCGACAGTCTCACTCTGCCGCGCCAGTCTCGCCAGGTGCCTGTTCGCGCTTCGCGACGACGGCAGGATCATTGATGAAATCGGTCCTGCGCCCCGGGCTTGCTGCCTCGTTGGCTTCGATCATTCCTTCGGTAGCGCATAACGGATAACGCGCAACGTTTCCTCGTCTTCGAGGATCACTTCAAGAACCTGGTTCACAAGATCATCGTCGTCCAGCTCGATCAGCGCCATTTCGAAAAGTTCGATCTGCATGTCGAGATCCATGCCTGGCGGGCCGTTTAGGCAAACAAGCCCTGCGTGGATGGCAACATCTGCATACTGTCCCTTGGTGCCCGGATTATCCTTTGGCCCCCTAAAATCCACCGAGTTCTTGGTTACGAAGGTCCAGTCGCCTTCAAGAATGATCGGCTTGAGCTCCCAGTCCTTGAGCCCGGCGAGCCCCAGCCAGACAACGTGGCTGGTCTCGCAATGACCCTTCCCATGCGCAATTTTTGCAAGCTCGGGGGTGAGACATTCATCGATCAGGAACTTCATCCCGCCTTCCTAAGACGCGGAACACGGCGATCGGAAGTGATGACGGAGCCTTTTGGAAGGTCTCCAGTACGAGGACGCCCTCGCAGGGGGTTCGCCTCTGCATAAATCGCCGCGAGCCGTACCTTCTCCGTGTCAAGGCTCGGGTAGGCCCCAAGAATGCGCTCAACCGAATGACCGACAGTGACGGATGCCGCGACATCATACACTGGGACGCGAGTGTTACGGATAACGGGCGTGCCGCTGAGCACGTCATCCGACGACGTGACCATCTCGCGAGCCGCCTCGAGATCGGACAGACGTTCACTCGTGCTCTTCAGGAACGGCATCAGATCGATCGTTAGAAAGTCGTCTCGCACGGTCCAGTCCTCGCGCAGCAGTGCCGCCCAAGCGAGCGAGCGCGAGCGTGTTAGCTTGGGCTCAACCGTCCTGATCGCAAACAGTCGTTCTTCCGAGGTTAGACGCTTTGCGGTCTCGAAGTAGAAGCTGATGAAGGAGCAGGCTCCAGCCAGGACGTGCCGGCCGTTGTCAACCGATACGAAGGCATCGGGCAGGATGCGTTCATCGATTGCGCGATTGACATCTCGCAGGCTTACACGCGAGACCACGGCGGCCTCGGTTGCCTTCAGCATTTCGGCTACAGCTGCCATGGTCGCTCCTAAATAAATCTTCCGACGCATCGGAGATATATAATGAGAGCGTGCCTTTTTCAATGCCTGATGGCGATTTTGACCTTCACAACTTGGCCGAGCTTCTGAGCTGGCTTTCTTTTTTTGGCGTCCAGCCGCCCCCAAAGTCACTGCAACACGGGCTTGAATTCCCCGGTTCTCGAAAAGGCGGCCAGGTCGGCATCATCCCCTTAGCAGCCGTACATCCAGTTCAATCGGCCGGAACTAACGGCTGCCATTGCCCCAGATATCCGCCGACCGAAGCCGATCCCTTTCAGGCAGCGAACGGACTCCCCTCCATGGCAAGAGCTCACTCGGGAGACCTGGGGCAAGCTCCTGGGCAACCTACTGAGCGAAAAATAACGTCCCGCCTCCATAAGCACGCAGCTAACAGGCGGCGGCTGCTGTGGCCCGCCTGAACAGGATAGTTACTCTCGTGCCCTCATTCGGGCTGGAGTTCACGTCGAATTGCGCGTTGGCGTTTTCGATCAGCGAGCGCGCAATCAACGCGCCGAGCTTACCGTGCTTGGGCCATGTCTCGCCTTCTGGCAGGCCGATACCGTCATCGGCGACGACCACCCGGCAGCCTTCACCCTCAACGATGCTGTGCAGGGTGATCGTGCCTCCCTCGCGTCCTTGAAAAGCATGCTTTAGTGCATTGGTCAGCAGTTCGTTCACTACCAGTCCGGCGGGCATGGCGACATTCATCGAAACTGGGTAGGTGTCCACGCTCATGTCGAGCCGGATGCCCTCTGTAGTATGCGCGGTCATGACTCCCGATGCGATTTGACTGAGATAGACGCCGAGATCAACCTCGTCCTTTGGTTCGTCACCGGAAAGTTCTTGGTAGAGCATCGCCAAGGTATCGACACGTCCTGCTAGGCGCTCGAAACGCTTTTGGTCCGGCTCTACCGCATTGCGTTTCGATTCGGATCAGGGCGGTGATCATCTGCAAATTGTTCTTGACCCGGTGCTGGAGTTCGCGCAACTGAACGTCTTTTTCACGGATGCGCTCCTCGATCTTGCGGCTGTCAGTCTGGTTGTAATCGACCTCCCGACAACTCGGCCAGTCTGACCTGGCCGATTCCGAGCAGCGCCCGCGCCGCGCGCATCTGTGCGGAACTGATCAAGGCAGCATCCCTCGTCTGGCCACATAAAGCGGCACTAAACGTTATAGTCACGTCTCCTTCATGGGTGCGTCTCAAGAAGTAGCGATCTTCTGACTCGCCCTCCCCAATGGGGAGTGAACGTATCCGATGATAATTTTGTCCGATAGCGCGACCTGAAGTCCCCATCTCTTTCATAAGCACATGCAATTCGGCTGGAGGAGCGAGACAGAAGGTTCGAAAACCTTCCAAGAACCCCAGCAGTTCCGGAGTACGCGAATTGCGGAGCTCTATTGCTGCCGATGTCAGCGCACGGTTCCTTTACGGCGGCTTCGTGCCCTGCCCGCAATGCCTGAGCGGCGTTCGCGCGAGCAGGCCAGCCGCAACCGCCCCTCGAAACGCCGCCGACTTGATCCTCCGCCACCAAAGCGCCGAGGGTCCGCTCGCGAGGGCCTTTGCCGATCGAACTTCATCCGGGTCGCCCACCGCGCGCGACGACGAGCGTTGCCATTGCGTTGCTGAGCAGATTCGTGAACGCACGGCATTCGAACATGAAGTGGTCGACGCCAAGGATCAGCGTCATGCCGACGAAAGGGGCGGTCGGGACGACAAAGAGCGTTGCAGCCAAGGTGACGAATCCAGTACTGGTAATGCGATCTGCTCCTTTCGAAGGGAGCATGGCGAAAAAAAGCAGCAGCACCTGATCGCCGATTGACAGATCCGTGCTCGTCGCCTGCGCGATGAAGAGGGCCGCCAGGGTCATGTAGATATTCGTGCCGTCCAGATTGAACGAATATCCGGCCGGGATGACGAGACCCACAACCGAACGCCTGGCGCCCGCCTTCTCCATCTTCTGCATGAGCGAGGGGAGCGCGGCCTCCGAGGAGGACGTTGCGAGCACAAGCAGCAGCTCTTCCTTGATGTAGCGAATGAGAGAAAAGATCGAAAAGCCGTTGTAGCGGCAGACCGCGCCGAGAACCCCGAACACGAAAAGAAAGGCGGTGAAATAGAACGTCGCGACCAGCATCGCGAGGTTCACGACCGAACCGATGCCATATTTGCCGATCGTGAAGGCCATTGCGCCGAAAGCGCCGATCGGCGCGGCCTTCATCAGAATGCCAACGAGCTTGAAGACAGGCGCGATGAGCGCCTGAAGGAAGGAGACGACAGGCTTGCCCGTCCCTCCGGCCATCGCGAGCGCCATGCCGAACAGAACCGAGAAGAACAGCACCTGCAGGATGTCGCCTTCCGCGAAGGCACCGACAATCGTTGGCGGGATGATGTTCATCAGGAAGCCGGTGACCGACTGCTCGTGGGCCTTTGCGGCATAGGTATTCACGGCCTGGACAT
>NZ_JAMYOA010000045.1:0-9349 GCF_040319515.1 Mesorhizobium sp. M0909
TCAGCGACGTCTTGCCATGGTCGACGTGACCAATCGTGCCAATGTTCACATGAGGCTTAGTGCGCTCGAATTTACCTTTTGCCATGTGATCTCTCCATTCCTGCCAGCCCGTGCGGGCCTTGAATTAAGTTACTGGTGCAACTCGTTTCGAGTTACGCGTATTTCTTCTGGACTTCCTGGGCGACCGCGGTCGGGACCGGCTCGTAATGGTCGAACTGCATCGTGTAGGCCGCGCGGCCTTGGCTCATCGAGCGAAGGTTGTCCACGTATTTGAACATGTTGGCGAGCGGCACCATCGCGTTGATGACCACCGCGACGCCGCGGGCCTCCTGGCCCTGGATCTGGCCACGACGGCCGTTCAGGTCGCCGATAACGCTGCCGACGTAATCTTCCGGCGTCACCACCTCGACCTTCATGATCGGCTCGAGCAACTGCACGCCAAGCTTGGGCGCTGCTTCACGGAAGCAGGCGCGGCCGGCGATTTCGAAGGCCAGAACCGACGAGTCCACGTCGTGGTAGGCGCCATCGATCAGCGTCGCCTTGACGCCGATCATCGGGAAGCCGGCGAACGGGCCCGAGGTCATGACGCTGTTGATGCCCTTTTCGACACCGGGGATGTATTCCTTCGGCACAGCGCCGCCGACAATCTTGGTTTCGAACTCGAATTCGCTGCTTTCCGGATTCGGCTCGAACAGGATCTTGACGCGGGCGAACTGGCCGGTACCGCCGGTCTGCTTCTTGTGCGTGTAGTCCTGCTCGTGCTTGCGGGTGATCGTCTCGCGGTAGGCCACCTGCGGTGCGCCGACATTGGCCTCGACCTTGAACTCGCGGCGCATGCGGTCGACGATGATGTCGAGGTGAAGTTCGCCCATGCCGGAGATGATGGTCTGGCCGCTTTCCTCGTCGGTCTTGACGCGGAAGGACGGATCCTCGGCGGCCAGGCGGTGAAGGGCGAGGCCCATCTTTTCCTGGTCGTTCTTGGTCTTCGGCTCGATGGCGATCTGGATGACCGGATCGGGGAATTCCATGCGCTCGAGGATGACCGGATGCAGCGGATCACTGAGCGTGTCGCCGGTGGTGGTGTCCTTGAGACCAGCGAGGGCGACGATGTCGCCGGCAAATGCCTCTTCGACGTCGGCGCGCGAATTCGCATGCATCTGCAACATGCGGCCGATGCGCTCTTTCTTGCCCTTCACGGTGTTGTCGACCGAGATGCCCTTGGTGAGCTTGCCCGAATAGATGCGGGCAAAGGTGAGTGAACCGACGAACGGGTCGTTCATGATCTTGAAGGCGAGCATCGACAGCGGCTCGTTGTCGTCGGCATGACGCTCGATCTCGGCGTCGGTCTTGGCGTCGACGCCCTTGATGGCAGGGACATCGGCCGGCGACGGCAGATATTCGACGACGGCGTCGAGCAGCGGCTGCACGCCCTTGTTCTTGAAGGCCGAGCCGCAGAACATCGGATAGAACTTCACCGCGATCGTGCCCTTGCGGATGAGTGCACGGATCTCGTCGTTGCTCGGCATCTTGCCTTCGAGGTAATTCTCGAGCGCCGTTTCGTCCATTTCGACGGCGGCCTCAATCATCTTCTCGCGGTATTCTTCGGCACGAGCCTTGAGGTCGGCAGGGATCTCGACGATGTCCCAGGCAGCGCCCAGCGTCTCGTCGCGCCAGACCAGCGCGTTCATCTCGACGAGATCGACGACACCCTTGAACTCGGTCTCGGCGCCGATCGGCAACTGCATGACGACGGCATGCGCACCGAGGCGCGAACCGATCATCTCGACCGAGCGGTAAAAGTCGGCGCCGATCTTGTCCATCTTGTTGCAGAAGATCATGCGCGGCACGCGATACTTGTCGGCCTGGCGCCAGACGGTCTCCGTCTGCGGCTCGACACCGGCATTGGCATCGAGCAGCGCGATGGCGCCGTCGAGCACGCGCAGCGAACGCTCGACCTCGATGGTGAAGTCGACATGGCCGGGGGTGTCGATGATGTTGAAGCGATACATCTTGCCGTCGCGACCCTTCCAGAAGGTCGTGGTGGCGGCCGACGTGATGGTGATGCCGCGCTCCTGCTCCTGCTCCATCCAATCCATGGTCGCAGCGCCGTCGTGGACTTCGCCGATCTTGTGCGACTTGCCCGTGTAATAGAGGACGCGCTCGGTGGTCGTCGTCTTGCCGGCGTCGATATGCGCCATGATACCGAAATTGCGGTAGTCTTCGATTTTATATTCGCGGGCCATGGGAGGTGCCTCTTCAGTCTCGTTCGCGCTTTACCAGCGGTAGTGCGCGAAAGCGCGGTTGGCTTCTGCCATCTTGTGGGTGTCTTCACGCTTCTTGACGGCGGTGCCGCGGTTGTTGGCCGCGTCCATCAGCTCGCCGGAGAGGCGATCGACCATGGTGGTCTCGTTGCGGTTGCGGGCGGCGGCGATCAGCCAGCGGATGGCCAATGCCTGACGGCGCTCGGGTCGCACGTCGACCGGAACCTGGTATGTGGCGCCGCCGACGCGGCGCGAACGCACTTCCACATGTGGCGCGACATTGTCGAGCGCCTGATGGAAGACGGTGACCGGCTCCTGCTTGGTCTTGGACTGGACCTGGTCGAGCGCGCCGTAGACGATGGTCTCGGCAACCGACTTCTTGCCATCATACATGACGGCATTCATGAACTTGGTGACGATCAGGTCGCCGAACTTCGGGTCCGGATTGATCTCACGCTTTTCTGCACTGTGACGACGGGACATTTTTTCTCTGCCTCAATTCTACGCGGTGGCCTGGATCCCGGATCGTCGCTTGACGCCGTCCGGAACGACCTTGGCTACGCTTCGGTCACTTCGGACGCTTGGCGCCGTATTTCGAACGGCGCTGCTTGCGGTTCTTCACGCCTTGCGTGTCGAGCACGCCGCGGATGATGTGGTAACGGACGCCCGGAAGATCCTTGACGCGGCCGCCGCGGATCATCACCACCGAGTGTTCCTGAAGGTTGTGGCCTTCGCCGGGGATGTAACCGATCACTTCAAAACCATTGGTCAGGCGGATCTTGGCCACCTTGCGCAGCGCGGAGTTCGGCTTCTTCGGCGTCGTCGTGTAGACGCGCGTGCAGACGCCCCGCTTCTGCGGGTTCTGCTGCATGGCCGGGACCTTGTTGCGCTTCACCGGCGCAATGCGCGGCTTGCGGATCAGCTGGTTGACGGTAGGCATTAAACCCTCTTGTCTCTCAATTCCGTGTCTTGCCCGGTCAGGGCCGCTCAAAGCGTCATTTCCATACGCAAATTCGGGCCACAAACCGCGCCTCGCGGTCTTGCCCGAACAAATGGCAGAGGAAGCGGAAGCCGCTTCATGCACGCCGGAAATGTCTTTTCGCTCGTAAAACGAACCCTGTTTGAGGCAAACTCCAAAGCGTGTCGCTTCGGAAGCGAGAGCCTCACATCGGTTCTGACTGGGCGGCTTCTACTCGTGTGGCCACTGTCCGTCAACCCCGGAGCGGCAAATATTGCGCTGAACCCGAGGTTTGGCAGCCATGCGAAAAACGCATGTAATTTTCTTGCGCCGTTTTTCAAGAGGAAGGCAGAAAGTGACCGGCTTGCGGCTGTTTCCACGCCGTGCTTCGTGCGAAAAGGCGGCATGAACAGCCCAAAACCCCTCGCCCGGAGGTACGAACCCGTGAATGACAATGAGGAGCGCCCGGTCACCATTATTACCGGCCGGGTGTGGAAGCGCAAAGGCGGCAAGCCGGAAGGCGTGCATGTGATGCTGGTCGCCCCGGACGACGATTCGGCGGTGCGCCGCGCTCTCGAATCACTTGCCGCGGAAGGTTACGCCGAGGCCGAGCTCGACCAGATCGGTGACCTGGACGGCGTGCCCGACGAGGAGCCGCATCTGTCCGCCTATCAGGGCGCGCTCGAAGGCGAAGTGTCGATCGTGACCTTCGATGTGCCGATCTGAAGAGATCTGAATCCCGGTCGATCTCACGGCCGGCGACAAAAGCCCGGCGACTTGCCCGACACAAGTTCTCTGCTAAGAAGCGACCTCTGGTAAAACCAAGCACACTCAACCTGCGGAGCTCCCATGTCCTCTAGTCCCATCAAGCTCGGCATCGTCGGCGTGGGAAAGATCGTCCGCGACCAGCACCTGCCGGCCTTGGCGAAGGACCAGGATTATCGCCTGGTCGCCGCAGCGAGCCGCCACGGCAAAGTCGAAGACATCCCGAATTTCCCGACGATCGAGGCGATGCTCGACGCGGTGCCGGAGCTCGAGGCGGTGTCGCTGTGCATGCCGCCGCAGTTCCGTTATGACGCCGCACGCACGGCGCTGGTGGCGAAAAAGCATGTCTTCCTGGAAAAGCCGCCGGGCGCGACCGTCAGCGAGGTCGAGGACCTGAAGGCGCTGGCGGCAGCGAACGGCGTCTCGCTGTTCGCCAGTTGGCATTCACGCTATGCGCCGGCTGTCGAGGCGGCTCGCGCTTTCCTCGGTTCAACCAAAATCAGATCGGCCGCCATCATCTGGAAGGAAGATGTCCGCCGCTGGCATCCGAACCAGGAGTGGATCTGGGCACCGGGCGGCTTCGGCGTCTTCGATCCCGGCATCAACGCACTGTCGATCGCCACCCACATCCTGCCGCCAATGTTCATCAGTTCGGCAGAGCTCGATTTCCCCGAAAACCGCGCGGCTCCAATCGCCGCCCATATCGCCTTCCGCACTTCGAACGGTCTGCCGGTGACGATGGAACTCGACTGGCGCCAGACCGGCCCGCAGAGCTGGGACATTCTGGCCGACACCGAGGCCGGATCGATGGCGCTTTCTGGCGGCGGCTCGAAGCTCGCTGTCGATGGCCGCGTCGTTCACGAGGAGCCGGAAGCGGAATACCCGATGCTCTACAAGCGATTCGCCGAGATCGTGCGCGCCGGCACCTCCGACGTCGACCTCGCGCCCCTGCAGCACGTCGCCGACGCCTTCATGCTGGGCAGGCGCAATGTGGTGGAAGCGTTTTTCGATTGATCAGCGGGCGTCGGCCGGATCGCATGTCCGGCCACTCACCGCGCAAATTCAATTGACGATCGCTATGGCAAAGCCGTCATAGCCCTTGGCGCCAACAGTCTGGATCGCGGTGCCTTCCAGACGCTTGTCGCCGCCGATGAACGAAAACGCCGCGCGTGCCCCTTCGACATTGGCGTCACGACCATCTTCATTCACCACCGCGCCGTCACGGATGACATTGTCGCAGACGATGACGGTCCCCGGCCTCGAAAGACGCATGGCCCAGGACAGATAGTGCGGGTTGTTCGGCTTGTCGGCGTCGATGAAGATGAAGTCGAACGGCCCGGCATTCTCGGCGCCTAACGCCGCAAGCGATTGAAGCGCCGGTCCGACCCGCAGTTCTACCCGGTCCGACACCCCTGCGCGTTCAAAGTTCGACCGCGCGACACTGGCGTGGTGCGGATCAAGCTCGAGCGTCACGACCTTGCCGTCCACGGGCAACGCTCGCGCCATCCAGATTGTCGAATAGCCGCCCAACGTGCCGATTTCGAGTACCTTCTTAGCTCCCTGCATTCGCGCAAGAAGTGACAGCAGCTTGCCCTGTGCCGGCGAAACATCGATCGCCGGCAGGCCGTGGTCATGGTTGGCCGCCAGAACGGCATCGAGGGCGGGATCCGCATCGAAAAGAGCCTCGACAATGTAGTCGTCGACAGAAGCCCAGGTCTTCATGCTCATCGTTTTCTTCTCCGATCCGATTAGAGAACCAAAATGCGAAAAGGGGCCACTTGGGCCCCTTTTCTATCTTCTCTTTCTTGCGCGCTTACTGCGCGGCGGAAGCCATGTCGGTCAGCATCGGCTCGGCGACCTCGACGCCAGACGCCTTGCGGCGCTCGTCGATGATCAGCTCGTCGCGCGAGGTGGCGATGCGCCGGATCTGGCTCATCGTGCCGCCGGTGCCGGCCGGGATCAGCCGGCCGACGATGACGTTTTCCTTCAGGCCCTGCAGCATGTCGGTCTTGCCGGCAACCGCAGCTTCGGTCAGCACCCTCGTCGTCTCCTGGAAGGAGGCGGCCGAGATGAAGGACGGCGTCTGCAGCGAGGCCTTGGTGATGCCGAGCAGCACCGGCTGGCCTTCTGCCGGCTTCTTGCCTTCCTCGACCAGGCGCTCGTTGACCTCTTCCAGTTCGATCACGTCGACGTGGTCGCCCGGAATGTAGGTCGAATCGCCCTGCGTGGTGATCTCGACTTTCTGCAGCATCTGGCGAACGATCACCTCTATGTGCTTGTCGTTGATCGACACGCCCTGCAGTCGGTAGACTTCCTGGATCTCGTTGACGAGGTAGGAGGCAAGCGCCTCCACGCCCTTGATCGCCAGGATGTCGTGCGGCGCCGGATTGCCGTCGAGGATGTAGTCGCCCTTCTCGATGACGTCGCCGTCCTGGAGATGGAACGGCTTGCCCTTCGGGATCAGGTATTCGACCGGCTCAAGCGTCGAGTCATGCGGTTCGATGATGATACGGCGCTTGTTCTTGTAGTCGCGGCCGAAGCGGATCGTGCCATCGATCTCAGCGATGATGGCGTGATCCTTCGGACGGCGTGCCTCGAACAGCTCGGCAACACGCGGCAGACCGCCGGTGATGTCCTTGGTCTTGGCGCTCTCCATCGGAATACGCGCCAGCACGTCGCCGGGGCGAACCTGTGCGCCCGGCTCGACCGAAAGAATGGCCTCGACCGAGAGCAGGAAGCGGGCGTCGCCACCCTTCGACAGCTTGCCGACCTTACCCTTGGCATCCAGGACGGCGATCGCCGGCTTGAGGTCGTTGCCGCGTGGCGTCGAACGCCAGTCGATGACCTCGCGCTTGGTGATGCCGGTCGATTCGTCGGCGGTTTCCTGAACGGAAATGCCGTCGACCAGATCCTCGAACGCGACCTTGCCCTCGATTTCGGTGAGGACCGGGCGGGTATAAGGATCCCACTCGGCGATACGCTGGCCGCGCTTCACCTTGTCGCCATCGTCGACGAAGATGCGCGAACCGTAGGTGACGCGGTGCGTGGCGCGTTCCTTGCCGGCCTCGTCGAGGATCAGCACCGCCATATTGCGGCCCATGACCATCAGCTGGCCGTCGGAGTTGCGCACCACGTTGCGGTTGCGGATCTCGACCTTGCCCTCGTACGAGGCTTCAAGGAACGAGGAATCCACCACCTGCGCCGTGCCGCCCATGTGGAAGGTACGCATGGTGAGCTGGGTGCCCGGCTCGCCGATCGACTGCGCCGCGATGACGCCGACAGCCTCGCCCTGGTTAACGGGAGTGCCGCGGGCCAGATCGCGTCCGTAGCAGACCGCGCAGACGCCGACCCTGACCTCGCAGGTCAGCGCCGAACGGATGCGGACCGACTGCACGCCGGCCTTTTCGATCAGTTCCACGTCACGCTCGTCCATCAGCGTTCCGGCCTTGACCAGAACCTCGCCGGTGACCGGGTGGGTGATGTCGTCGAGCGAGGTGCGGCCGAGAACGCGCTGGCCAACCGAGGCGACGACCTGACCGGCATCGACGATCGGCTGCATAGTGAGGCCCTTGTCGGTGCCGCAGTCGAGCGAGTTGACGATGCAGTCCTGCGCCACGTCAACGAGACGACGCGTCAGATAACCCGAGTTCGCCGTCTTCAAGGCGGTGTCGGCCAGACCCTTGCGGGCGCCGTGGGTCGAGTTGAAGTACTCGAGCACGGTGAGGCCTTCCTTGAAGTTCGAGATGATCGGCGTCTCGATGATTTCACCGCTAGGCTTGGCCATCAGGCCGCGCATGCCGGCAAGCTGGCGCATCTGGGTGGGCGAACCGCGCGCACCGGAGTGCGACATCATGTAGATCGAGTTCATCGGCTTCTGACGGCCGTTGTCCTCGAACTCGACAGCCTTGATGCGGGCCATCATTTCGTCGGCGACCTTTTCCGAGCACTTGGCCCAGGCGTCGACGACCTTGTTGTACTTCTCGCCCTGGGTGATCAGGCCGTCATTGTACTGCTGCTCGTACTCCTTGGCCAAAGCCTCGGTGTCGGACACCAGCTTGATCTTGGCGTCCGGAATCAGCATGTCGTCCTTGCCGAACGAAATGCCGGCACGGCAGGCGTGGCTGAAGCCGAGAGCCATGATGCGATCGCAGAAAATGACCGTCTCCTTCTGACCGCAATGGCGGTAGACGGTGTCGATCATCTTGGAGATGTTCTTCTTGGTCATCTCCTGGTTGGCGGTCTCGTACGGCACATTGTGGTTCTTCGGCAGAAGTTCGCCGATGATCATGCGGCCAGGCGTAGTGTCGTAGATCTTCGACACGACCTTGCCGTCGGCGTCGACCGTACGGAAGCGCCCCTTGATCTTGGCATGCAGTGTCACCGCCTTGGTCTCGAGCGCGTGCTGGAGTTCGCCCATGTCGGCAAACACCATGCCCTCGCCCGGCTCGTTCTGGTTGACGATCGAGAGATAGTAGAGACCGAGAACCATGTCCTGCGACGGCACGATGATCGGCGCACCGGAAGCCGGGTGCAGGATGTTGTTGGTCGACATCATCAGCACGCGGGCTTCGAGCTGCGCTTCCAGCGACAGCGGCACGTGGACCGCCATCTGGTCGCCGTCGAAGTCGGCGTTGAAGGCCGTGCAGACCAGCGGGTGAAGCTGGATCGCCTTGCCTTCGATCAGGATCGGCTCGAACGCCTGGATGCCGAGGCGGTGCAGCGTCGGCGCGCGGTTCAACAGCACCGGATGCTCGCGGATGACCTCGTCGAGGATATCCCAGACCTCCGGACGCTCCTTCTCGACCAACTTCTTCGCCTGCTTGACGGTCGAGGAGTAACCCTTGGCGTCGAGACGGGCGTAGATGAAGGGCTTGAACAGTTCGAGCGCCATCTTCTTTGGCAGGCCGCACTGGTGCAGCTTGAGCTCGGGACCGGTGACGATGACCGAACGGCCGGAATAGTCGACGCGCTTGCCGAGCAGGTTCTGGCGGAACCGGCCCTGCTTGCCCTTCAGCATGTCGGACAGCGACTTCAGCGGACGCTTGTTGGCGCCGGTGATGACGCGGCCGCGACGGCCGTTGTCGAACAGTGCATCGACGGCTTCCTGCAGCATGCGCTTTTCATTGCGCACGATGATGCCGGGCGCGCGCAGCTCGATCAGCCGCTTCAGGCGGTTGTTGCGGTTGATGACGCGGCGATAGAGATCGTTCAGATCCGACGTGGCGAAACGGCCGCCGTCCAGCGGGACAAGCGGGCGCAGGTCCGGCGGGATCACCGGAACCACTTTCATGATCATCCATTCCGGACGGTTGCCGGACTCCATGAAGTTCTCGACGACCTTGAGCCGCTTCAGGTACTTCTTCTG
>NZ_JAMYOA010000046.1:0-9024 GCF_040319515.1 Mesorhizobium sp. M0909
GCCGCAGACAGCTCCGCGGGTTGGGGAAGATGCGAACGACCAGGGTGCGCCGCTTGATCTCCTGGTTCAGCCGCTCCAGCATGTTCGTCGACTTCATGTGCTTGTGGTGGGCTAGCGGCAGCCGATAGAAGCTCAGCGTCTCCTCGATGTTATCTTCCACCCAGTTGACCAGCTTCGGGTATTTGGCCTGCCATTTGGCGATCCACTGCGCCAGGTCGCGTTTGACCTCGGCAAGGTCGCGCCGGTCGTAGAACCATCTGAGCTCCATCAGGCAATCGTCGTCGACCTTGCGCGGCACGTAGTCGAGCGCGTTTCTGAGGAAGTGCACGTAGCAGCGCTGCCAGACCGCTTCGGGCAGCACTTCGCGGATTGCCGCCCTGAGCCCCGAATGGTCGTCGGAGACGACGAACTCGACGCCGGCGAGCCCGCGATTCTTGAGCCCCGTCACGAACTCGCGCCAGCTCGAATGGCTCTCCCGGTTGGCCAGCTCCACGCCCAGAACCTGGCGCCGGCCCTCCCAATACACGCCGATCGCCACCAGCACCGCCTGGCTGGCGATCACGCCCGCCTCGCGAGCCCGTTCATAGCGCGCGTCCAAAATGAGATACGGATAGCTTTCCTCGAGCCGCTGCGTGAAGAACGCCTTGAGCGCCTCATCCAGCCGCATCGTCGCCTCGCTCACCGTCGAGGCCGAGAAAGAGTGGCCGCACAGTTCCTCCGTCACCGCCTTCACCTTGCGGGTCGAAACGCCCTGCACGTACATCTCGACCAGCGCCGACACCAATGCCTTCTCCGAGCGCTGGTAGCGCTCAAACAACTCCGTCGAGAACCGGCCAGCCCGATCCTGCGGAACGCGAAGCTCCAGCACCCCGACCCGCGTCACCAGCTTGCGCTCGTAATAGCCGGACCGGTAACTCGTCCGCTCCGCCGTCCGCTCGCCTTTCTCGGCCCCGATCGCCTCCGTCATCTCGGCTTCAAGAACCTCCTGCACGACACTCTGCAATGCCTGGCGAAAGCCGTCCTCATCCGACAACAGCAACGCTTTCAACTCGCCTCTGCTCAGTCTAACGTCTCGATTGGTCATGGCACTTCCCCTTCCACGGGAATCGGTGATCGCAACGTCACCACCGTGCCATGGCCGCTCGCCCCTCAGAGCAAGCGCCGTTCTCTCTCCAAAACTTTTTGCAGAACCTTCAGCACATCTGTGGACGCCCCCGTGAGCGCAAGAAGAATCTTCGAAAGGCAGTATAGCGGCGCGTAGTCGGGTGCTGACATCTGTCCGGCCTCTGATGCGGCCTTCCATTTGCCGCCGGCCCGTATGGGAGTTCGCCGATCGGATCCATATCACTACCGCGCGCTCGAAGCGCTCTGTGCTGAACTGGTTTTTCCGATCCGTCTCTCATCGACTGTCGCGCCATACCTCTCCGTGTGACCTTCCTACACCTGCGACGACCTCAGACCGAGCTGCTATGCTGCCACGGCCGGAGCCCTGTAGGTCCCACCTCTTGCCATGAGCGCCCAGACGATGCGGGCCATCTTGTTGGCAAGAGCGACGACCACAAGCATTGGCGGCTTGCGGGCGAGCATGCGCCCAAGCCACGATCCTTCACGAATGCCTCGCCGACGAGCATGACGCACGACAGCGCTCGCTCCGATGATAAGCAGGCGACGCAAAGTACGCTCGCCCATCTTCGATGTTGCACCGAACTTCTGTTTACCGCCGGTTGAGCGTTGCAGCGGCGTCAGGCCCAGCCAAGCGGCGAAGTCGCGCCCCTTTCGGAAGATTGCGGCGCAAGGCGCCAGTGCAACCAGAGCCGTTGCCGTTATCGGACCAACGCCGGGGATTGTTGCCAACCGCCGCACGTCTCATCCTCTCGGGCACGCCGTGCAATCTCGGCATCGAGCTGCTTGATCCTTTCCTCCAGCGATCTCAGCGTATCGACCAGCATGGTGAGGGCCAGGCGGGCTGCTTCTGGCAGATCGCCCTTAGGATCCTCTACCTTTTCCATCAGCTTGGCGATGTGAGAAGGGCCTTGGGCAACGACCAGTCCATATTCTGCGAGATGGCCGCGCAAGGCGTTGATCGTCTGGGTGCGCTGCCGCACCAGCAGATCACGAGCCCGGAATACGGCCGCACTCGCCTGCTCCTCCTCACTCTTCACGGCGACAAAGCGCATGGTCGGCCCCTGCGCGGCCTCGCAGATCGCCTCGGCATCGGCGGCGTCGTTCTTCTGCCGCTTCACGAAAGGCTTCACATAGGATGGCGGGATCAGACGAACGGTGTGCCCGAGCTTGCCGATCTCGCGCGCCCAGTGATGCGCCCCAGAACAGGCCTCCATGGCGACCAAGCAGGCCGGCTGCCCAGCGAGAAACGCAAGCACCTTGTCGCGTCGCAGTTGCTTGCGGAAAACAATGGCGCCCGCCGCATCGGCTCCATGCGCCTGAAATACATTCTTCGCTAGGTCCAACCCGATCGTGTTAACTTCCATTGTGGACGCTCCCTCTCTTACGGTGGCTGTCAAACACCACCATTCTGGCACATCGATGCCGTCGAGGGGGCGTCCACATGGGGTAATCGCGGGAGCGACGCGCCCTGAACCGATCATAGCCTTGGAGGGTGGCTGTTCCCCGATAAGATGAAATACGGGCTCACGACTGGACGCCGGGCCCAGCATCAACGGAGAACAGCCATGGAAGAACATATCGGTCTCGACGTGTCGATGAAAGAGACGGCAGTGTCGATCCGCCGTGAAGGCGAACGGATCTGGCGCGGGAAGTGCGCATCTGATCCCAGGATCATTGCCGAGCTTGTCCGCAAGCGGGCGCCGGCCGCAAAGCGCGTCGTGTTCGAAACCGGCCCGCTGTCAGTTTGGTTCTATCATGCGCTGCGCGCCGAGGGATTGCCAGCGATCTGCATCGATGCGCGCTCGTGGCAGCACGCACTCGGCTGGTCCGGATCACCGTCGAGCTTTCCAACCAGATCCGAGGGATCATGAAAACGTTCGGCTTGCTCGTTCCCGCCGGTAAGGGAACTACATTCGAAAAGAATGTCCGGAGCCTTCTTATCGATCAGAGCGAGCTTGCTCCTGTCGTCCTACCGATGTTGGAAGCCTGGCGCAGCATTCGCATCCGTGCCGCCGAGCTTGGGCGCCAGCTTGTCGCAGATGCACGTCAAAGCCAAGCATGCCGCATACTCATGTCGATCCCCGGCATCGGCGCCATTACCGCAACCTCTTTCGCCACTGCCATTGAAGATCCGGGCAACTTCAAGAAGTCCCGCTCTGTTGCCGCTTGGATCGGCCTGACAACTCGCCGCTACCAATCGGGAGAAGTCGATTTTGACGGCCATATATCCCGACGCGGCGATCGACATTTGCGGGGACTTCTCTATGAGGCTGCGGCGGTCATCCTGACACGCAGCTCGATCGACAGCAGCCTGCGCACGTGGGGCCTCAAGCTCCGGGAGAGGGTTAGCTTCAAACGAGCTGCCGTGGCTGTGGCGCGCAAACTGGCGGTGATAATGCATTCGATGCTCAAGACCGGTGAGTTCTTTGATCGAAATGCAGGCGCCACAGCATGAAATCTTGCGAATAGGGTTCAGGATCTGAGCGCCTGAGACGTCCCTGCCGGGACGTGAGCCGAGCCATTCCGCTGATGGGGTTGCACCGCTGTCTCAGCAAAGTGCGTCGTCCACATTGAAGGCTCGTCCGCGGAGCTCCATCATGCGGCGACTGATGTCGACCGCGAAGACAACCATGCACCCGGCAGCGTCGTCTCGACGCAATTACATGCTTGACGTCCCAGCGGCGATTAGACAACCCCATCACTATCCAACCCTATCTTGTGAGATGCTCGACAACCGACAACTACTGTCGGGTGCGTGAGTCAGCGACACGATGGTGCTTGGCCGGTTCTACCGCGCTCTTCTAAGCCATTGAACCGAAATTTTCTCTCTCTGCGTCTCTTCTGCGCAGTTTGGCACGACTTTTGCGATCTACGTTGCGAGGCGTCAGGAGCTGCCGACTTTCATGTCTAAGGTAATCGCGATCTCATGGGACGAAGCAACATGTCAAGGCAACAACGTCATCTTACGCCCAGAGGCGCTCTTTTAGGCCTTGGCCAGTCCGAACCCGTTGAAGCGCGAGGCCGGCTCCTCGCCGAGATGTTCAACAAGGCATTAAGAAGTTGTAAGTCGACGATGCAGCCCAGAGCGGCACTTAGCGCAAGATCGCATTTAGGGAGGAAGACGATATGAATAACGCCAAATTGCTTTCGGCCGCACGAGAAGTCATGTCTAGGACGCGCCTAATTCTTCTTGCCGGAGGCTCATCAACTGAGCGAGGGAGCTCTCTTGCGACTAGAGATGTACTGTTACCGTACCTTCAAAGACTGTGCTGTTCAGTTGACGTTGTGGACCCGAACGACGTAGACTACCTTCTTCGCGCCGTCCGCCAATGCGACTTCGTACTGAATGTTGCCTATGGTGCAGGAGGCGAAGACGGTACGATGCAAGGGTTCCTTGACATCCTACGCGTTCCCTACTCAGGGCCCTCAACACTGCCCTCCGCGATCGGAATGAACAAAGAAATATTTGTCTCATTGCTTCGAGGTTTGGGCTATCTAGTCCCACACGGCTGCTTAGTAACAGCGCTGGGAGATCCTCGGTCTTGGCCGCGCGAACTCCAGCATTCGCGGGTACTGGTCCTCAAACCAATTGACGAGGGGAACAGTCTTAGCATCAAAATGCTGGATGGCCAGGCGGCAGCCGCCGAGGCAATTACCAGGATCGATCCTACCGACCGATCCAGATTTCGCCTTGAAGAATTCATCGATGGGCCATTCGGTACCGTCGGCATCTTTCAGGTTGGCCTAGAGATGATTATAGGCGATGCCGTACTATTCGACCTTCCAGACGGCTGGCGCTTCTACGACGACCGGCTGAAGCGAAAGCTGGTCGATGAGCGTGCCACACCCAGGATACTTCATGGGCTGGCGGCAGAACGTGTCCGCGATGATGCCCTCAGGCTTTATAGGCAATTGAACTGCAAAGGGCTTGTGCGCTTCGACTTTATCTTTAATGACGGCACCCCCGTCTATCTTGAGGCTAACACCATCCCAGGATTGTATCCTGGCAGCAATGCGGCGCTCTCCTTCCAATCAGAGTTCTCGTTCGAAGATCTCCTCATACTGAGCACTGCTGCGCAAATTACGGGGCAGCTAAAAGGAGACCAATGGTCAACGAAGATAATCCAGGACACTTGACTGCCGCCCACTTTCGACCGGCCACTCAGCACAAGCAGGAAGGCTCAAGCCCATGCTTGAGGATGGGCTTATGTCTAACGAGTATCTAGAAGTCGAACTGTGGTTGGCGGTGTCCCGGCGTCGACCGCTGGACAACCGAACGCAAACTGCAGATCATCAGCCCAATGGCACGCCGAGCGATCGGCCCGTCGACCCAAATCGACCAAGCTTGCGCTCAACACGAGCTTGCGCACTTATGTGGAGCAGCGACTGGCCAGCGTCGCGCGGTACCGGGTCACTGCGAGACCTCATCCTTGGTCTTGGCAGCTCGGCGATCGGCACGCTGGTTGAGCGTACGACACGCTTCACGATGTTGCTGCATCTTCCCCGGCTCGCGGGGCATGGCGAAGTTCCGCGCATGAAGAATGGCCTTGCACCGGCGGGACACGGGACCGAAGGCGTGCGCGATGCGATTACGCGCAGCATCATCACCTTGCCCGAAGAACTACGCCATTCGCTGACCTGGGAGCAGGGAGCCGAAATGGCTCAGCACGATCGCCTCAAGATCGACGCGGGTGTCAAGTCTACTTCTGCGATCCGCAAAGCCCCTGGCAAACGTGGCACCAACGAGAAACGCCAATGGGCGCTGCGTCAGCACTTCCCGAAAGACACCGACCAGCGTCCACTCAGCCGACGAGATCGCCGCCGTGACCGCAGCCCTCAATGCCCGACCGAGAAAACCCCGGGCCGGAAAACGCCGGCGGAGGCGGTTGACGAATTGCGGTCGTGAGGGAACATAATCGATGTTGCGACGACCGCTTGAATCCGCCCAGGAACCGGCCGCAACACGTCTAGTGCCGCGTTCATCAGTTCAGCGAAGGCGAACTTGCTCCGGTCGATGGCTACGAACATGTAGAGCTTGCCCCCTTGCCGCCGTGATTGTGCGCGCCAGGGCGAAAACCCAGCGTTCTGCCCTGCGTACCGGTACTTTCGCTGATCTGTGGTGAGATTTCCATGGATGAACGGTGAGTGTCAGTGCCGCGCTCCCCAGTTCATGGAGAAAGACTGCTCTCCAACCGCGGCCTTCAAAAGCTACGGCGACATTGGCCTAAAACGGTGGGATCATGCCCATCGACCATAGAAAATGGATCGATTAGTCTAACCATCGCGCATGAATATTGACGTGAAACTTTACCCATTTCTGTAAAATTATATTGCTTTAATGTTTCGGCCCAGCAACATCATGTTAACAAGAAATTGTCCTTTGCCAAATGACGGCTATGTTATCTTCTCGGTCCCGTCATTAAAGCCGACGGAAGATTATTAGGAGTTTGCAGTAGTCAGCGTTTTGCCGAAATGACAAATAATGTGTCACGTCGCCGCGTTTCGACACAGGAAGACGGCTTCCAGACACCTTTGGAGAGTAGATTACGTTGTCTCTAGCGCGGCCGACCGACGTTGTATTGGAAATAGATCTGGCGGCTATTCGAGCGAATTTCCGGAACGTCTCGACCCTTGTCGGGCCTCAGGTAAGGGTGGCCGCAGTCGTCAAAAGTGACGCGTACGGACTTGGCCTTGTAAACATTGCAAGTACACTCATAGATGCTGGCTGCGATCTACTGTTTGTTGCCAATTTGGATGAAGCTCTGCTTCTAAGGTCTTCCTTTAGTGAAATTGCAATTGCGGTTTTTCGCGATGAGTTCGATAGGTTTGGCACGTGGTATAAGTCGCATGGCCTGATACCCGTTGTGAATAACTGCAAGGAATTGCACGCAGTCAGCACAGCCGGAGAGGCCCAAACGTACTTTCTCAATGTGGAAACTGGATTCTCTCGATTTGGGCTCAGCGTTGGTGATGTCCAGCGCCAGATTCTGCTACGCACCTTCGAGAGGTATCGCCCTTCGATCGTGCTCAGCCACCTCGCGTGCGGCGAATGCATTTGGGACGCGACGAACGTATTGCAAAGGGATCGTTTTCGGGCAGTCTATGATCTTCTTAAACCCACGCGCGGCAGTCTCGCTGCCTCCGCCGGTGTATGGCTCGGCAAATCCTACCACTTTGACATGGTGCGCATAGGATCGGCACTGTACGGGATCAATAACGCCGGTACACGGACAAATCCCCTGCAGCCCGTGGCCAAGCTCAGAGCAAGAATACTTGATGTGCGGAACGTGCCCAAGGGGGAGGCCGTTGGATATGGAGCAACGTTTCGTACGGCCCGGGCCAGTCGCATAGCAATCGTCGCGATTGGGTATAAGCATGGCCTTCCATGGTCCTGCGCGAACAAAGTATTCGTTCGGCTGGGAGAATATTTAGCACCTTTAGTAGGAAGAATATCTATGGAATATTTAACCATTGATATAACGGACATTCCCGCGGGACGTTGTAGCCCGGGCATCTTTGTGGAATTGCTGAGTGAAGACTTCACCGTCAATGACCTCGCAGCGGCCGCTGGCGTTAGTCCACAGGAGGCGCTGACGCGGCTTGGTGCTGGTTGCCCGCGAAAATATCTGAATTTATCTTCTCCATCTGCGGCGGTCACAGCAAACCGCTCGATGCAGGCGATGAGTAGCCCATCGAGAGCAAAGAGCCGACCGATGGACAAGTAAGCGCTCATCCAACGGTTAGGATGTCCGGGCAGGCCGCGCGGCTGCCAACTGCTCTTCCAGCCGCCCGATAGTCCGGACCTCAACCCTTGTATGGATGGCTCCCCGGGGGTCAAGGGCACATAGATTTCGGTTGCGGCCATGTATAAGGCATCTGAATGTGTAGCGGGATCGCTGCGCGCCCCTGATGAATGTCCGCTTGGAGGACAGGTCCCACTCAATCGAGCACGCTCGAGCCATTATCAAGACACGGTCTACAACAACGATTGGCTTGCAAGCCTTGACGGATGACCGATCGAGACGTTCAAGATCCGGTGACGCTCGAAAGGATCGAGCCAGCGGGTGAGGCGGTCTGGACCCGCAGGGCATAGGGACGGCGTTCCCTGGTCGCAGTCCCTATGTCCACATCAGGACACACTAACGCGCGCTCCGATCCATTCGGCTTCGCTCCGCTCGGAAGCATCATGATCGATTCGAGGCGTGGGACCGGATGCATGACGCGGGTATCAGATCACGTGTGAACCTCCTGAGGTCGGCCATCACGACCGCATCCTCAGGCACGACGATGAACTGGAAATGGTGCCGATCGTCTTGGCAGCGCTGGTTACATTTCGACGAGGCGCTGCGGCTGCACAACGGCGTGCCGCAAGGCCTGTCGTCGTCGATCTTCTCCAATGATCTGATAAGCTTAACGCGCTCGGGCGGTGGTAGGGGTCGCAGGAGGAATAAAATGAAAGGGCGTCGTCACCATCGGATCGGGAAAGATCGCCTCGACGATGGCTCGGTTGCTCGCGGACACCGGGGACTATCACGTTACGATCGTGGACCGCAGTGCCGAACAACTGGCGGAGATTGAAAGTGGTCCCGCTCTTTCGACGGCATACCTCAATATCCCCGACGAAGCAGTCTTGTCTGCGCAGCTGTCCGGCAAATTTCGCTGATCTGAGCGCGGCGCCTTTCCATCTCACGGCGGCCATTGCCAGGGTCGCTGGCAAAGCTGGGGCGCACCATCTCGACCTGACAGAGGGCGTTGAATCCACTCGCCGGTAAAGGGATCGCCGAGACAGCCAACACCTCGTTTATTCCACAATGTGTAAGCGCCAAGCTGACCCCATCTGGCGCGGCTTGAGGTGATGAGCGAGACATACTGACACTGAAGCAAGGAGCCGAGGAGCTT
>NZ_JAMYOA010000047.1:0-8276 GCF_040319515.1 Mesorhizobium sp. M0909
CTCCCTCGAGGTGGATGTTGAATCAGCACAAAACGCAGCCGTCACATCACAATCGATTCATCGATCACAGGACGTGCTCTAGCCAGTCCCCGAGATCAGTGAAACCTCGCTTGCTCGTCGCTGGCCTTCTCCGATAAAGCTCGGCAAGAGCGATAAGATGCCTGGGCGTAGGATACTCGCTGACGCGAAACAGCGACTTGGCTTGCAAGTCGTCCTCACATCAAGGAAGGGACTATGAAGCGCCAGATCCGGCCATTTATCGTGGAAGTGAAACAGAAGCGCGGCAAGCAAAAGCCAAGCCACTCGATCTGGGGCGGTCTCGACCTGTCCATTGTCACGGGAATGACGCAGCTGTCTGATGGTGCGCAGTTGCCAAATTCTGAGCTCATTGACTCCAGTATAAGACCCATCGATGCTGAAGAGGGTGACAATCCACAAGCGGAGCATATCGTGGCCGATTCTCAGGAAGCTCAAACTGTTGAGACAACAGTGGCACCAGCCAAAGTGGAAGCCCCTGAAGCGAAGAAGAAAGTTCCGCGAGCAAAGAAAGCGAAGGCAGAGCTCGCCAAGCCGACCCGCAAGAACCGGGCGAGACCACGGCCCCAGGCCGCTGAACCTGCGGGGGCAGTGCGGACCGCCCGGAAGACCTATTCTGAGAAGGAGCGCGCCCAGAAGCTTGCCCAGATCGAGAAATCGATCGCTGGGGGCGCGACCAGCAAGATTGCGGTCGGCCAGGCCGACATATCCGAGCAGACCTACTATTATTGGAAAAGAGCTGCCGCACCTTCTTCAGATAGCGGCGATCTCTATGATCTTGTCGCGCTCGAAGAAGAAAACAAGCGCCTTAAGAACCTGCTTGCTGACCGTCTGAGCAAGGAAAATGCCGAGCTCAAGAAGAAGCTGGGCCTTGCGTAAGACATACTGAGCCCTCGTTCGAAATTCCGCCGACGCTCAGAGCGGTAGCGGCGGCATATCGGCTTCGCCGACCCGCCACACCCAGGAGCCGATCTCCGGACGCGCGGCGATCATTTCGTCGAGCGAAGCGTCGAACGTTTCGTCCGCACCGGCCGGGACGACAAAGAGCGCGATCGGCTGCTGCCTGTTCTGAAGCAAAGCGTTGGCGATCGGCTGGTCGGTTTGCAGGTCGTAGCGCAATCCCTTCACGCTCTTCTCGTGAAGGCGGGCGAGCGCGTCGACGAGCCTCTTCTCAGGGACCGTCTCGTAAGGGATCCAGTTCTCGGACACCACCATCAACGCGATCTCCTCGACGATGGCGAGTCCGGCCGGGTTCAGTCCAAAGGTCGCGATCACTATCAGATGTGAAGTCGAATCCGCTCCCCACAGCGACAATTCTTTCTCGAAACGTACCTGCAAGCGGCGGTGCAATGCATGGTCGATGATAAAGGGAAAACCGGGCAAATGCCTGATGACAAGTTTCTGACCGGAGCGGGCAGGAACAATCTCCTTCACCTCGCCGACCAGAACCAGCAGCTTTCGTGGGCCGGATTTCGGCGGGAGCGCCGTGCCGAGAACCGCGTTGCGACGCTGCTCGATCGCTTCCTTGTTCTCGGCGCGAAACGGCTCGGGCACGAACAGGGTATCCGCGAGCGGTCCGGCCCTCACCGTCATTTGCCCGGCAGCCTCGAGCAGATGCCAGCGGACATTCCACCAATGTCGCTTGCCGGCCCATCGGGATGTCCAGACCGTCAATTCGGCCTCTTGCCAGAGATAATGAAGGAGGCCACGCAGCGACATCCTCCTGGGATCGGCGGTTACGCTGGCGGAACTTTGCCCCGCAGGCACGGATGCTGCCCGGCTCCCTGTCTTCGACAGGCTGAAGTCCAATTTGAGGGCCGCCATGCCGCTTTGCGGATCGAGCTGTATCCCGCTGCCCATCAGTGCACCCAGCCCGGACAGTTCGTAAGGTGATTCATATGAATCGCAGGATGGATCATGCCCGCCGCCGCTCAGCGGCATGCGCTTGATCAGATGAAGGTCGCCGATGCGGGCGATGTACATCGGGCAGCCCGCCTCGCGGCACAGGCATAGCGGACGCTCGGTGCGGGCATAGGCGTTGGCCAGCGCCGCCTGCAGGTCAGGCGTCCCTTCCTCGTAAACCTCACTGCCAATTCTGAACTGTCGCATCACCTCCACAGCTCCAGGTCGCCGCCGCATCCCTGTCCCCGCATTGAGTCATGGCTTTGCGCAGAGCGCAACCCGTTTGTTGCATCGGCGCCAGAGGGAGAGGGGAGCCGGGAGGAGTGCGGCCCGGCTGGCGCGGAGAGAGTGCCGGCGCGGGCGCCACTCCCCTCTCGCGAAGGACATCTCCATGAACATCGTTTCGACCACATCTGCCGTCGCCCGGACGGCCGCTCCCCTCGGCGTGCCGGCACAAGACGCCATCGACACCGCCCCGGCGATCCATCAGGCGGGAATGCTGCTTTTGCCTTTCCTCGAACAGGGCGAGCCTGTCACCACCGCCGCACTGCGCACCGCCATGACGACAAGTTTTGGCGGCAGCGATGCGCAAGGGTTCTGGGTCTGGAAGGACGCCTATGAGGCGCTCGAAGTCGCCCAGGTGCTGTTTCTGCGCCGGTTCGGCCCTGCGATCCTGTTCCGGTCCACCACGCCGCAGGCAACGCTGGCGATGATGAAACGCATCGCCGAACTTCTTCCCACCCATAGGCGACGCTCCGACGAGAGCCAGGCCATGCAGCAGTTCTCTACGCCCTTGCCGCTGGCCTTCGTCACGGCGCGCGCCGCGGCGATCGCATCTTGCGACCTCGTTCTCGAACCCTCGGCCGGCACCGGTCTGCTCGCCGTCCATGCCGAGATGGCGCGCGCCTCGATCGCGCTTAACGAGCTTGCCGCAACGCGGGCCGATCTGCTCGGCCTGCTATTTCCGCAGTTCCCCGTCTCGCGGCACGACGCCGCCCATATCGACGACCATCTCGACGCGGCCATTGAGCCGTCCCTCGTCTTGATGAATCCGCCCTTCAGCGTCGGCGCCTATGTCGACGGCCATGTCGCCGATGCGGCATGGCGGCACCTCTCTTCCGCGTTCGCACGCCTGCGTTCGGGCGGTCGTCTTGTCGCCATCACCGGCGCCGGGCTGTCTCCCGAAAACCCGAAATGGCGGCTCGCCTTCGAACGCCTGCAGCAGCAGGGCACGGTCATCTTCACCGCAGCGATCGACGGCCGCGTCTATGCCCGCCACGGAACCACCACCGAGACCCGCCTGACGATCATCGACAAGGTGCCGGCCGTCGATCCGTCGCGTTTCGTCGCCTTGCCGGGCAAGGCCAAGGATGTCGAAACGCTGCTCTCCTGGATCTCCGATCTGCCGCCCCGGACTTTGGGTGGATTCCCGAATTCGATCGGTGCATTGTCCAGCGGCATCCTGCGCAATGCCGCCATGCAGATGGCTGCCCGATCCCGGAGAGCCGCACCCCTCGCTGTCTCAACGGCTGCTCCAAAGGCAATGCAATCGGTCCGTCCGATTGCGCGAGCGAAGCCCGCTCGCCAGGTCATGGCAAACAGCACGCCGGCTGTTCCCCTTGCCTACGAATTGCGCGACTGGATGCCGGAGGAGGGCGGCCGGCTCACCGAGTCAATCTACGAACCCTACGCGCTCCAGTCGATCGACATTCCCCGCGCCAAACCCCATCCGACGCCCCTCGTACAGTCGGCCGCAATGGCCGCCGTCGCGCCACCAAAACCTTCCTATCGGCCGCTTCTTCCTGATGCGATCATCGACGAGGGCCTGCTGTCGGACGCCCAGCTCGAAAGCGTCATCTATGCCGGCGAAGCCCATTGCGGTCATCTCACCGGCGCCTGGACGGTTGACGAGACCTGCGATGTCGTCTCGGCCGCGCCAGAAGGAGCTACGAACGCTGTCCGGTTTCGGCGTGGATGGTTTTTGGGTGACGGAACCGGCTGCGGCAAGGGACGGCAAGTCGCCGGCATCATCCTCGACAACTGGCTGCAGGGGCGGCGCCGCGCGATCTGGATTTCCAAGTCCGACAAATTGCTGGAAGACGCTCAGCGAGACTGGGCAGCACTTGGCCAGGAAAAACTCCTCGTGCAGCCACTCTCACGCTATCGGCAGGGCACGCCGATCCGCCTTGCCGAAGGCATCCTGTTCACGACCTACGCAACCCTGCGCTCGCAGGAACGGGAGGGCAAGAAATCGCGGATCGCTCAGATCCTCGACTGGGTTGGCCAAGAGGCGGGGAGGGCCGAAGGCCCGACAGGGACTGGAGAGAAGCCGGCGAGGAGGGACGAAGACCCCACGGGCAACAGAGAAAAGTCGGCGGGGAGGGCCGAAAGCCAGACCGGGATTAAAGAAAGCCAGACAGGAATTGGAGAAAGCCCGTCGGGGGCGAAAAAATCTTTCGATGGGGTCATCGTCTTCGACGAGGCCCACGCCATGGCCAACGCCGCTGGCGGCAAAAGCGAGCGTGGCGACGTCGCCCCGTCGCAGCAAGGAAGGGCGGGACTGCGGCTGCAGCACGCCCTTCCCCACGCGCGCGTCGTCTACGTCTCCGCGACCGGTGCGACCGCGGTCGAGAACCTCGCCTATGCGCAGCGTCTCGGCATCTGGGGCAGCGAGGATTTTCCGTTCGCCAACCGAGCCGAATTCGTCGCCGCGATTGAGGATGGCGGTGTCGCAGCAATGGAAGTGCTCGCCCGCGATCTCAAATCGCTTGGCCTCTATGCGGCGCGCTCGCTCTCCTATGACGGTGTCGAATACGACCTCCTCGAGCACGCGCTGACCGAGGAGCAGATCCGCATCTACAACGCCTATGCCGATGCGTTCCAGGTCATTCACAACAACCTGACCGCCGCGCTCGAGGCGACCAACATCACCAGCAAGGCCGGCACGCTGAACCGCGACGCAAAATCGGCCGTGCGTTCAGCCTTCGAGAGCACCAAGCAGCACTTTTTCTCGCACTTGATCACCTCGATGATGACGCCGTCGCTGATCGGCGCGATCGGACAGGACCTCGCGGATGGCCATTCGGCGGTCGTGCAGATCGTCTCGACCGGCGAAGCGCTGATGGAACGGCGACTTGCCGAAATCCCGACCGAGGAATGGTCGGACCTGCATGTCGACGTCACGCCGCGCGAGTATGTCGGCGGGTACCTGATGCATTCCTTCCCGACGCAGTTGTTCGAGGAATACTCGGACGCCGATGGCAATGTCTATTCGCGGCCCGTTCACGACGAAGATGGCAACCCGGTCCAGTGCCGCGAGGCGGTTCGCCGGCGCGACGAGATGATCGAAAAACTCGCATCGCTGCCGCCGGTCGGCAGCGCGCTCGACCAGATCATCCATCACTTTGGCACCGACACCGTTGCCGAGGTGACCGGCCGCTCGCGGCGCATCGTGAAGAAGACCGGCGGCGACGGTATTGACCGGCTTGCCGTGGAAAACCGCCCAGGCTCGGCCAACCTCGCCGAGACCCAGAGTTTTATGGATGACGACAAGAGCGTTCTGATCTTCTCCGACGCCGGCGGTACAGGCCGCTCCTATCACGCCGATCTTGGGGTGAAGAACCAGAGGCTGCGCAAGCACTATCTGCTCGAGGCCGGCTGGCGCGCCGACAACGCCATCCAGGGTCTCGGAAGGACCCACCGCACAAATCAGAAGCAACCGCCGCTGTTCCGGCCGATGGCCGCCAACGTGAAGGCTGGCAAGCGATTCCTGTCGACGATCGCGCGACGGCTCGACACGCTTGGCGCGATCACGCGCGGCCAGCGCCAGACCGGCGGGGCAGGGCTGTTCCGGTCCGAGGACAATCTCGAAAGCCCCTATGCCCGTGCGGCCCTTCGCCAGTTCTATCTTCTGTTGCACCAGGGCAAGATCGACGGCTGCTCGCTCACGACCTTCGAGACGGTAACCGGCCTGTCGCTGACGACTGATGAAGGCGGGCTGCGCGACGAACTACCGCCGATCACGACCTGGCTCAATCGCCTGCTGGCGCTGCGCATCGAGACCCAGAACCTGCTGTTCGAGGTGTTCGAGCAGTTGATGGTGGGAAGAATAGAAGGCGCCATAGCCGCCGGCAATTATGACAAGGGTCTGGAGACGATCACGGCGGAGAGCATCGTCGTCACCGATCGTAGGACCGTCTATACCCATCCAGTCTCCGGCGCGCAGTCACATGTGCTCACCGTCGCGCGCAAGGACCGTATCCGGCCGCTCGGCCTCGTCGACGCGCTGGCCATCGTCCGGGCGGAGCCCCAATCGGTTCTGTTGGTGAACACACGGTCGAGCCGCGCGGCGATCCGGCTGCCGACGGCGAGCCTGATGCTCGACGACGGAACCGTCGAGCATCGCGCGCGCCTGCTGCGGCCGACCGACGAGCTGCGCTTCGGCCTCGACGCACTTGCCGAAACACTCTGGCAGCCCGCCGACCGAAAACTCTTCTGTGAATTCTGGCAGGCAGAAATCGACGCCGTCCCCGAATTCACCACCAGCACTTTCCACACCGTGACGGGTCTGCTGCTGCCGATCTGGCGTCGGCTGCCGGACGACGACTGTCGAGTTTATCGCATGCAGACCGATGCCGGCGAACGCATCATCGGGCGTCACATCGCGCCGACCCTTGTCGCGACCATGTTCCGCAATCTGGGGCTCGACGATGTGCCGGCGCTTGCACCGGACGAGGCATGGACGGGGCTTGTCGACGGACAGATCGGACTGCAACTAGGCGATGGCCTGATCCTGCGCCGCAGCCAAGTCATGAACGATTACCGTGTCGAATTGATCGGCTTCACTGATGCCATGGTTCCCCGGCTGAAGGCGCTGGGGCTAATCTCCGAGATCATCTCCTGGAAGCTGCGGCTGTTCATCCCGACGAGCGAGCAAGGGTCCGCCATCCTCGTCGCGCTCCTCGAGCGCCATACGCTGGTCGGGGTCATCGGCCGTACCGCGGCGGCTTGAGGGGAGGCTATCATGACCGGCTCGGCCTCCGAGCTGGCAAGCCGCCTTGGCGAACATGCCGAGGCGGTGTGCCGCGAATATCTCTCCAACGGCCATCGCTCCGGCAATTACTGGATGGTCGGCGATGTCCGCAACACGCCCGGCCGTTCCATGCATGTGCGGCTCAAGGCGGTCGGCGGTAAGGCAGCCGGAAAATGGGCCGACGAGTCATCGGGGGAATATGGCGACCTGCTTGACGTCATCGAGCAGAGCTGTGGTCTGGTCGACTTCCGCGAAGTCGCGGATGAAGCACGTCGCTTCCTCTCCATGCCGCTGCCACCGCCCCGGCCTCCTGGCGCGCAGGGCCAGCCAGCCGCGGCACGCGGCTCCCCTGAGGCCGCGCGTCGACTGTTCGCCATGTCGCAGCCGATCGCGGGCACGCTGGCCGAACGCTATCTCGCCGGTCGCGGCATTCTGCTTTCGACTTATGAGCGCGCGCTGCGTTTCCATCCCGGCTGCTACTACAGGGATCTCGTGACGGGCGAGACGCAGACCCTGCCTGCGCTGATTGCCGCTGTCACCAGTCTCGACGGGCAGATCACCGGCCTGCAGCGCACCTGGCTTGATCCTTCGGGTCAGGGCAAGGCGCAGCTCGCCGATCCCCGCCGCTCGCTGGGGGATCTCCTGGGCAACGGCATTTGGCTAGGCCACCAGCCCGGTGCGACCGTCCCGGTCATGGCCGCGGGCGAGGGGTTCGAGACGATGGCCTCGCTCCGGACCGTGGTGCCGGTGCTGCCGGTGGCCGCAGCCACCTCGGCCAATCACCTCGCCGGCTTGACGTTCCCGCCCGGCTGCCGCCGCCTCTACATCGCAGCCGATGCCGACGCCGCCGGCCGGCACGGCATCGAGCGTCTCAGCCAACGCGCCGGCGAGGCCGGGATCCTCGCCTTTGTGTTGCGGCCGCAGCTCGGCGACTTCAACGACGATCTGCGCCATCTCGGCCCGGCCCATCTCGCGGCATGGCTCAGCGATCAGCTCGTCCCGGAGGATTTCCGTCTCTTCCTGCCAGCCGGATGAACGGGTCGGGCCGGCAGGCGGGCCGGCGCGGCGTTGCCGGATAGTTTGCAGGCATGGCGGCGGTCCACCGCAGAGGCCGCGCCCGCGGCCTGCCCGAGAGGCGACCCCTGCCACGCCCCTGTCACGGCCGCAACGGCTGCGCCGTCCACCGCTCGCGCGCCGGCCATCGGTGCGGGCCCGCCCCCGGGGCGGGCCGGGGGGGGCGGGAGGGCCCCCGCGGGGGGGGCCCCAACCCCCGGGCCCCCCCCCAGAGCGACCCCGGTGCCATATG
>NZ_JAMYOA010000048.1:0-7906 GCF_040319515.1 Mesorhizobium sp. M0909
GCCCTCGGACGCGCCATTCCGCTTCTATCCCAACGTGCTGCCAACGCCGCATATAGCTGGAGCCCCGTTCTATCAGCATGAGCGCTGCTTCTACGATGCTTGCGTGGACTGCCTTGCCGCGATCGAGGGGCAGCCGCGCCGCTTCGAAGCAATGCGGCGTGATGAGAGCATGTATAGGGGGCTAGACGGCAGCACGCCGAAGCCGCGGAAGGCAGCTGCGTCCGTGTCGTTGGTATGAATAGAGCAGCCGACGGATGTCAGCGGCTTAGCAGTCGACATCGGTCGGCCCCCAAGTGCAGCGTGAGTGTGAACAATGCACTCCAGCCGGGGCGTGCCGGGGCATGGTTCGTGCCAGCTAGCGCATTGTTTTCGCGCGCCACCTGCTCGCCATCCGCAATGCCAGAATGGCGCCGCGCTCGGCGCCTGTGTCGAATGACCAAACAGGCTGGCCCGATCGACGCTATGCTTGGTCGTGAAAAGAGAGAGGGAGGATGCCGATGCCGTCGACGATGAAGGGTCCCGGTCTGTTTCTGGCGCAGTTCGCAGGCGATGCCGCGCCGTTCAATTCACTTCCCTCGATTACCAAATGGGCCGCTAGCCTCGGCTACAAGGGCGTGCAGATCCCGACCTGGGACAGCCGGCTGTTCGACCTCGAGAAAGCGGCGTCTTCCCAGGCCTATTGCGACGAGGTGAAGGGCATCTGCAGCGATGCCGGCGTCGAGATCACCGAGCTGTCGACGCATTTGCAGGGGCAACTGGTGGCGGTGCATCCGGCCTATGACGCGCAGTTCGACGGCTTCGCGCCGGCTGCGGTGCACAACAATCCAAAAGCCAGGCAGCAATGGGCGGTCGAACAGATGAAGTTCGGCGCCAAGGCGTCGAAGAATCTCGGGCTCAAGGCGTCGGTGTCGTTTTGCGGCGCGTTGGCCTTCCCATACCTCTACCCATGGCCGCAGCGGCCGGCGGGACTGATCGAGGAAGCATTTGCCGAGCTGGGCAAACGCTGGAAGCCGATCCTCGACGTTTATGACGAGAACGGCGTCGATGTCGGCTACGAAATCCATCCGGGCGAGGACGTGTTCGACGGCGCGACATTCGAGATGTTCCTCGATGCGGTGGGCGGCCACAAGCGCTGCAACATCAATTACGACCCGTCGCATTTCCTGCTGCAGCAGCTCGACTACCTCGAATTCATCGACATCTATCACGAGCGGATCAAGGCGTTCCACGCCAAGGACGCCGAGTTCAATCCGACCGGCCGGCAAGGCGTCTATTCCGGTTATCAGAGCTGGACGAACCGCGCCGGGCGTTTCCGCTCGCTCGGCAATGGCCAGGTGGACTTCGGCGGCATCTTCTCCAAGCTCGCCCAGTATGACTACGATTCATGGGCGGTGCTGGAATGGGAATGCTGCCTCAAGCACCCGGAGGATGGTGCTGCCGAAGGCGCTCCCTTCATCCAGCACCACATCATCAGGGTGACGGAAAAAGCATTCGACGATTTCGCCGGCGGCGCGACCGATAAAAAGGTGCTGCGCGCCATGATGGGAATCTAGCGCTTTTTCCCTCCCCCTCGGATCCCCTGTTTGGACCGGAGACATCGCGAACAGATGTGCGAGGACATCGCGAACAGTTTTGCGCTTTTGCGCGAGGGGGTTCGGGATGCCATTCGAGGACAGAAGCGTGATGAAGCAGAAGCTGGAGTTTGTGAGGCTGGCGTCGGCGAAAGGAGCGAATGTAAGCGTGCTGTGCCAGCGCTTCGGTATCGGCCGGACCTGTGGCCACAAGCTGCTTTCGCGCTATCGGATCGAGGGGGAGGCTGGGCTGGTCGAACAGTCGCGGCGGCCACGATCGAGCCCGGCGCGCAGCGCGCCGGAGGTGGAAGCGGCGGCCCTTGCGGTGCGTATGGCGCATCCGGCTTGGGGTGGACGCAAGATCGCGCGTGTGCTTGCCCGCGAGGGTATCGGCACGCCGGCGGCCTCGACGGTAACCGGCATCCTGCGTCGCAACGGCATTGAGTTGGGAACGTCGGGCGGTGGAGCGCAGCCCTTCATCCGCTTCGAGCATGCCGCCCCCAACGATCTGTGGCAGATGGACTTCAAGGGTCACGTCGCCTTGCGTTGCGGCCGCCTGCATCCGCTCACCGTGCTTGATGACCATTCGCGCTTCTCGGTCGCGCTGTCGGCCTGCGCCGACCAGACCACCGCAACCGTAAAAGCCCGGCTGGTCGCCGCCTTCCGCCGCTATGGCTTGCCGTGGCGCATCGCCACCGATAATGGCCCGCCTGGGGCGATGGCGGCCGCAACGACTTCACGCTGCTCACCGTCTGGCTAATCGAAACCGGCATCGCCGTCAGCCACTCCAGGCCTTGCCATCCCCAGACCCTCGGCAAGGACGAGCGCTTCCATCGCTCGCTCAAGGCCGAGGCGCTGCAGGGACCGCCCTTCGCCGATCTCGCCAAGGCCCAGGACGCATTCGACCAGTGGCGCCATGTCTACAACGCCCAGCGTCCCCACGATGCGCTGGACGGCGGCGTGCCGCTCGATCGCTACTGGGCATCGCTGCGCCCTTATCGCGAAACGGTCGAGCCGTTCGAATACGCCAAGGGCGATCTCATCCGCCGCGTACAGCAGCATGGCTTCGTCTCCATTCTTGGCCGCACCATGCGTTTGTGCAGGGCCTTCACAGGAAAATCCGTCGCCTTCAGGCCCACCGCCACAGACGGTGTCTTCGACGCCTGGTTCAGACATCAGAAAATAGAAACCATCGACCTCAATGTCCTGGCGCGATAGCATGCAAAACTGTTCGCGATGTCCTCGCACATCTGTTCGCGATGTCCCCAGTCCAAACAATCCCCCTCGGGGGAGGGGTGGCCAGAAGGGCCGGGCGGGGTCGGTTGATGCCGAGCTCCACGCCCGGCGACCCCACCCCGACGCTACGCGTCGGCCCTCTCCGCGAGGGCAGGGCTATCCCATATGAGTGATGGCATTGATGAGATAGTCGTCGTTCCAGGCGCATTTCTTGATGCGATGGCTGATGGGAACTTTGGCAGCATCGGCGGCCTGAAGGATGTTTCTGGCGAGGCGATTGAGAAGGGCCGTGTTGGCGGGGCATTGTCCTTGCGGGCACGGCTGAGATCCTCATCGAGATGGACATCGAGCATCCAATGCAGGCCGTTCTCGATCTGCCAATGAGCTCTAGTGAGGTCGAGCGCCCGCTGCGGCCATGAGCGTGGAGGCCATGAACAGGCGCATCAACGGCTTGGCCTGATCGCGTCGGCTGGTGATGCGGATGAAGGCCAGGTGGCCGGGCATCAGCGGCTCGGCCGCCGCCACGA
This sequence comes from Mesorhizobium sp. M0909, assembly GCF_040319515.1. Lineage (NCBI taxonomy): Bacteria > Pseudomonadati > Pseudomonadota > Alphaproteobacteria > Hyphomicrobiales > Phyllobacteriaceae > Mesorhizobium > Mesorhizobium sp. M0909. Next base: position 3,335 of record NZ_JAMYOA010000048.1, read on the forward strand.
TCTCGGCCTGCCGCCACTCGTTGCGGCCGTGGCTGGTCTCGGTCCGCTCGGCAATGGAAGGGGTGGCGTCGGCCAGTTGCAGGTTGGCACGGCGCAGCCAATGACGACGGTTGCCCTTCAGCGCAAGCAGGTAATCGCCACCTTTTTGGGTGATGGCCGCAGCCATGCGGGTGTGGCAGTGGAGCGCGTCGGCGGTAACCAATCTGCCCGTAAGATCAATGAGTTCGACGACGTTGAGCGCGGCCTCGACTTCGTTCTCACCATCGCTCGGCGGGACTGCCGCCAGGCACAGCCGGGTCTCGGCGGCGAAGGCCGACACCGTCAACGGCGGACTGGCTGCCAAGCCCTTCTCGTAGGCTCGCCGCAAAGCCTTGCCGTCAAGCGACACCACCTCGGGCGTCTCTCGGCTGGCTCGGGCGAAAGCTGCGGCAAAGGCAGGAAAGGCGCGACGGAAGGCCTCCGGGTCGAGCAGGCGCAGCAGCCGCGAGAAGGGTGTCGTGGCTGGGAGCTGCGTCATAGTCGATCAGCCGCGACAGCGCCTGCTTGCGCTCCTGCGCGAACAAGGCAAATTCCGTCGCATTGCTGGCACCGCACAGGCTTGCCGCGATCATCATCACGATCAGGTCGCCAAGCCGGTGCGTGGCGTTGGGCGCGCGTGGATCAGGCACCGCGCCAAAGTAGCTCTCAAGGCAGGAAATGGCAGTCGCTCCTTCGCTCAACTGCCTCTCCAAAGAATCCTTTCTCAGCCTAAACTCAACCCCAAAATCGCCATATGCGATTCCCCTGCCCGCGAGGGGGAGGGTAAGCAACAACGAGGGAGAAAATCATGGTCGGCGCATCGAAATCGGAAACGGGAGGAGGCCCGATCCGCTACGGCATGGTCGGCGGCGGGCAAGGCGCCTTCATCGGTGCCGTGCACCGGATCGCGGGGCGCATGGACAATGAGTTCGTGCTGGTGGCAGGTGCCCTGTCGGCCGACCCGGCGCGTGCCAAGGCGTCGGCCGAGGAGCTCGGGCTCGATCCGGCGCGCAGCTACAGCTCCTTCGCCGAGATGGCCAAGGCCGAGTCCAAGCGGCCGGACGGCATCGAGGCGGTGCCATCGTCACGCCCAACAATGTCCATGTGCCGGCGGCGAAGGCGTTTCTCGAAGCCGGCATCCACGTCATTTGCGACACGCCGCTGGCAACGACGCTGGCGGAAGCAAACAAACTCGCCGCGCTGGTCGAAAGGACCGGCAAGGTGTTCGTGCTCACCCACAATTACACCGCCTATCCGATGATCCGTCAGGCACGCGAGATGGTAGCCAAGGGGATGCTTGGCGACATCCGCATCGTGCAGTCGGAATATCCGCAGGACTGGCTGACCGAGGACCTCGCCGCCACCGGCCAGAAGCAGGCGGCCTGGCGCTCCGACCCCAAGCAGGCGGGTGCCGGCGGTGCGCTGGGCGACATCGGCACGCATGCCTACAATCTCGCTCGCTTCGTCTGCGGGCTGGAGCTCGATTACATTCCGCTGATCTCGACGCCTCCGTGCCGGGGCGGCAACTCGACGACAATGTCAACGTGATGGTGCGCTTCAAACCGGTCGGCAAGTCGCATCCGGCCAAGGGCATGATCTGGGCGAGCCAGGTGGCGGCCGGCCACGAGAACGGGCTCAAGCTGCGCATCTACGGCTCGAAGGGCGGACTTGAATGGGTGCAGGCCGACCCGAACTACCTCTGGCACACGCCGTTCGGCCAGCCGAAGCAGTTGATCACCCGGGCCGGCGCCTAATTTCGACGCCAAGCTGCGTCGCCAGTCGCTCGACCCGCAGGATCTTCTGCTCGCGCTATCGGCGGCATGGATTGTTGCCCGCGCGGCCTGACGGCGGCGGCGAAAATGATCGAGGACAAGCCGCTTTCAGCCCCGCTGGAGGATCGCTACGCCGGCTGGGATTCGGCGGAAGCGAGGGCAATGCTCTCCGGCAAGCGTACGCTGGAAGGATTTCTGAGCGTGTCGTGAAGGAAAAAATCGAGCCGCGGCTGCGTTCGGGCAGGCAGGAAGTTCTGGAGAACATCGTCAACCGTTGCGTGTGAGGCGGGTTCTGCCTTTGGCGTTGGCGGAGAGAAAGAGTGTATCTCTTCGCCGCTCAAACGCCAGAATCGATGACGGGAGAAGGCTAACGAAAGACTCATTGCGATCGCTCACCACGAGCGATGCGCTGGTGTGTTCGCGAGTGCCCTTCATTCCCCGGGTGTTGCGACGGCCTCCCCCATAGCGGACCCGATGGCGCTGGTCTGGCCGCGGGACGGGCGAACTGCGCGCGCTCTCGCCCTGCGTTTCCTAGACGCTTGGGCGCGACCCTCTCGAACTCTTAGCGGATTTTTCCAACATCCGTCTTTCTCGAATTGACATCAGACGACTGAAGAGAGATAAAGGATGGAACACTATTCCAGATGAGACATCTATTCCAAACGTGGCACCAAGCCGAGACTCTTCTCTTTGGGACCGGTCCCGCGTTTCGTGGCCTCGATTTCGTTTGAGGCCCTTTCCTCAGCGTTGCTGCGGTCTCCACCCAGCATAAACTTGGAGAAAAGACATGAAAGTCGGCTGCTTCGCCCTCGTTGATCCCTTCTCGCCGCTTGAGCACCAACTCGAGCGTATCTCTGCCCTCGGTTTCAAATATGCCGATGTCACCGATAACCATCCTGGTGGATTGCTTGGGCGTGAATTTGGCTTCAGTGCAACCGTCAGTCTCGATGACAATCCACGCGACCTCAATGACATGTTCGCCCGCCATGGTCTGACGGTCACTAGCGTGTGCGCTCACGCCAATCTGCTGGACGCTTCGGCACCGTCTCGATACGGCAACGCAGAGGTTTCCAAGGCCGTGCGCCTCGCGGCGGGGATGAAGGTCCGCGATGTAATCACCACAGAAGGTGAGCCGAAGACAGATTGGGGGCACGGTCTGACGAGCGACGAGCAAGTTTTCGTCATCGCCGAGAAGCTCTACGAGCCGGTTCGTCTTGCTGAGGCCATGGGAGTGAAGCTGCTTCTAGAGCCCCACGGTCCTGTAACTGGTACGATTGAAGGCTTAGGCGCGGTGCTCGACCGTCTAGGGCACCCGGATACGGTTGGCGTTAATCTCGATACAGGCAACTCTTGGCTCGCGGGCACCGACCCAGTCGAAATGGCAAAAGTATTCCGGAACCGTATCTGGCACGTGCACTGGAAGGACATGCCCAGCGACTGGTCCGATAAGCGCGGCACAGTCTTCGGTTGCGGCATGGCAATCATTCCGCTGGGAGCAGGAGTTGTCGACATCAAAGGGGTCTACGACGTGGTCAAGAACAGCCCGGCCGAACACTCGACACTCGAGATTGCCGGCGACGACAATGTCCTCCGCAGCTACGAATTTCTCAAGGAGTTGGGCGCCAGCTAAAGATAGTGGAGTTCCATATCAGTTGGAGTTCGACAGAAATTTCCGGAAAGTCTTGGGTAGAACGTGAAACGACGCGCCCGGACATCTCGGGTTTGAGCCGAGTGGTCCCGTTGCGCGCGAACCGAGCCCACAAGAAGCTGGACGACCCAGTCCCGACGACCCACGTTCTCGCTGAGAAATCAGTGGAGCAGTCCGCAGACCACCGATGCTTTCGATCCTCCAGTTGTAGCAAGTCAACCCCACCAAACCCGAGCGACCATGTCACGAAATTACCATTGGGACTATCATCCCGGCCACAAGATCAGCCTGCGCTTCTTTGATGAGCCCCTCGCCACCTACAGCTTTGCCAACGTAGATGGTGCAAAACCGTTCGTTCATCCGCTGAGCACTGTCCGCGGCGTGCCGCTCACCGTCTCCCAGCCGTCTGATCACGTCTGGCACCGCGGGGTATGGTTCTCCTGGAAATACATCAACGGCGTCAATTATTGGGAGGAGGAGCCCGTATCGACAGACGGTGAAATCCGCCTCCTCAGCGAGGGGCGCACGCGGGTGGCTGGGGACGAAGTTGCCAGATTGAATCCAGACCAGGCGGAGGTGACGACATCGATCGACTATATTTCTCCGACCGGATCTAGTGTCATCCACGAGCGCCGCCTTGTTCGCATCTGTGTGCCTAAGGACAATCATTACACGATCGACTGGGAACTGGATTTCACGGTCGGCACGGAAGCCGTCATTCTCAGCGCGACGCCCATAACGGACGAGACTCCCTGGGGCGGCTATTCAGGTCTGGGGTGGCGGGCAGCTCGCTCGCTCCGCGAGTTCCGGATGCTCAATAGCGAAGGCGCGACTGGCGAGACCACCAACGGGGCCAAGGCGCGCTGGATCGACCTCAGTGGCGTAGCGGATGGTGACCAGAATATCGTAGCCGGCCTCGCCATCCTCGATCATCCCTCCAATCCGCGGCACCCTTCCCCGGTCTACGTCTTCTCCGACACCGCGAAATTTGGCTACATTAATCCCAGCTTTGTGCGAGACGAGCAGCTGGAGCTGGCGCCCAACGCTAGGCTCAACCTCAAATATCGCATCGTCGTACATGATGGCTGGCCCGACCCGGACAGCATCGAGCGCGAGTTTCTTGCCTTTGCCGCG
>NZ_JAMYOA010000049.1:0-5033 GCF_040319515.1 Mesorhizobium sp. M0909
CGAGCGCTGGATGATCGAGACGCGCGACAAGCTCTCGCGCGGACACGATCTGACCAAGGCCTTCAACTACATGCTGCGCCGCTGGTCATCCTTCACCCGGTTCCTCGATGACGGGCAGATCTGCCTATCGAACAATGCAGCCGAGCGAGCCCTGCGTGGCATCGACCCGCAGGCCTGGCTCGCCGATATCCTGGCGCGCATCGCAGCCCACCCAGCCCATCGGATCGATGATTTGCTGCCGTGGAATTGGAGATCCGCACAACTGCGGACCCAATCAGCGGCGGCCTGATCATGCAGCGCAATAAGGTGCATCACGTCTACACCGTCGAACGTGTCGCCAGGGACCTCGGCGTCAGCGAAGCGCTCATCCAGGAACTGACCCTCGGTCTCGAGCCCGAGGACGGCGTCATCTGGGTCTACGGCGCCAACGATGACGACGGGATCTTGGCCTTCACCGATGAAAGCATCGAGGAGGTCGAACTTCTCCTCGAAGAATATCATCGCGTCTCCCCATCGAAAGCTTGACCCCAGCACCGCGGTGCTCATGGCCGCCGGATACACGTCTGCGGTCTTCACCGGCTTTCGATTACCCACATCGTCGGCGGGCCTATTGCCGCGTATGAATCTGCTGTGATTCTGTCCGTGACGCCGAATCACGGAGGCGTCACGGATGCGAGACAAGACCAGCAGCAGCGAAGCCGCTTGGCAGGAAGAGCTTTGCGCGGCGGCCCTTCCCGACAAGCGCCTGGTCCGCCGCCTGCAGCGGTTGCTGGATCAGCTGTCAGCAGCGCCGGGCAAGCCGATCCCGGCGGCCTGTGGCGACTGGGCAGCGGCGAAGGCGGCCTACCGCTTCTTTGACAACCCGCGTGTGACCGAACACAGCGTTCTCGCCGGCCATTTCGCCGCGACTGCGGCCCGCGTTGCGGCGAACGAAGGTCCGATCCTTATCCTGCAGGACACGACCGAATTTATCTACAGCCGCGCGCAGCCGGGCAAAATCGGCTTCACCAAGACCATCAACGCCGGGCGCTACAAGGCTGGGCAGCCCAACGTGCTGACCTTGTGCGGGGTGCTGATGCATTCGAGCTTGGCCGTCACCCTCACCGGCACGCCCCTCGGTCTGACGGCAGTGAAGTTCTGGACCCGAACGAAATTCAAGGGAACGCTCGCGCTCAAGCGGCACATCAATCCCACGCGCGTGCCGATCGAGACGAAGGAGAGCTACCGCTGGCTGGAGAACTTGCGTCAGTCCATCGCGCTCGTGGGCGCGCCCGAGCGCTGTGTGCATGTGGGTGACCGGGAGAGCGACATCTACGAGCTCTATTGCACCGCGCAGGACCTTGGTACCAGCTTCCTCGTGCGGGTGCAGACGAACAGGCTCGCCGAGCGGCCTGCCGATGCTGGCCCACACGATCCTGCGAATCGCGTCTTTACCCAACTTGCGGCGGCGCCCTGGGCGGGACGTCATCGCATTACGATCGATCAGGACGAGACGACCTGGCTGCGGGTGAAGTTCGCCGCCATCAACACATTGCCGCCCGTGGGCAAACAGAAGCGCTACAGTCCGCAGGTTCTGACATACATCCATGCCCTCGAAGAGGATCCGCCGGCCGGTCGCGAGCCGATCGACTGGAAGCTGGTAACCAACCTGCCGGTCGAAGATCTCTCCGTGGCGGTCGAGAAGCTCGGCTGGTACGCTCTGCGCTGGAAGGCGGAGGTGTTCCACAAGGTCATGAAGTCCGGCTGCCGCGCCGAGGAGGCGAGGCTCGAGACCGCAGAGAGGCTGGCGAAGTTCCTCGCTCTCATCGCAGTGGTCAGCTGGCGAATATTCTTCGTCACTATGTCGGCGCGCGCCAAGCCAGACGCCGCGCCCGACAGCGTTCTCACCTTCGCCGAGATCACTGCGCTCGACCAAATCGACGCCGCCCGAACACGACCGCGTCTCCAACGGCCCACGCTCGCCGCCTACCTGCTGCAAATCGCCATGCTTGGCGGCTATCTCGCCCGCAAACATGATCCGCCTCCCGGCAACATGGTCGTCTGGCGCGCCATGACCCGCTTGCACGACATCGCCTTCGGCATCTCTATTGGATCAAGCCGACGATGTGGGTAATCGAAAGCTTCACCGGATAGGTACGTCGAAGACACGGTTGGAGAGCCACTTCTGGAGAGGTCGACTTCGAGACCAAGGCTACGCGCTCGAAAAATGCGAGGCGCCGAGTCTCGGCAAGATCCCAAAACGATGGCGTGATCAACCGGCGCTGATGGACTTCCTTCGGCCCCGTAACCCGCTTTGTTATGTGGCGCTCGGCGTCCTCACCGGCGGGCTGCCTCTGGCCCGCGGCGGCCGACGCCACATCTCTACCGAAGCCACATTACGCACCAAATGTGTTCGAGCACATTTGGTGCGGGAATCCGACCGCCCGTATCTGGGAGGGCGAAAGCCGAATGGCTGAGCTACTCGACCACGACCGAGGCCGGTGTCCCGCTTCGCGCCAACGCAGCTAATACTGACCAAAAAGCGGTTTGAAGGGTTCCTCATATTGTTTTGTTCTTATCCGCGAACAGTGGGAAATGGGGTGATCGAGCAGCCAATTAGGTCCACGGCGCGCTGAAGTATTGCCTCGGTCCGAGCACGGCTGGGTGAAGCGGCCACGACATATCCGAGCTTGTCTCGGTAATCGCCCTTCCTGACGATCGGCGTCTTGGGTTCAACATAGAACTTGACCTCGGCAACACCTGGTAGAGCAGCCGTCCGACCGTCGCCATCGATCCAATCGAGGATGCCATCGCGATCAGCAACCAGGAACCGCGCGGCCGCTGTCTGCGAATGCCTTCTGCGTAAATCCCATACCTCGCCGATGACAAGCTTGATGTGCTCGGTGACGAGATCGACACCATAAGCCAGCTGAACCAGTTGAGGAGCGCCTCCGCCATGAAGACGCGGATTGACTTCAATGACGACTGGACCACGCTTCGTCCACCGGAATTCAATACCCGTTGGCCCCCAGCCAAGGCCGAGAGGTCGCAAACAGCTCAGCGAAACATCGGCGATACGCTCATGCTCGTCATCAGTCAGCAGGGCCGGAAAGGTGAACTTCCGACCTACGAAATGCGGTAGAGGGCCGCAGTCACCGGTGCCAATTCCAATGATCTGATCTCCCATTATGTCGGCCCAATAATAGGGGCCTTCTGCGAATTCTTCGACCAGTATCCTCGGCGAAGACCGCCATACGTGCTTCCCTCCCAACAGATAGGTCGTATGTTCGGCCAACTCGTCGACGCTGCGGCACAATCGAACACCGCTGCCGCCGTTGCCTACGGCAGGCTTAAGGATCACGGGCAATCCGATCTCCGCAGCAGAGCTATCTACGTCCATCGCATTCGCCGCCAGGCGATAAGCCGGTATTGGAACGCCGGCGTCCGCAAGGAGCTGACGTTGAGCGAATTTGTCGCAGCATCGTTCAATCGATTCGGGATTCGGTCCCGGTAGGTCGAAATGCCGGCAGAGTCTGCCAACTGTGGCATAGAACGACTCCGCGGCGCTCGTAATGCCGGCTATGTCATAGGTCGCACACAGCAGGGAACATTCGTGGATCAGCGCATCGAGATTGCTTGTATCGACACGGACTGCCTCACTCCCTTCCGCCGCAAGATAGTCGTGCTGAGCTGGATCAGCCGATAGGGCAATTGGATGAAGGCCAAGACGCTGGGCTGCTTTCACGTATAGCAGACCATTGCTCCTTGAGCCTTCAACCAGGATGAGTGCTCTTCTTGCCATTGGCTGTTAACCCTCCGTTGCGTGCTGTGCGGCGCCTGAGTTTAAATTAGCCGTGCCTGCCCCAGACCGTGCCTGACCTCAGCCGTTGTGGTGAACGTACCATCGTCGGCGATTTACCGTCGTAAAGATTCTGTAAAATTTTGTTTGAGTGAAGGTCCTGGGGATTGACCGGAGTTCCCCGCTTCGGGGTTTGGGAGAGTGTTGGGCAACGGTGCAAGCGAACCGTCACCGGCAACAGGGGAATCGGGTGGGTTAATTATCGTGAGATGATGGTTGCCAAGAACTGATCGTCCCATGCTGCGACCTTTCGTTTGAGGCGCAACAAATCCTTGCCCGGTGCTCTTCGTATGAGATTGAGAGCGATGTGTTTTATGGTGGTGAAGTTTGCGGGAGCATTGTCGGTTCGCAGGCGGGACTCATCATCGCGAAATGCCATGTCGAGCACCCAGTGGAGGCTGTTCTCGACGGCCTAATGGTCGCGTATGAGGGGACCGATCGGGCTGGCGATGAGAACCAGCGAGGTAAATGTAGAAGCGGATCTCCCGCTCGATCCTGCCACTGAGTTCACAAGTGCTCTCGACCATGACAATGCTGTTGAGGCCTGGCCATTGATGCTCTTTTGAAGCCACTCGATATACTCGGGACATCACCGTCATCCACGAGCCGCCTATCTCGACTTCGTGGTCGAGATGACCTGCCGATCCGACGACCAGAAGGGCCTCCAGATCCTGCCCCGCTGCTGGGTCGTGAACCACTGTACAATGTTGCCAAGGTTGCCTTTGAGTGGTCGGTGCGGATCGAGCGTCCAAGTCGTAGGCTGCAGCTTGTTGAGGCTCGTTGTGGTCGGAATGCGAGTCGATCTGTCGCGGGCGAATCAGAGCCACCATAGGATTTAATGCGCACGTGTCGTTCGAAGCGACAAGAACCGGCCCCCAACCTCTGCTCGAGGCCTATGCCCGTCTTGTGCCGACGAAACGGCGCACGAAGCAACGGCAGGAACGTCGAGCGGACCTTTCATCGAAGGTGACGGAAGTGATGGCGAGATCGGGAGGTGAGCAATGACCGAGACGCGATGTGCGCTCTATGCGCGGGTGTCGAGCGAGGCGTAGACGAGCGACAACACGATCGCCAGTCAGGTTGAGATCGTGTTCCTGAACCGCCCGATTGGGCAGAGGATGATCTTTTGCTCCAGGTTCAGGGCGTGATCGCCGAATATGAACGCGCCAAGATCCTTGAGCGCAGCCGTCGCGGT
>NZ_JAMYOA010000050.1:0-4193 GCF_040319515.1 Mesorhizobium sp. M0909
ATAACGAAGATCGAGATCGATGACCTCCGTTTCGAAATCCGAGAAATTGGGCGTGGCGTCGACGCGCAAATTCCAGCTCGGATAGGCCTTGCTGAACTCGGCCAACCGAGGCGCCAGCCATTTCTCACCGAAGGAAGGACTGACGCGCAGGCTGAGCTGAAAGCTTTCGCGCTGCCGCACAATGGCATTACGCACCTCGCGTATGGATTCGAAAGCCTGGGTGGTGGTCTGGAAGAGCCGCTCACCGTCGATCGTGAGCGAGAGATGGCGCTTTTCGCGCTGAAAAAGCCGGACCCCGAGTTGGTGTTCGAGCAGCCGCAGCTGCTGGCTGACCGCCGAAGGTGTCACCTGCAATTCCTGCGCGGCCTTTGCCACGCCGCCGAGCCGCGCGACCGCCTCGAAATGCGTCATCGAATTGAACTTGATGTCTGACATCGTGCTCGTCAGTTAAGCTCAGCTACACAGAATGTTAAGAAACGAGAATTGAGCCGAATGTCAATCGGTCGCATCCTCCTGTGGTCTCGGGAGGAGATACAGAATGGAACCGGGTGCAGTCCAAAGGTTGGGTAGTGCCGGCAATGTGCAGGTAGTCGGACAGCCGTTGACCCGGAAGCCCCTGATCGAGGCTTCCAATGTCGAGAAGAACTACGGCGCAACACGGGTCCTTCGGGGCGTGAGTTTTCAGGTCCGGCCTGGCGAAATCCACGCGCTCCTGGGCGGCAACGGCGCCGGCAAAAGCACCCTGATCCGCATCATCACCGGGCTGATCTCACGCGATGCCGGCGATATTAGCTTCGCCTCGTCGAAGGCCGACCACACCAGCCCGATCATCGCGGTGGTGCATCAGGAGCTGGCGCTATTGCCCGAGCTGTCGGTCGCGGAAAACATCGGCATTGTGCATGCGAGGTCGGGCTGGTCGCAGATCAGCCGTCGCCGCATGCGCGAAACCGCGCTCGGAGCGCTCCGGCTGATTGACCCAGCGATCGGCGAAGCGATCATCGAGCTGCCGGCACGCAAATTGTCCCTCCACGAAGGCCAGATCGTCGAGATCGCTCGTGCCCTTTCCACCGGAGCCGAAGTGCTGCTTCTCGACGAGCCCACGGCCAATCTCACTGCCGGCGAGACTGTCAAACTCTTCTCGGTGCTGAAGCGGTTGGTGCACGAGGAAGGCATCGGCATCGTCTTTGTTTCTCACCGTATGCGGGAAATCCGCGCGCTCTGCGATGTCTGCACGATCTTGCGCGATGGCGTCACGATCGCGAATGCCACGCCGCTTGCATCGCTCAGCGACGCCGAAATCGTCCAGCAGATGGGCCAACACGCGCAGCGTCCGGCAAGGCACCGCAACCCGCAAAAACACCTCCGACAGGGCATACCAGTCGAACTCCTCGGCCTCGGCGACGTCAGGATAGCGATTTCGTCCGGCACCATCCTGGGACTGGCCGGCGCGCCCGCAGGCCCGACCGGCCTCATTGCTCCCCTGGTGGGCGCCGGACCCGGGGCTGGCTGGCGCCTTTCCGGCGAGGGTTTTGCGGACCGCTTCTCGTCTCCAGCGGCAGCGGCGCGGGCCGGTATCGGCTTTGTTTCGGGCGACCGCGCAACCAAGGGGATCCTTTCGCAGCTGCCCATCGTCGATAACGTGCTTGCAGCACGCAGGGTTCGCGAAAGACGGCGGATCGTGGCCGCAGCCGAGCGGCAGGAATGTCACGATCTCGTTTCAGCGCTGAAGTTGAAAGCCAGCTCGATCTGGGACCTGCCGGCCTCGTTGTCCGGCGGCAACCAGCAGAAGCTTCTCGTCGCACGCTGGCTTGGGCTGCCGCTCCGGATGGTGGTGCTGGAAGAGCCGACGCGTGGCGTCGACATCGGCACCAAGCATGACATTTACGGTTTGATCCGGGAGATGGCCGACGCTGGCGCGATCATCATCTGGTGGTCGACCGAGAACGTCGAACTGCTCGAGCTTTGCGACGCCATTTTCGCCTTTGACACCGATGGGCAGCCGAAGGGATTCCTGCCTGAAGAGCACTACACCGAAGACGGGCTCGCCGAACTGACGGGGATGGCGGCATGACCGACGCGAGCAACGGCACCACGACCACCGACAAACTCCGGACCACCAACTCGCGCGTCCCAGCAGTTCTTTTGTCCTACCGAACGGAAGGCGCGATTGCCGCCGCAATCGTCGTCCTGCTGCTGGCCGTCGGCATGTTCGTGCCCGCTGCACTCAGCATGGGCAATTTGCAAAACATCATCCAGGCCGCCGCGCCCCTCATCATCATGTCACTCGGTGTTTTGCTGGTCGTGGTCACCGGCGGCATCGATCTTTCGGTCGGTTCAGTCTTTTCCTTGACCGGTATGGTGACCGCGCTGGCGATGGCCAGTGGCGCCGACGGACTGACCGCCAGTGCTGCCGGCCTGGCCGTCGGCCTTGTCTTCGGCTCGATCAATGGTCTTCTGGTCACGGTCGTTGGGCTCGCGCCTTTCGTCGTCACGCTCATTACCTACGCGGTGGCGGGCAGTCTGGCCTTCATCGTCACGAATGGTCGTTCGATGCCGATCGGCGCGCCGGATTTCTGGCTCCTGAATTCGGGCGAGATTATCCCGGGCGTCCCCAACCATCTTCTGTTCTGCATCATATTGATGATCGCGCTGGAATACGTCCTGCGCAAGGTCGTGCTCGGACGCTGGTTCTTTGCCGTCGGCTCGTCGGCAATTGCTGCCCGGCTGCTCGGCATTCCGGTTCTGCGCACCAAGTTTGCTGCCTATGTCGCTTCGGGCCTGCTCGCCTCTTTCGCCGGGCTGTTGACCGTAAGCTACATCCTTAACGCCGAAGCCACTGCCGGCGCCAGCCTGATGCTGCAGGCAATCGCCGCCGTCGTCATTGGAGGGGCCAGCCTAATTGGCGGAACTGGGAGCGCGATCGGCGCCATCCTGGGCGCTCTGATGATCACCTGCATCCAGAACGGCGTGAACCTCATTGGCGTGAACAGCTTCTGGCAAGGCTCCGTCACCGGCGCCGCAATCCTGCTCGCGGTTCTGATCGACCGCTTCAGCAACAAGAATCGCATCTAGATCATCAACGGGAGGAACCAAGATGAAAATAAAGACAATCCTGCTTGCAGCATTGGCGGCGGCGGCCGCCTTGTCCAGCGCATCATACGCGGAAGACAAGAAGGCCGTCGCTTATATCGCCCCATCGCTGGACATCTCCTACTGGCAATGGGTCGGCTACGGCGTCAAGGAGAAGGCCAACGAACTCGGCATGGATTATGTCGAGTACACCTCAGAAAACTCACCCGCCAAGCAGATGGACAATGCTCGGATCGCCGTGACCAAAGGCGTCGCGGCCATCGTGATCGGCCCCGTCAGCTCGACCTCGACACCGCCGCTGCTCGACTATCTGGCGAAGCAGAAAGTGCCGATCGCCTTCGCCGGCATCGGGCCGCAGCCGGGCCTCACCAACTATACGTCCTCGGTCACCGCGAACAACTATGAGACCGGCAAGGCGCAGGGGAAATTCACCTGCGAGCTCGCCAAGGAGCGTGGCGGCAAGAAGGTTGGCATGCTGTCGCTGCCGCAGGACCGGGAGAATGCACAGAAATACCTAAAGGGCGCCAAGGAGGCGTTTGCCGCCAACGGCTGCGACCTCGTCCAGATGCTGGAAACGCGCGGTCTAACAATCAACGAGGCCGTCACCCAGGCAAACGACCTTTTGACCGCGAATCCCGACATCAAGGCCATCTACGGCATGTATGACGAAGCCGGCACCGGCGCCGCCAAGGTGGTCGAGACCCGGGGCCTCACCGGCAAGATCGGCATCACCGTAGCCGACGGCTCGCCGACCACGATCGCGCTGCTCAAGAAAGGAGCGCTCCAGGGCATCTTCTTCCAGGAGGCAGTGGGCCAAGGCATCGACGGAACCCAACAGGTCTACAACGCACTGACGGGCGCGCCGGTGACCCAGGATCTGGCCTTGGTCATGCCTCTTGTTACGGCCGACAAGGTTGACAGTCCCGAGGCCAAGAAGGTCATCGCCCGCGTCTTTCCCCCCAGCAACTGACCGCCACCCAATGGACCCGCCGGCGTGGCCGGCGGGTCCAGACCGCAAGCAACGAAAACCCACCGTGGCCGCGCAGCCCTTCATCCATACCCACCATAATTTGTGGGATCTTGTGGCCAATTAATTTACCTGT
>NZ_JAMYOA010000051.1:0-4180 GCF_040319515.1 Mesorhizobium sp. M0909
TCGTCGACCTCTTCACCCCAGCCGAATGTGCCAACTACTTCAAAGCCGCAGGATATGAACCGGATTAAACAGGACGTGCTCTAGCGCCCAGGTGGCCCAGCGCTCAAACTGGTCTGCGGGCACGTTCTCGTTCGAAGAGTTATTGGCCTCGCTTGCGCCTCTCACGTAAGCTCGAATGTCCGATGCTTGGCGAAACGCAGTTGCCTCCTCCAGCAGCCGACTAGTCCTCGCTTCTTCTGCCTTCGTGCGCGCAGTGTTTTCGGCCTTCCGATGCGGCATGACAGGGAAGTCGCCACACTGACGGACTTACGACCTGATAGTCCCTTGCCCGCTGGCTAAGCCGACTACGGCGTGGCTGCGGACTTCTTTAGCGATGTTTGCCGCGCTTTCTCCGAATTCAACGTCACCGCCGCGAAGGGTTTCAGCCCGGCCAGCAGCCGAGGCTCACCCTAGGGGCCAGCTGCCGGTTGGTAGACGCGCTGTGTCGGCTGATCGAAGTGAGCAACCGGTTGGTTGACGAGATCAGCACAGGCTTTGCGAAACGGGCGATCTCGCGAAGGAAATTGCGCGAGGGAAGTGATCCGCGCCCTTCCTGATCGGGATCCTGATACAATATCCCATGGCCGTCCGAATAGCGGTTGTTTTAGCGCTTCTTTTCGCCTTCGCCTACGGTTTCGCAAAACTCGTGAAACACTATGGCGGCGTTGGCGACCGGCCCTCTCCGTGTGAAAAATTGCCACATCCTGGTTGTCCTGATCCAAGCGCGCCTCCTCAGGAAGAAACCAAGCCTTGAGCTGGCGCGTATGTGTTTCAGCGGGTTCGCGCAAACTGCCAGTGGAACAAGAATTGCTTCGCACCGTTCAACGTAAGCAACCCGTCGCGGCAGCAATCTAGCACCGCAGCGGAAATTTGCTTGGAGGTTAAATGCGAAAGCAACTTTCATCGGCTGCGACTGGGATCCTTTTGCTAGTTGGTGTCAGCGCCGCCGCCGCTTAGGAGGTCATCATTCAGCCTGAACAAGATACTGTGTCCGAGAGTACGTGAAAAAGAAACCAATGGCATCGTTGAGCCTTCCCGGCGTGGAGGTCAACATCGGCACGGCTCTGCCTGACACTGTTGAGCTTTACGAGGTGCCAGACGTTCAGTACCGCTACGTGATCGTCGACGGACGAACCGTCCTGGTCGATCCAGGTACGCCGCAAGATTGTGAAAATCTACGACTGAACGCGATCTCTTCACGCTAAAGCCCATCGTGCCCAAAGGTCCGGCGGGCTTTTTGCGGTTCTAGGTTCCGCTCGCGCGGACTGATTGAATTATTCTCCTCAAATCTTTTCAGCCTTCAAGCCAGACGAGTGGAAGCGGTCACGCCGGTCCGCCTGACGTTTCGCTGGGCATTGCCGCTGCGCTGAAAAATTTAAGGGCCGGCCCGTCCCTGGGTGAATTAGCTTACTTCTTGATGATGTTGCCCTGGTTCAGGTCGAACGCCTGTGCGCCTCGGGCCTGTTTGTAGAAATCGTCCCGCAGCTCCCCCCATTGCCCGAGGTACCCTCCGCAATTGCTACAACGAACGGGCGTGTCGTCGTCGGGATTGTCGGGGATGGCCATCAGGATCGTGCCGCAGGCCTTGCACTCCAGTTTGTGGTTGAGCCGCTTGCTATCCACGATTGCCTCGAAATGCCTTGCTGGGGAGAGAGAACAGACTTTTGCAATCGTAGTCAAGAAAACTCGCGTCCGGTGTTCACGAGGGAGGAAACTCCCGGCCGGCGCGGTAACGCGTCGCTGCAGGATTTCTGGGAGGGCTAAGATCCTTCTCCACGCCGACCGAATCCATTGCCGAAATTGATACGAAAGCGTACAATAGCAAATCGTTAGCCATACACTTAGCCGCTGACGCCTAGGAGCGACCCGCACTCTTGGCCCGACAAGAGGCATTTGGTGTGATGTCAGAAGAACAAGGGCGAGCCCGCCTGAAACCAGAAATCGTAAGCGAACTTGCCCGGGAGATCCGGTCGTTGCAGCGCACCAAGCGGTGGCGCTCCACTGCCTTACTCAGACTGGCCGGACGTGCGAGATCAAGACCAGTATCGAGATTTGGTGTCCGGAATTTGAACACACTTACGTCTGGCTGAAAAATTGATGCGCTCTTGAAGGCGGCTGGCGTCCGACGAGAATGGCGAAGGCCCAGGAGTTCGTCTCCGAAAAAGCGCCTCGGCAGGATTGAAAGCCTAAAAGCCCGCTTCGTCTCCGCCCATCGTGCGGCGGCTCGGCTGTCAGCAGCGACCAGCGGTCGCCCGCGTTTCGGACGCTCGCGTTCTTCCGTTCGACTTTGCTCGACGCCAATGCTCCCATAGGGTGTTTTGGGAGAGGGTGGACGCTATGAAGATCATTTCTGCGCAAGTAACCGATTTTCGTTCTGCTGAAGACACAGGGATTCGGACTAGGGCCTGTTGATATTCATGATTCCCATTCAGGCTTGATCGTGATTCCAAGCTTTGGATGGAACGATTCGTGCTGACGGACGCCCAGTGGGCGAAGATGGAACCGCATTGTCTGGGTAAGCCAGCGGATCCTGGGCGAAGCGGCCACGACAATCGCCTGTTCGTCGAAGCGGTTCTTTCGATCGTGCGGACTGGCAGTCCGTGGCGTGATCTGCCTGCCCTCTTCGGAAAGTGGAACAGCGTTTTCACGCGATTACCGAGGTTGGGTCAAAGCCGATGTTTTCATTCGGCTTTTCGAGGCTTGCTCGGGCCAGCCGGACATGGAATACGCCATGGTCGACGCCACCATCGTCAAGGTCCATCGACACGGCCAGGGCGCAAAAGGGGGACTCAAAGCCAGGCCATAGGTCGCTCCAAGGGCGGTATGACAACCAAAATCTTGGCGCTTGCCGACGCGCTTGGCAATCCCGTGCGCTTTGTCCTGCTGCCGGGCCAGCGCTTCGATACGGTCGGTGTCGAACCGCTCATCCAAGGCCTCTCCTTCGGCGCTCTGATCGCCGACAAGGCCTTCGACAGCAACACCATCATCGCCGATCTGAACGAGCGTGGCGCCAAGATCGTCATTTCCCAGCATCCGCGCCGAACAAAGCCGATCCCGCTCGATGCCGAGATGTACAAATGGGGTCATCTGATCGAGAATTTCTTCTGGAAACTCAAAGAGTTCAAACGCATCGCCATGCGCGCGCCGACAAAACCGACCAGAGCTTCAATGCCATCATTCATCTTGCCGTCATCAACTCCAAATGAATCTCAACAAGCCCTAGACCAGGTCACTTGCCTTATGGGCAAAGATGAGGCTGGAAAGAGTGCCACTCTGCTTGCTCTCGCAGCCTTAAATCCTCACCAATCGACGCCAGCAATGCAGGGACGATTGCTCGTGGATACAGAATTCCCTGCACCGCGTAGATACGCCTTTTTCTAAGCGAACCGCCGCCCGTGGGATGTAGAGCGGCCGAAGCCGTTCGCCGGTTTCTGGCGCTGTTTTGACAGGGCGCGCATTGGTCATTCGGCCCATCGCGCTTTTCTGCGGCCCGCGGTTTCGCCCGACATCAGGGAACGATATCGCCCCCCATGTATTAGAAATCTATGGACACTATGAACCCCACGGCCACGGGTGCCGCCGATCTTTTGACATCGGAAGTTGCCAATGCCAGGCAGCGCATCCACCGGACTGAGCTCGCGCTTCAACGCACTGAAGAAATGCTGGCCGAAAATCTCGCGCTGTGCAGCAGGATACGAACTGCGGTTGAGGCCGCAAACCGCTTGGTGAAGATCGATCCCCCCAGCTTTGAAGGACGTCGCGCGGGTTGAACTGGGCCGGCGTTTCATTCGTCGCGACCTTTAGGCCACCGGCGCCACCACGCGCTCAAGCACGGCGGCAACCAGGTCGACAGACGGCGACCGCGGCTCATCGTGCGCGGCCTGGTGCTCGGCGAGGAACTGTAATCGGGCATGCGCTCCACTGCCTCGGCGACATGTGCGAGCGACTGGTCGATCAAGCGGCGGCGGAACGAAATGCCATCGCGCGTGCGACGTTAGCGTTAACCGAAGGAAGACGTGGGGGGGGGGGGCCCCCCCCCCCCCCCCCCCCGGGGGTGGGGTCGTCTCAACCGCCTCGACGTTTAGACCGAAAAAGATGGAGCGCGTCGCCGAGAACCCCACCCGGCCCTGCGGGCCACCCT
>NZ_JAMYOA010000052.1:0-3978 GCF_040319515.1 Mesorhizobium sp. M0909
CGCCGACTGATGACAAACCGCTCAGCGGCAGCGCAAGATCGTTCATGGTGGGTGTGGTCTCCGGGAAATGGTTCGGATCGGCTTAAGCAACCAAATCCTACGTCATTTCCGATCAGATCCCGAGCAGCCAGCCAGTATTCGACCGTCGCTTGCGCCTCTGCCCGCTGAGGCCTTGTGCTTCCTCCAGCGAGTCAAGCCGATCACCATGGGTGTCCTGGTGCTCACCCACGTGCCATTTGCGATCTCGTGTCGGTGAGAGCACCGCAAGCACCTCCCCTGCTAGAGGGCAAGGCGGCTTGCGTCGCCCGTGTTGTTACTATTCTTCGCTGTGGTCGGAGTTTTTTCGTGGCTTCGGAATCGGGACATTCGGCTTTGCAAAAAAATAGGCCATCGTGGTCGATCGTCACGCCCCCGAGTTCGGCGGCACGATGCGACGACAACGGCAGCGCAAGCTCCATTTGCGCGAGGGGCTCGTCCCTTCAACTACTTGATGCATTTGCGCTTTGCGTACCTCCGTGCATGTTGCTCGATGCCAGGCGGAGATCTCCGTCTCAAACGATCGCGCATCGATGCAACGCCCACGCGTTGATCGCCATGATCGCGGCGATCGCTTTGCCGCGATCGCCGCCGCCGTTTTCGAGCACGACAATCATGCCGGCGGTTCGGCAGCGATGCGCATGCAAAAATTCACAGATGCATTCTAGCCAAATGCTAGCTGCCCAGCAAATGTCCGGCATTTCGCAAGGCCCCTAGGAAGAGACTGGCATGGCCGTTGGCATCGATCTTGGCCTGCATCGACAGGGGCATGCTGTGCCAGTTCTCCAAGGGCGCAGTGAAATGTGAGAACGTACCGTTGACGATGCAATGGTGGGTAACAAGGCCCTGTCTGTCCAACGCCAGAACCCCGATCTGGTCGCCCTGATATCGGATGGCTGCGACCCGCTGGACCTCCGCGTCACCGTCGACCCGCACGTCGAAAAGCAGGATGCCGCGGCTCCTGGTGGCTACCTCGGCGGCCTTTTCAGCGAAGCTTAAGGAGAGCGAGCGGACGCTTTCGACCGCCAGCTGTAAAACCATCAAATCCAGTTCATCCACTGCCATAAGGTACCTGCGCGCAACACATGGGTGATAGCAATCGACCACACCGCTTGTTCACAGATGTCGGCTCACGACCGATCATTCAGGTTGTTGCCGGACGTCCATTGACCGAGGGAGTGCTCCGGTTCGAACCGATCCTGAAGCGGAATGCGCTGGATCTACGGAACCCGAGGAGCAGGCCAGCCAAAGTTGCCGCGACAATTGATGTCGTGATCATTCCAGACATCTGCATCGGCGTCGCTGAACATCCCACTGGTAAGTCCGTTGTTTGCGGCAAGCCCATCCTTGGGCCGTCTAGTACCTGAAACTCTCGCGGTGGCGTCCCTCGAAGCTCGGGACCGCCGGGCGCTTGATCGTCGAGAACTTTGTTTACAATGGTCCGGACCTCCTGCAGAGCTTATTCTGGTGCGCTCGCCTTTGAGCATTCCGCTGAAGCGTGACGTTTCGCTAGTCCGTGTTCCTTGCAGGCTCACCGCGAGGGCGCCTTGCACACAGCGGCACGTCAGCGCATGAAACTCGTCCCCCGTTCACTTCACAAAATGGATTTCCTGAAGTACTGGGAGCGCAGAGAAATCTCCGGTCGCAGCCTACCCGGTTAAAACAAGGACCCAAAAATGAAGACTCTCGTCGTCTGCTCCGGCGGATTGGACTCCGTTACCCTTGCTCACAAGGTGGCAGCGGAGCACGAACTCGCCGGCCTCCTATCTTTCGATTACGGCCAACGGCATAGAAAGGAATTGGGCTTCGCCGCCCTTTGCGCGGAGCAACTGAGCGTCCCGCACCGCATCATCGACATCCACGAGATCGGCGGCGGCCTTTCCGGCTCCGCGCTGACCGATAATGTGGACGTGCCCGACGGGCACTACGCCGAAGACACGATGAAGGTCACGGTGGTGCCGAACCGGAACGCCATCATGTTAGCCATTGCCTTCGGCCTCGCCGCAGCGCACGGCGCTGACGCGGTGGCGACGGCCGTGCATGGTGGGGATCATTTCATTTATCCCGACTGCCGTCCGGCCTTCATCGACGCTTTCCAGATGATGCAGGACCACGCGCTCGACGGCTACGCGAAGATTCGCGTTTATGCACCCTATGTGAATCTCACGAAGGCGGACATTGTTAGGAATGGAGCAGCATACGGCACGCCATTTGCGCAGACCTGGTCCTGCTACAAGGGCGCCGAGCGTCACTGCGGGAGGTGCGGGACCTGCGTCGAGCGGCGCGAGGCGTTTCATCTCTCTGGGCAGCCGGACCCCACCGACTACGAGGACTCCGACTTCTGGCTCGATGCGCTGCGAAGGAGGACCGCGTAATGTTCCGCATCACCAAGGAATTCCACTTCTCAGCCTCGCATCAGCTCACCTCGTTGCCACCCGATCACCAATGTGCGCGCCTGCACGGGCATAACTACATCGTTGAAGTGGAGCTTTCAGCGAATGGACTGAACGAGCACGGCTTCGTGCGCGACTATCATGATCTGGCGCCGCTCAAACGCTATATCGACGAGAGCTTCGACCACCGACATCTCAACGAAGTGCTGGGGCATGAGCAAGTCACGGCGGAATGTCTGGCCAGACATTTCTATGGATGGTGCAAGGCACGCCTGCCCGAGACCTCGGCCGTGCGGGTCAGCGAAACGCCGAAAACCTGGGCGGAGTACCGGCCATGACCCATACCGATCCGGCAATTCGCGTCAGCGAGATTTTCGGGCCGACGATCCAGGGCGAGGGCGTGCTCATTGGTTTGCCGACTGTCTTCATCAGGACCGGCGGGTGTGACTATCGCTGTTCCTGGTGTGACAGCCTCCATGCGGTGGATAATCAATTCCGCCATGAATGGGAGATGATGTCAATCGACACGGTGTGGCAAACCGTCGTTGCGCTTTCCGGTGGCCGGCCAGTGATGGTGTCACTGTCAGGCGGCAATCCTGCCATTCAGCCGTTTCGTGCGCTCATCGAGCGAGGCCATGGTGAAGGTTACCGTTTTGCGCTGGAAACCCAAGGTTCCGTGGTCAGGGACTGGTTTGCCGACCTTGACGTGCTGGTCCTCAGCCCGAAGCCGCCGTCAAGCGAAATGAGGACCGATTGGGCCGCTGTCGAGGCGTGCAT
Organism: Mesorhizobium sp. M0909; assembly: GCF_040319515.1. Classification (NCBI taxonomy): domain Bacteria; kingdom Pseudomonadati; phylum Pseudomonadota; class Alphaproteobacteria; order Hyphomicrobiales; family Phyllobacteriaceae; genus Mesorhizobium; species Mesorhizobium sp. M0909. Next base: position 3,207 of record NZ_JAMYOA010000052.1, read on the forward strand.
CGAAGCGGCGCAGGAGAAGCCGCTAATCGTGCTCAAGCTCGTTGTTTTCGACGACAGTGACTACGCTTACGCGAAAGACGCCGCCGCGAGGTTTCCGCGACTTCCGATCTATCTGCAACCCGGCAATCACACGCCGCCACGCGCCGGAAATGAAGACGCGCCTGTCGACCTTGACGGAATAATGAAACGCATGGAGTGGCTGATTGAAAAGGTGACCCGCGACAGGTGGTTCGAAGCCCGCGTGCTGCCGCAGCTGCACGTAATGCTCTGGGGTAACAAGAGAGGTGTCTAGCCTGCGCCCGCTAGGGCGACGGCCTTGGGCATAACCACAACAAGATGTCGACCATCTGGATGCCGATCGCAGCCACCTGAGGCAAAGTGCTTGCGTCGACGGCCTTCCAGCGGCTGCCAGCCTGCGTGTAAGCGCAGAGCGACCTCCAATCCCCGACAGTCGGCCCTTCCTTCGATGAAGGGCACGCGCCAGCGGCGAGTGCAGAAATCCGCACAAGCACGGCGTGAGAGGTCCTGCGCGTTTCTCGCGCCGCCGCGTTTTGGCACGGAGCTTGCGGCAGCGTTGGTGCAGCGTTCGACCGGAGCGCCGCGACGGGAGAAGCCTGGGCGGGAGGAACCCACCTCGATCCGGTCAGGGAAAGAAACAGTGTCAGCTGCACAAGTCCGCGCGCGCGCCCCGCGCCCCGCAAACCCTTCTATGCCAAGCTTTACGCGCAGGTGCTTGCCGCCATCGCCCTCGGCGTCGCAATTGGCTATTTCT
>NZ_JAMYOA010000053.1:0-3706 GCF_040319515.1 Mesorhizobium sp. M0909
GGGGGCGCCGTCCTCCGCGCGGGCCCGGGCGTGGGGGGCGGCCGCGCCCGGGGCGCGGCCGGGATGCGCTGTCAGGCCGCGAGAGGCGCGGCCACAACCGACGGAGACACCGCCATGACCTACGAGCTTCCTTTCGACGACGCCTACGAGCCCTACCACGCCTCTTCGCCGACCGACCGCGTCATCCTCGAACTACAGATGTACGGCCATCGCCCGCATCAGGACGAACCTGATCCTCGGCCGCTTCCCGACGACGAAGTGATCCGGGCTGGCCTCGCCGGCATCGTCGAGACCTTCGCCGGCATGCTTGGCGACACCAGGCTCGAACCCGATCTCGACGACCTGCTCTGGTCCTTCGCAAACGTCTTCCACCGCGCCGCCGAGCGCGTCGCCCGCAGCCTCGACCGCAACGAGGAGGCCCAGCGTTCGAGCCAGCAGGAACAGGACGGTTCCGAGCTGAAGTCGGTCGAGCTGGAACGGCTCACCGCGGAAGGCATCACCTATATCGAGCGCCGCAACGTGCTGGAAATCATGCGCGATGAGGCCGCCGACCTCTACGGGGCGCAGACCGGATCGGCATGGCGGCCGCGCACCGGCTCCAAGGTCAGCCACCAGGCGATGACCGCGGCGGTGATCGACTCCAGAGACTTCCTCGCCGCCCGCCGCCACGCCGAAACCGAGGTGCTCGTTCCTGCCGGCACCAAGATTGCCTTCGCCGGTGGTCTCGACTGCAATGATCACGACCGGATCTGGAACGCGCTCGACAAGGCCCGCGAGAAGCATCCCGACATGGTCCTGCTCCACGGCGGCAGCCCGCGTGGCGCCGAACGCATCGCCGCCTGCTGGGCCGAGAACCGCAAGGTCACCCAGATCGCCTTCAAGCCGGACTGGACCCGACACGCCAAGGCGGCTCCGTTCCGCCGCAACGACCAGCTTCTCTCGGTGGTGCCCTACGGCCTGATCGTCTTTCCCGGTTCCGGCATCACCGAGAACCTTGCCGACAAGGCGCGTCGGCTCGGCATCCCCGTGTGGCGGTTCGCGGAGGACGGCGCGTGAGCGCCGTTTTCTTGCAAATCTAGAAAATCTAGATAATATGGAGATCGATAAGGAGTCCAGCCATGCGCCAGTTCACGACGGGGGATCTCAACAAGCAGGTTGGCGACGTCACCGACGTTGCCAGCCGCGAACCCGTTATTCTTACCAAGCACCGGAAACCCCGGTTCGTGCTGATGAGTTACGAGCACTACGAACGGATGCGCATCGGCGGCGATCCCCGCCGCGCATACCGTGTCTCTGAGATGCCGGAGGAACACACGGAACTCTTCGCCGCCGAGATCGACCGATTGGCGCGCGGGGAAGGATACGATGATGAGCGGTAGATTCCTGCCTGGTCAGGTGATCTCCTACCCGTATCTTTGGGCATGGCAACACGAGCGCGGCGAAACGGAAGGCCGCAAGAGCCGGCCCACCTGCGTGGTCATCGCTGTCCGCGGCGCAAGAGATGGCCTGACCCATCTCGCGCTCCTGGCGATAACCACCCAACCACCAACCAGCGATCGGGTCGGTTTGGAAATCTCCACTATCGAGTGCCGCCGCGCCGGTCTGACCGATCTCAAACGCTGCTGGATCGTGGTTGACGAATACAACTACGATATTGCCGAACGCTCCTGGTACATCGAAGCCGACGGTAAGCCCCTCGGTCGTTTCAGCAAGGCATTCATGATGAAAATCGCAGGCGCCTTTATCGAAGCGCGCAGCGAGGGCCGCCGCGTCAGCCGTCTGGATTGACGTTCTCTTTCGCGGCCATGCGCTCGATCCAGGACGTGAGCCTCTGGCTGGCCGACAAAGACCACTAGCTCCAAGCGCGAAGCGCAACTAGCCAGATGCGCGTAGCGTCTCCGGCAGCTGCAGGATCCGGGCGCGCCGGCCTGCGGCCGGCCGGGCTCTCGTCGCGGCGTCCCGCCGCTTCCCGAGCCAGCTTTGCCGTCTCGGCCTTCGGGTGACGATCCCTCGCGCAGGGCCAGGGGAGAGGGCGGCCGGCGCGGGGCGGGGGACGCGGGAGAGAAGGGAAAGTCACCATGTCGATGATATTCATAGGTGGATCACGCGAGATATTCGAGCTGCCGGAACCTGCCATCGCTCGCATCGGCGCAATCGTTGCTGCCGAGCACGGCGTGCTGGTTGGCGACGCGCCTGGAGCCGATGCCGAGGCGCAGGGCCTGCTCGCCGGCTACAAGTACGAGCACGTCGGGGTCTTCCATACCGGCAAGGAACCCCGCAACAATCTGGGCGACTGGGCCGCCTACCATGTTCCTTCTCCTGAAGGAGCTCACGAGCACTAGTTCCACGCCGCCAAGGACCGGGAGATGGTGCGGCGCGCCGACTTTGGGATGATGGTCTGGGACGGCGCATCACCGGGCACGGCCGTCAACGTGCTTCGGCTCGCCATCGCGAACAAGCCGTGCGTCATTTACGATCTGGCCAGGGGCCGGATGGCGACCACGTACAATGTGGAAGACTGGTGCGCGATGCTCCGCCATGCTGATCCGGACATTCGCCGCCAAGCCGAAGCCCGCATGACGCCGGATGAGCGTCTAACGTTGCCAGGATGATGGATGCGGTCCTGCCGACAGGCCCTGCGGGTTCAATCCGATATGTGATCCGGCTCCTCGCCGCCTAACCACTTGTATGAGCGGACGGAGCCGGCCCCTTTCGAAACCGCTCCACGCGCAGAGCCGCGGGGCGTTGTACGGATGATCATCTTGACGCTTCTCGCCTCTGAAGCGGGTGCAAGCGTGCCGAACAATATCCTGGCTTGCCGGGTCATCCAACCTGACTGCGCGGTATCGTCCCCGAGGGGCGTGAAGTTCGCTGCCAGCCGGCTCCGATCTCGAAACCGCTATGCCGCCATACCGAACATGCAAGGCGGTCACGCGCCGGGCTGCTGGTCGATGTGTTGGCGATGCCGACGACATGACCCGAGAGGCTGCAGCATGTTCCTGCGATCCGGCAGCGTTGCGTCGGCGATCTAGCGATGGTGGCCTGAGTTCTTCTCCTTCGGTTGCATCGGGGCCATTCCCGTTTCATGTCGCCTTTGTAGACGACCGCCTGCTTTGTGCGGTCAACCCCCGTTGGGGGTACACTCGGCGAATATTCAGGAAAATTCGATTTCTGTTTTTGTCTGCGGGCAGGCGAAGGGCCTGCCCGCAATTTTTCGGCAAATAGAATTTTCCAGAATTTTCGCCGAAATGACCGCAGCAGGACGGTCCTCTCCTTTGGCGCCATCGGGAATGGTCCCGATGCAACCGAAGGAGAACTACCATGGCCACCACGATCGCAAACCTCACCACCAAGGCCGACGGCTCGATGGAAGGCGTCTTTGCCACGCTCCGGGTCAATGCCCCGATCACCCTGATCCCGAACACCAACAAGTCGCGCGAGGACGCGCCCGACTACCGGATCGTCAACAAGCGCACGGGCTTCGAGATCGGAGCCGGCTGGCACCGCATCTCCCAGCGTTCGGGCGAGGAGTATCTCTCGGTCAAGCTGGAAGCACCCGAGATCGGCGTCATCTTCGGCAATCTCGCTCCCGCCCCGGGTGGCGAGGAAAACAAGAAGGTCATCCTCTGGAACAACCCCCAGTGAGGCATCGGTGGGGGGGGGGCGCCCCCGAGGGGGCGGGGGCCCCCCCGCCAAAAGGGGGTGG
>NZ_JAMYOA010000054.1:0-3066 GCF_040319515.1 Mesorhizobium sp. M0909
GGCTTAGCAGTCGACATCGGTCGGCCCCCAAGTGCAGCGTGAGTGTGAACAATGCACTCCAGCCGGGGCGTGCCGGGGCATGGTTGGTGCCAGCTAGCGCATTGTTTTCGCGCGCCACCTGCTCGCCATCCGCAATGCCAGAATGGCGCCGCGCTCCGGCGCCTGTGTCGAATGACCAACGGACGGCGCCGCTCCTCTGAGCGTCGGCTGGTTGGCCTTGACGGCGAGTAGGTAGCCGGCGCCGGTAGAGGCACATAAGACGGATCGGCGCCCATCGTCTCGCCAGAGGCTCTGAAATCGTCATATGTCGAAGCTCCTCAAAGGCTTCGAACATCGCCGCTCAGCTGATCGTGAAAGGTGTCCCGTAGCACCGCTCCCCTCGCCGCGCTAGATGAGATCGAGACGGCCGTCGGTTCCACTGCCACCCACCCTGGCACGGCCCGCACTGGAGCTTTTCGATTTTCTTTGGCTGAAGGATAAAGGCGGATGCTTATCTAAGGTGCGGAATGTTCTATGGCGGAAGTCGCGATGGCTTAGGTCCTGCAGAAGGATGGCATCACCGCGCCGATCGTCGGTGCGTCGAAGCTCTCGCACCTGAAGGCGGCTGTCAAAGCGATCGCCCTCAAGTTGGTCAATGATGAGATCGCCGCCATTGAGAATCCGTAGCGTCCGCGCACCGTCTCCGGGTTCTGAGCGGGCACGGAAAAACGGCAGCAGATGTCTACGTGCCAAGGGATCATCGCGGAGTTCAATGCCTGTTCGGCAAGGGACCGCGCAATTCGAGGGATGATATGCGCCGCCTCGTGAGGCTCTGGAGGCTGTCATGTGCCGATAGACACCGTCCATCAAACTGGCATCCAATACAGCGATGTACCAGCGATGTCGGACAACATGGACCTCAATTGCGGCGAGATCCTCAGCGGGGCCGAGAGTGTCGAACAATGTGGCAGGCGGATTTTCGATCGGATCCTGCGCGTCGCTTCAGGGAACGAACCAAAAGCGAAGAGTTTGACTTTGGTGCGGCCGAATTCGTCCCGTGGGTTTTTGGCGCCACGGTCTAGTTCTCAAGAAAGCTATCGACATGAAAGTCGTTTACTCAGAAGGCCATCGTAGCCACGACCCGCAAACATTCATTCATCGCGGAAACTGGTCCGAAAGCCCCGAGCGCCCCGAGCGTGCCGAACATAAGCGACCTCATTGGACCTATCGCCATGCTGCAGGAGGGCGGATATCCCTGCCCGGAAACCGGTGGCAACCTTGTGGCATTTCTAGGAGCTATAGATGAATAACCCCAAAATGCCCCCCCTTGCCTTCTCAGGCAAACCTGCGGTCGTCACAGGCGGACGAGGCGCATTGTGCACCATCTCACGGCTGGGCCGGAAAGACTGCGGCTGCTCGACTGGGGCCCGCATCGATTATTCCAGCGGGCAGAGGAAATACTGATGGAGCTGCTGACAAAACGCCTGCTGCTACGGCAATGGAAGGACGAAGACGTCGAACCGTTGGCTCGAATGAATGACGATCTCAGAGTTGTAAGATACATTGCAAAACTGACCGATCGGAGCGCGATTCACGCATGGATAAATGAACAACGTGAGCATTTCAAAAAACACGGATATGGCCTGTGGGCACTAGAGCGTTTAGATGTTGCAGAGTTTATCGGTTTCTGCGGTGTTGTTAACGTTTCCTATCAAGCGCACTTCACACCAGCTGTGGAGATCGCCTGGAGGCTTGACCCAGCCAGTTGGGGGCGAGGTTACGCAACAGAGTCAGCGTCCGCCGCGCTTTCGTTTGGCTTCGAGCGTCTTGGTCTGAGTGAAGTTGTTGCCAATGCGGCTGTAGAGAATCTGGCTTCAAGAGGCGTTATGGAGCGGCTTCGAATGAGCCATGACCCACAAGATGATTTTGACCATCCACTTAAAGCCGAAGGGGACCCTTTGTTGCGACAGGTGCTTTATAGAATAAAGGCTGGAGACTGGCTGAAACAATGACCCGTGATAACGGTCGTTCCGATTACTAAAGAGCAGATCGATGTGGCGGTGTCGGCGAAAATTCCAGGTTCCCGTTCCTAGACGAGCGCGTCGTCCTCCCATCTCGCCAAGCTCGACAAGGTTCGATCTGCTGTTCCTCGACGATCTGGCCTACGTCACCAAGGACCAGGCCGAAACGAGCGTGCTCTTCGAACTCATCTGCGCAAGATATGAGCGGCGTTCCATCATGATCACCGCCAATCAACCTTTGGAGAATGGAACCGGATCTTTCTCGACCCCGCCATGACCCTCGCCGCGGTGGACCGACTTGTTTCATCACGCAACGATCTTCGAGATGAAAGTCGAAAGCTACCGGCGCAGATCCGCCATGGAGGCCAAACGCCAGCGCGGCAGGCCCGCCTCCTATGCGACAATCAAAAACACGCACGAACTTGTCGCGCGTTTCGCGGTCGGTCCGCCCATTGCTGGGCGCCGCCCGCACAGATCCACGCGGGCGGCTTTCCCGCACGTGGCTCGTACCTTGGGTGACTGACGGCGAAGCGGACGCTCGGCCATGGATGAAGGTTGCAAGGCTTGGTAAGGTAGTCGTTGGCTAACTGCGCGACCCGTTCCCACGTTGCATCGTCCTTCAGGCTACGCCGCCGTTGCGATCGTCGCCAGAGGTCGATCACGCGATACCGAAGCGCGGTAAGCGCTCGGATTTCGTTCGAACCGCAAAGTAGTCCTTTTACGAGTTGCCCCAGCCATTTCCCCTGTTTGGGGATCGGCTAATGCATGCGCCGCCGTAGCTCCACCTTGATGTCCTTGAGCTTCGCCCGAATGCGGTCGCCTCGGGTCTTCCGCTTAAGCTGGAAGCGCCCCTTGCGCGATTTCCCGCAGATAAAGGTAAAGCCCAGGAATGCAAAGGTTTCCGGTTCCCTGCCGCGATTAGACAACCCCATCACGCTATAGGTATGGGCGCCCGCCAATCCAATGGATCAGCAGCACGATCGTAAGCGCCAAGCTGACCCCATCTGGCGCGGCTTGAGGTGATGAGCGAGACATACTGACACTGAAGCAAGGAGCCGAGGAGCTT
>NZ_JAMYOA010000055.1:0-2712 GCF_040319515.1 Mesorhizobium sp. M0909
CGGTTGCCTTGATCTCGACCAGCACCTCGCCATCGCGAGGACCCTCGAGGTCGACCTCCATGATCTCCAGCGGCTTTCCGGCGGCGACGGCAACAGCGGCGCGCGTTTTCATCAGGCACTCCTCCCAAGACAGTCTGCAATCCAAGTTAGATTTAACTTACCATTCAGCTTCGCGCTATGCACGAAGCGACGTTCCGACCCCGGATTTTCGTCAGCGCCCGCCGATCTGCATGCGGGATAGGCTCCGACTTTGCCTTGACCGCCCTTCTGAAGCCCATAAAACGGGAAGCCCGTTAAAAAAGGGCAGCCGAGGGACGAGGCCTGCATGTTCACAAAGATACTGGTCGCCAACCGTGGCGAGATCGCCTGCCGCGTGATCAAGACGGCGCGCAAGATGGGCATCGTCACCGTCGCGGTCTATTCCGATGCCGACCGCGACGCCGTGCATGTCGAAATGGCCGACGAGGCGGTGCATATCGGGCCTTCGCCGGCCGCGCAAAGCTATCTGGTCCCGGAAAAGATCATCGCCGCCTGCAAGGCCACAGGAGCAGAGGCCGTGCATCCGGGCTACGGTTTCCTGTCCGAGCGGGCATCCTTCTGCGAAGCGTTGGAGCAGGAAGGCATCGTCTTCATTGGCCCGAAGCCCAAGGCCATCAAGGCGATGGGCGACAAGATCGAATCGAAGAAGTTCGCCAATGCGGCCAAGGTGTCGACGGTGCCCGGCTGGCTCGGCGTCGTCGAAAACGCCGCCCATGCCGAAAGAATAGCCGGCGAAATCGGCTATCCCGTGATGATCAAGGCCTCGGCCGGCGGCGGCGGCAAGGGCATGCGCATCGCCTGGAGCAAGGCAGAGGTGCGCGACGGCTTCGACCGGGCGCGGTCGGAGGCCAAAAGCTCGTTCGGCGATGACCGCGTCTTCATCGAAAAATTCATCGTCGATCCGCGCCATATCGAAATCCAGGTGCTCGCCGACGCGCATGGCAGCACGCTCTATCTCGGCGAGCGCGAATGTTCGATCCAGCGCCGCAACCAAAAGATCGTAGAGGAGGCGCCGTCGCCGTTCCTCGACGCCAAGACCCGCAAAGCCATGGGCGAGCAGTCGGTGGCGCTGGCCAAGGCCGTCGACTACCAGAGCGCCGGCACGGTCGAGTTCATCGTCGACAGCGACAAGAACTTCTATTTCCTGGAAATGAACACGCGGCTGCAGGTCGAGCATCCGGTGACGGAACTCGTCACCGGCATCGACCTGGTCGAGCAGATGATCCGCGTGGCGGCCGGCGAAAAGCTCGCCATCAAGCAGAGCGACGTCAAGCTGAACGGCTGGGCGGTGGAAAGCCGCCTCTATGCCGAAGATCCGTATCGCAACTTTCTGCCGTCGATCGGCAGGCTGACCAAGTATCGGCCGCCCGAGGAAGGAAAGTTCGGCGACATCGTTATCCGCAACGATACCGGCGTCACCGAAGGCTCGGAAATCTCGATGTTCTATGACCCGATGGTCGCCAAGCTGTGCACCTGGGCGCCGACACGGCTGGCGGCGATAGACGCGATGTCGGAGGCGCTGGACAGTTTCGTCGTCGACGGCATCGAGCACAACATACCGTTCCTGGCGGCGCTGATGCAGCATCCGCGCTGGCGGGAAGGTCAGATATCGACCGGGTTCATCGCCGAGGAGTATCCCGACGGCTTCGCGCCGATTGTGCCAGACGCCGAGGAGAAAGCGGTGCTGGCCGCGATTGCCACCGCGGTGGAACTGCTGCGCCGCGACCGGCTCGACCGGCTGGGCGGGCGGCTGGCGCCGCATTCCGGCGCCTTGAAACGCGATTGGGTGGTGAAGATCGGCCCGGACTATCTTTCGGTCGCCATCGTCGAAGGGATGATTTCCATTCCGATGGAGCTCGACCTCACAATCGACGGCAAGGCACTGACCGTGAACTCCGACTGGCGGCCGGGCGATCTCATCTGGCGCGGCACGGTCGGCGGCCGCAAGGTCGCGGCGCAGGTCAGGCCGGTGCTGAACGGGTTCCGCATCGCCTGGAAAGGCATCTCGGTGACAGCCCGCGCCATGCTGCCGCGCACCGCCGAACTCGAAAGGCTGATGCCGGAAAAAGTGGCGCCGGATACCTCGAAGATGCTGCTTTGCCCGATGCCTGGCCTCGTCGTGTCGATCGCCGTTGCCGAGGGGCAGGAGGTCAAGGCCGGCGAGACGCTTGCCGTGGTCGAAGCGATGAAGATGGAGAACGTGCTGCGCGCCGAGCGCGACCTCATCGTCTCGAAGCTCAACGCCAAGCCCGGCGACAGCCTTGCCGTCGACGCGGTAATCATGGAATTCGCGTGAGGCTGTAATCTGCTTGAGGTTGGCGGGACGGAGGGGGAGCGAAGGAACGCGACCTTGCAATTGGTTGAGCACGCTCGCTTGAGGAAGGACAAGGCGAGGGGCGCGCGGAATTCGCTTTTTTTGCCCTCACAACGTATTTTGTTCTTGCTTTGTGCCGGCAGCTATGCTATTAATTTGGATATAGTGCTAAATGGCTCCAACGACCCGCCCGCTGTGGCGGGTTTTGTGTTTCCGGCCTGAGGTTGGCGGGACGGCGCCCCTCTCTGTCCTGCCGGACATCTCGCCCACGAGGGGGCCTGTTGCGTAATTCGCTGATTGTGATTCTCTGAGACGAAGCTCGGAGGGAATCGCGATGGCAGTGAAGCAGATGGGCCAGT
>NZ_JAMYOA010000056.1:0-2683 GCF_040319515.1 Mesorhizobium sp. M0909
AACTGCACCGCCTCGACGGCATCGTCACGGATGGTGACGCGGCCCTTGTGGGCGGGATCCCACATTTCGGCGATGCTCGTTGGCGGCTTGTCGAAGGACTTGTCGTTGATGGCGAGCGCCGTCAGTCCCCAGACCCAAGGTACCCCATAGACCTCGCCGTCATGGACAAGCATCGGCGAACTCGCCTTGTCCTTGCTGATGTCGGCATAGTTCGGCAGCTTGGATGTGTCGATCGGCTGGATCAGCTTTTCCGCCATTGCCTGGTCGTTGAAGGCGGCGTTGATCATAACGACGTCGTAGAGGCCGGGATTGGTCCTGAGCTTGGTCAGCATTTCCTGTTCGGAATTGAAGAAGTCGTTGACGACCTTGTTGCCGGTCGCCTTCTCGAAGGCCTCGATGGCCCACGGCTCGTCGGCGCCGTAGCCCTTCCAGTTGAGTACGTGCACCTCGTCGGCGTTTGCGGCAAATGCAAGTGCGGAGGTGAGGACGGCGGTCGCCGTCAGCAGGGCAGTCAAGTCGGGCATGCGCATGTTCGTTCCTCTCTGTGTTTGCCCGCTTCCCGGGCTTTGTCAGGCTGTCGGGCGTTTGGCCTCTTGCTTCCGGCCATGGAGGCCGATCGGCGGACCGCCATGGCTCAGGAATGTCTGGATCTCGTGGTCGGTCGGCGCTGATGAACCACCGTGGCGGGTGACGGAAATGGCCGCCGCCGCATTGGCGTAGTGCGCTGCCGCAAAAGGCGGCATGCCGCGCGCCAGCGCACTGACGAAAGCGCCGATATGGGTGTCGCCGGCGCCATTGGTGTCGAGGGCGGCGACCTCGAAGCCGGCAATCGTTTGCGCCGAGCCGTCGGCCAGCCGCACATGGCAGCCTTTCGCGCCAGCACGAATGACGACGCCAACGGCCTTAGGGGAGTGGTCACTTAGCAGCCGTGACGCGAGTGTCTCGACGGCGCCCGGACCGGCAATCGCGGCCGCTTCCGTCGTGTTGCAGCTCAACCAGGTAGTACGGGCGAGTATCCGCGACAGGATAGGGTGGGGAATGTCGGTGATGACAGGTGTCGGGTCGAGGACAAGCGGTGTGTCGGCCGGAAGCGCCTCGATCCAGCCGGTGAGCGCGTCGCGGCTCTTGGGATAGCTCAGCGTATAGCCTGACGTGAACACCCAGTCGTCTGCAGCGACCACCACGGGCGCCAGCATGTCGAGGCTGAGTACGCTTTCAGCACCCGGCCAAGACACGAAGGTGCGTTCGGCATCGCTCGAGATCAAGGCGACGCAATGGCCGCTGTCCATCATGGGCGATGGCGGGGTCATAGTACTGATACCCTCGGCGTTGAAGGCGCTGCGCAGGAAGTCGCCATTGGGTCCGCTGCCGAGTTGGCCGCCGAACACCACCTTCATGCCGGTGCGGCTGGCCGCGACCATCATGTTGAAGCCGCCGCCGGCGACTCGTGCATAGCTCGACGCAGTCTTCTCCGTGCCCGGTGCCGGCAAGGCATCGATGCGGTAAACATAGTCGACCACCGCGCTGCCGACATGGACGAGACGCCCTCTCATGCCGCCGCATCCTTGCCGCCACTGCCCTTGTCCACACGGCCTTTGGACATCCGCGCCACAACAAGGTCGGCGGCGAGCGCGCTAACCTCCGCTATGTCGATACCCTTGAGGTCTGCGATGCGGTTCTGAGGCAATCGGGAAAAGCCGGTGCAGGCACCGGCCATGCCGGCCGCGATGGCGCCGATCGTGTCGGTGTCGCCACCGAGATTGGCACTGATGACTGCCGCCTGCCAAGGGTCACCACCGGCGACTTCCAGCACTGCGAATGCAGCCGGAACCGACTCCTGGCTGGCGACGCCGGTGCCGACCAGATCGATGATCAGCCGGATCGCGTCCTTCGTCGCCTTGCCGCGCACAAGCTCCTGCGCCCAAGCAATGCGCGCAGCAATGTCACCGCCGGTCGCCCAATGGCCGAGTGTCGCCCCTCGTCTCGCTCCCGTGATGGCGTTGTCGGAAGCGGCACGCCAGTCACCGCCAGCGACGCCGCGGCTGATGGCGGCAGCGACCGCTGCGGCCGAAGCGATTGCGATCGACGTGTTGTGCGTCGCCATGCAGGTTTCGGCCACTTTGGCGACCAGCGCGTCAAGCGGCTCCAGCGGCATCATGATACCTACTGGCGCGATGCGCATGGCCGCACCATTTGTGTCGCCACTGCGCCCCGCTTCCTCGGCAGGCATACCATTGTTGATGGCGTCGATGGCGCGTTTGGTCGATGGTCCCAGCAGATCGTAGCTGCCGCGCGCCTTGACGTGGCGCTCCCAGTCGAGCAGCGCGTTGACCCACCGCGCATGGTCGAACCGGTTACCGGATTCGACCAAGATACGGCCAAGCAGAAGCGCCTGTTCGGTGTCGTCGGTGATCGTTCCGGCCGGGAGCCCCTTCGACACCGGATGGTCGGCGAAAGGAGTAATGAAGCCTTCGACATGGCCGTAGAGTTCGGCAATCCGCGCCGGCGACAAAAGCTGCGTCGGCATGCCCAGCGCATCTCCCAGTGCCCCGCCGACAAGCGCTCCCACAGCCCGATCGGTCGTGCTCCCGGCGTCGTCGGGCATCTCTCAGAACCTCATATGCAGCGCAAAATGCGCCGGGTTGAGCAGGCTGGTCACATATTCGATCGGCCGGTCATCGGC
>NZ_JAMYOA010000057.1:0-2382 GCF_040319515.1 Mesorhizobium sp. M0909
CAGTCTCGCGGATATGGCGGCGGTCGAGGGTCCGGTGATCATGCGCGAGTGTTGGTGGCCGGGGGGCTTTCAAAGCAGCATCATGGCGATCCCGCAATCGATTAAGGCCGCGGTGTGGGAGGCGTTCACAGCGGCACCTGCGGACCACATGCAGCGGTTCGCTTCCGATCAGGAGTTTCTTGAGACCTGCCGGGAAGTCAATTGGCGCCTGTGGCAAGACATCTGCCCTGGTCAACTGTGTTCGTACAAGTTGGACGTTCAGCGTCTCGGCCTCGTTCCGGCCGGCGTTCGCGCGGTGGTTTTCCACGGCAAGCCCCGGCCATGGGAGGTGGGTTGGTGAAACCATTCGAGCAACGCGGCAACGCGATCATCCGGCGCCTGCCCCCCGACGCAAAAGTGGTAGAGGTCGGCGTGCTGATCGGCGCGCTATCGGAATATCTCCTCCGGCGGCGTGGCGACATCAAACTTTACAGGTCGACAACTGACGGCCGACGCATCGGCAGCCGGACCACTATCGCGTCACCGGAGACCTGAAACGAAACATTTGCCGCGCGTAAATAGCCAGCCGTGAACAATAAGGAGGTCGCGCTGCGAGCCGTTTGTGGCGGCGTTGGAAAGAAGCGATAGGAAGTTGCAAGATCTGAACCAGCTAAGCACGAACGAGAATCTACGGAGGTTTTTATCTTTGACACCGATTCTTACAAAATGGCTGCGTACCGTTCGCAGCATCTATTGTACTTAGTTCGGAGGGCAGTAATATGACGGACATAGACCAGATCAGGACAAAGATAAAACGCAGCCAGCAGCACACTTTTCCGCTGTATATACATGAATTTGGCCTAGAAATGGCTGTAAACGAGGGTGTGCTTTCACCACATGAATTCCAGGGTTGGCGTTGGTATACCGAGAATTTTCCTCCTGTTGTCGGGAAAAGTATCCTGGAGATCGGCTGCGGCTTCGGCCTCCCTGGACTGTACCTCGCGAAACTCGGCGCGTTGTCCTTGGTTGCCTGTGATATCGATCCTAGGGCGGTCGCGAACACGTTAGAAAATGCTGCAAGAAATGGCATCGACAATGTCGAGGTAATCGAAAGCGACATCTTTACCAATATTCCGCCCCGCCGAAAATTCGATTTTATATTCTGGAACTGTCCGTCGGACTATGCGCCGAATGACTATGAGTATCGGGACGACCTCGAACGAGGAGCCATCGATCCGGGTTATAGATTGCTCAGCCGCTTTCTATCGGAAGGCCCAGAATTCCTAACAGAGTCGGGCAGCATGCTCTTAGGCTTCCCCAGTGGCCATCGGGACGATCTGCTCTCGGAAATCATCGTCGCAAACGATCTCGAGTCCGTACTTCTCGGGTCCGGCACCTACCCTCACGTGAGCGCGATCTACAGACTGTTCTCCATACGCAAAAGGGGCCCAAACGCATGATACCAGAACCGTTGCATTAAGTGCATGGAAGATCGTCAAAGCATCAGGGTGATCGCATTTCAAAAAAGGGCCAGGAGCTGAGCGAGGTAGGTGTCGTCCCAAGCGGCGCGCTTGAACTTACCGCGCAAGGAACCTTTGGTGGGGTCCTTCTGCATGACGTTGATGGCCATGTGGCGCAAAACGGCGAGGTTGTTTGGAGCGTTGCCCACTCGGCTCCTGTCCTGATCCTCGTTCATGACGACATCGAGCCGCCAGTGCAGGCGGTTCTCGACGCCCCAGTGCGAGCGAACGACCTCATTGAAGCGTTTGGGGGGAGCACCAGTCCCGTCGAAGGACAGATCAATCGTCTCAAGACCATCAAACGCCAGATAAATAGGCCAACGTCAGATCCTATCTCTCCTCGGTACACCGCCGATAGTTAACATTAAAGCGGCGCTCGACGCCTGATAGCTTGCGAAACTTTGGGGCTTGAGAATGGCAGTATTCGTCGATGCCATTGCCTAGCATCTTCTCTACCTGGCATCTTCTCGAAAGGACAGGATTCCTCTGCGGGCCGCGCTATTCAACCACGTTTCGCCTTGTCCGATTTCCGACGATGTCGGATACGCAACGTAGCAGAGCCAGGTCTATTGGGCTGATTTGAAAACGTTTTCGTGTTTGGCACGGGAGATGAGGGGCTATCGGCGAACGCGTCACGGACTGAAGAGAACCGCCCCATGATCACGCTCACCGAAAATACCGCCGCCGCGGGTCTCCAGGGTCCAGAACGATCCAAAGATGAGGCTCGAGAAAGTGCTGGCAGATGAACACGGGTGCTCGCGTCCCGCTCGGGCGGCGAATTCGAGCCTCGCCATGTAGCTGAGACGGTGCCGAGTGCCCGTACCGGGAACGCTCGGCGCCTGCCCACCCCTCAGCCAGCTGAGTGGGTCTCATCACGGCTCGG
>NZ_JAMYOA010000058.1:0-2237 GCF_040319515.1 Mesorhizobium sp. M0909
ATCGCCAATGGCTGGCCAAACAGCGCTATCGAGGCGCTCATGCCTTGGAACTACCATCGCTGAACGGCATCAGCTACCCGCTTACGCACGATCTCGGAGGCTTCATCATCGATATCGGCAACTACTTCTTGGATAACGGTCCGCACGATGCGCTTCTTGAGCCTGGCGTCCGTCGTCGGCGCCGACCAGACAGCCTTGAGGTCTGTGGTCAGCGCCGTGATGCCCGTTGCCAACACAGGTAATGGCCTCGGCATCGCGGTATCATGCGCCGCGATCTTGCTCTCGATCTCCCGATGCGAATGAGTGCCTGGTTCCAACGCGCTTCCAATTCCGCCACCAGCCGGCTCTCGGGATCGGCCGCGTCATATTGCCGGAAAGCCCGGTCGGCGGAGTAGCGGGCAGCTTCCAGATCGCGGCTGAGGGCGTCCCGGACCTGGTCGCGGCGACCGGCTGCCTGCGCCTCTGCCTCGGCGGCGGCAGCAATTGCGCCGGGCTCGACGACACGCAAGAGTGCTTCCTCAATCGCATCGTCGACGCGCAGCCCGCCGAAGGCGATGCAGCGCGGCTCGCCATTGTCGAGCAGGCCCGCCAGCAGGAATAGCGCGGAATGTTGTGCTTGGCGCCCGTGTATCGCACCGTGAGCCATGCTTGGGGGCTCCGTGATGCCTGCCCGTGGTCACATTGTCGATCACCATGTAGCGGATCGCCTCAGCCCTTTCCCAACTGACATAGCCTTCATGGTTGCCCGGGATCAGGGCAAGCCATTCCTCGCGCGTCCTGCGTCGAATACCTGTTCTAACGGCGGATGGGCCAAAGCCGGGGCGCAGCACGCGTCTTACCATAGGCGTAGGCGCCGCCGTAGATCGGGTTCTCGATCAGCCGGTGGATGGTGGCATAGTTCGGCCGACGCTAGACAATATCGCCATTGTTGCGCTTGGCGGGCAAATCCAGCCAATGCTCGAGGAACCACATCAAGGCTTGCCGGGCACTGCCGAGTTCGGCGACCTTGTCGAACACAAGAGTGATGGCTTCCTGCACGCGGCGATCAGGATCCTTCTCGAGCCGATCGCCAACCTTCACAAAGCCGATAGGGGCTGCAACAACGAGTTCGCCGCGGCGGGCCTTCTCGTAGCGGGCCGAGAGCGAACGCTGGCGCAGAAGATCGAGTTCATACTCGTTGAGACTGCCCTTCAATCCCAGCAGCAGCCGATTATTGCCTGGCGCGGCGCATAGATCGTCTCCTGGTCGATCAGCACAGTGTCGACGACGCGGCACATCTCGATGAGCTGCTGCCAGTCGCGGCTGTTGGGGGCAAACCGCGATACCTCCCGTGCCGCAACCGCCCCAACCTTGCCAAGACAAACCTCGGCGGTCGAAACCGACGCGGGCGACAGTGCCGGCGGCCGAACGTCCGAGATCATCATCTATGGTCTCGACGCGAGACCAGCCGAGCGTCGTCAGGCGATCGCGCATCGCATAATTGCAGGGCGCTTGCTCTCGCGATTGTGCAGGACCTGATGGGCTAGGTGCGGTCTGATCTTCTCATGCATCATGACGCACCTCCTCCCGACCGGGAGAGCGGTCGCCGTCGACGTGATCGAGAATCAGGCTGACAATCAGCTTCGTCACTGATCGGCGCGTCTCGGCGGGCAGCGCCTGCCATTGCGGCGTCTGCACCGTGTCGGCGTCGTTCGGCTTCGAGAACAGATCGAACTGGTATGTCGTGGGCTGGCGCGGCATGGACATCTCCCCGATTCGCGTGACAGCCCAATGCTGCGCCCATCTCCGGGGCCCCCGTATCGTGGAGCAGCTTCGCTAGGGTGCCCAGCGCGGCAAGGTAGACGTGCGGAGCAGTCGTGATGCGCCAGCTCGCGCTGAGGCTCCGATCGAACATCCACCCGGGAACCTCCAGCGAGCGATCCGATACCCGGCCAGAAAGACTGCAGCGGAAAACCTCTGCTTCGTTCTTGTCGATCACTTCATGAATATGGACCTGGCGACCCGCCCAAGGATGCCATGGATAGAGAAGCTCGCGCTCCGGGCCGGTTCCGTGGGTGTTCCGTCGCCGAGTTGTACAACGAGGAGCGCCCGCATGGGGCGATCAGCCACAAGGCCCCGATCTCATTGACCAATCGAAGTCACTTGAAAGCGTGACGTCGGGCCAATTCTTCCACTGGCCATTCGTCAACATGATGCTTGAGAGGAAACTCGACCCGGTCGCTCTCGATCATAGAAAG
>NZ_JAMYOA010000059.1:0-2207 GCF_040319515.1 Mesorhizobium sp. M0909
GAGTTTTTCTTTGAGTTTGCGCCATTTTCCGCGAGTCAGCGGACGCGTTTTATGATTCACTCCAGGGCATGGTTGCCACCGCCCAAGATGCCGTTCCGGACGATATTGGCGCGCTGAGAGCAGCGCTGACCGCGGCGCTGGCCAGAGCCGAAGACGAGGCCGCACGCGCTGCGCTGGTCGAGGCCGAACTGGCGGTCGCCAGAGCCAAGGCATCGGATGACGCGGCGCTGATCGCACATCAGGATCTGACGATCCGGAAGCTGCAGCGGGCGCTGCATGGTCAAAGTTCTGAACGTGCCGCCCGCCTGCACGACCAGATGGAACTCACCTTCGAGGAACTCGAGAGCACGGCAACGGAAGACGAGATCGCCGCCGAACAGGCAGCGGCCCGGACCACCGAGGTGGCGCCTTATGTGCGCAAGCGACCGGCGCGCCAGCCATTTCCCGAGCACCTGCCGCGCGAACGCGTGGTCGAGCCGGCGCCGACCGCTTGCCACTGCTGCGGCGGTCATCGGCTGCGCAGGCTGGGTGAGGATATCACCGAGACGCTGGAGGTGGTGCCGCGGCAATGGAAGGTGATCCAGCACGTGCGGGAGAAGATCCTATGGGCGACTGGATAGCAGCCACCGCTCTTGCGAATGTGTGGTTGTTACAAACACCACTCGGGAGCCAGGCATGCAAACCGGTCAATTTGAAACTTCGATCGCCATTCGCACCGAACTCTGCGCGATCTTCGTGTCGCTGGAATTGAGCAGAACACGGTGGTTGATCACATCTCTTTCGCCGGGAGGGGGAGAGAAAATGTCGAAGCACTCAGTTCTGGGAGGCGATGTTGCGGATCTCCTGAAAAGGCTCGCAGAACTCCAACAGAAGGGGCGATCGCGCACCGGCAAAACGTACCCCGTGGTCGTCATCCAAGAAGCCGGTCTCGACGGATTCTGGATCCACCGCACACTTGAGAAGAATGGAATAGAAAGCTGGGTAGTTGATCCTGCTTCGGTTCTGACGTCCCGAAAACATCGGCGGGCGAAGACCGATAAAATTGATGGGGAGACCTTGGTGCGGACGCTTCTGGCCTACAAGCGAGGTGAACCAAGGGGTGTGTGCGATGGTCAGGGTTCCCACTCGTGATGAAGAGGATCGTCGTCGAATCTGCCGAGAGCGAAAGACGCTGATCGCAGAGAGAATCCTGCACGTAAACCGGATCAAAGGCTTGCTGTTCGCACAAGGAATTGGCGACTACGAACCGATCTACCGAAATCGCCGCGCTCGACTGGAGGAACTGCGAACGGGCGACGGACACCCGCTGCCACGTCAAGTTAAAGCACAGATTTTACGGGAACTTGATCGTCTCGAAATCCTCCTCGCACAGATCAAGGAGGTTGAAGCAGAACGGGACGCGTTGCTCAATGTTGCGAGCGACTCTATGCCAAACCCGGCGTCCATGATCGTGCAGCTTAAGGGTATTGGTGCTGAAGTCGCTGCGGTTCTCTGGTCGGAGGGGCTCTTCCGCAGCTTCGATAATCGCCGCCAAGTCGCTGCCTATGCTGGCCTGGCGCCTACCCCTTGGCAGAGTGGCTCTGTAGATCATGAACAAGGTGTCGGGAAGGCTGGTAACCCGCGACTTCGGACAGTCATGATCCAGCTGGCATGGCTATGGCTACACCATCAGCCGAATTCGGCCCTCAGCACATGGTTCATGGAGCGCGTGCAACGAAACGGGGGGCGCGGGAAGAAAACCGCGATAGTCGCGCTGGCAAGAAAGCTTCTTGTAGCTCTCTGGAAATATGCCGTTCATGGAGTGGTCATTGAAGGCGCAAACCTGAAGGCGGCCTGACTGTTGAAAATCGCCTCAATCTCCCGCAGTGGTGCGGGCAGATCCAGACAGGACAAACCGAAGGGTGAATATGGCGTCACGCGCCGACGAGAAGAAGGGTTTTGTCCTACCGAGCCTCCGCCTACGAAAGAGGGATTTTGGTGCGGCCGATAAAAAGCGGCGACCGTATGTGAGTTTGGACTGGTGGATGCTCCAGTCAGATGTTGAGCTCGAGCCTGGATACTGGATCGATGGGAGTGCCGAACATGCGTTTTTGAACCCGCTTTACATTGACGGGCCCATGTGAGTTCACCTGCCGCGACTGCGAGACGATCAGCCAGGCTCCGGCGCCCTTCCACGCCACCCCGCGCGGCTGGGCCGGTCCCGGCCT
>NZ_JAMYOA010000060.1:0-2131 GCF_040319515.1 Mesorhizobium sp. M0909
AGACTATCCAGGGCAATGCCGGCGCCAATGTCATCAACGGCGGGGGTGGGGCCGATACCATGACCGGCTATGGCGGCAACGACACGTACTATGTAGACAATGCCGGCGACAGGGTGTTCGAGGCGGTGGGCGGTGGTATCGACAAGGTGCTCGCCTCAGCAAGCTTTGCGCTTGTGCACTCGGCAGCCTCGCAGGTCGAACTTCTTGCTACCACGAATCCCTCCGGCACGGCAGCAATCAATCTCGTTGGCAACGAGTTCGCCCAGACGATCCAAGGCAATGCCGGTGCTAATTACATCAACGGTATGGGTGGCGCCGACACGCTGACAGGCTATGGCGGCAATGACACTTACGTCGTCGACAATGCTGGCGACAGGGTGATTGAAGCGGCCGGCGGCGGCGGCGACAGGGTATTTTCCACGGTGAGCTATGCTCTTTCGGCCGGCTCCCAAGTTGAGCTTCTTGCCACCACAAATCCTTCCGGCACGGGAGCAATCAATCTCACTGGCAACGAGTTTAACCAAGCCATCCAGGGCAACGCCGGCGCGAACATCATCAACGGCGCACGAGGTGCCGACATCTTGACCGGTAACGGAGGCAATGATGCCTTCGTGTTCAACAGCGCTCTTGGAGCCGGTAATATCGACAGGATCACCGACTTCAACAAGCTCCAGGACAAGATCCAGCTCGACGACGCGGTTTTTGCCGGGCTTAAGCTGGGAGGCCTTTCATCCGATGCTTTCTTTGCGGGTGCGGCCGCACATGATAGCTCCGATCATATCATCTACAACAACTCAACCGGAGCACTCTCTTTCGACAGCGACGGGATCGGTGGCGCAGCTCAAATACAGTTCGCCACGCTCTCTCCAGGTCTGTCGCTTGCAGCAGGTTCGTTTCTTGTGATCTGAACGACCCGGAACGGCGGACCTTCTGCTCGAGCCGGTCCGCCGCTCCGTCTTTGTTCAAGCACCGGATTGTTCCAAAGCGGGTGCCCAACCTTCGTCACCAGCGGGTTCGCTAGCAGGGTATCATTGAAGGGTGGCTTGAATCTGCCCGCCACCGAGTTTACTCGGCGCAGTTCGCGGCCGCTTCCGTGTCTTAAACGGACTTAGTGCATCTCAGTGAAAGAGAAGCTCATCGCACCGTGCATGACGACGAAGCAAAACGGCTTCGCGAGTAATCCGGTGTGCACTTTCTCGTCTCTTTACTCTTATTCGATTCTTGTCGGCAACGCACGGTCAGATCCCATCTGAGCCCGGTATCGAGTATCAGATCCCTGGGCCGCTATCAGATCCGCTGCGCAATAGCGGCCATGGCTTCACAAACCGCTCCTTCGCAGATCACGATCGATAAATCGGGACTGCCAATTACTTGAGCGCGAGAGCAGGAACCAGGCACCGCGAACCCGGCAGTCATTCCGCAGTTGTCGCTCGCTTGTAAACGTGGGCCGAACCGCTTTGATGTCGCTTAAGTCTTCCTCATGGGCGAGTGCGGCAGGCGCTCCAACTGGGAACCGCCCCTATTCTCACCTTGAGCGGCTTCCTACATTGACTTGATCTCGATCACGGAGATCTGCCGCCCGCTGAGCGCGCAGATGCCTACGAATTGTCCACAACTAATTGCTTGCGGCAGTGAGACCGCGGAGCGGCTTGGCTCTTGTGGCTAACGTCTGTCTGATTTTCATCTCGTAAGGTAAATTGATAAATCAAAAACAAACAAGAATGTAATTTGCCGTAATTTAAACGTCCTAAGTTGCGAAGCTACAGCTATTTCAAAATAAAGTCGCGATTCCGCCGGGATTGTGACCTAAGAAAAGCGATAAGTTTCTTGTGTACAACCCGTTTTTATGAAAATAAGCCACAATGCATGCAGCATTCCTACAAACGCTCAATGATTTTATCAACGGGTGTCTTTATGTGATTTGGCGCTAATATACACCCTCTAGTAGGTAGGCCTCGGGCGCTATCGAACGAGAAAAAGGATTACTGGATGGCAACTCTGCACTACACCTCGGGTGGTTCCGCCACCGAAATCGCAAACGCTGGCTTCAATCTGGCCGACGTTCAATATGTTAGCCAGGTCAACGCATTGCCGGATGGCATGAAGGGCCTGGTGTATCTGAATGAGCACG
>NZ_JAMYOA010000061.1:0-1502 GCF_040319515.1 Mesorhizobium sp. M0909
GCGGACAGGATCAAGATCGTCTGGTGGGACGGCAGCGGCGTGTGTCTTTATGCCAAGCGGCTGGATGAGGCGAAGTTCTGCTGGCCGCGGATCGGCCACCACCGGGTCCAGCTCAATCATGCTCAGCTCATGGCTCTGGTTGACGGAATGGACTGGAAACGGGTTCGAACGGAGACCGTCAGGCGGCCGCAATCGGTTGGGTAAAACCCTGCGGCATGATGAATCAGGGAGCTGAAAACGCGGGAAAATTGCCCGCGAATATGCTCTGATTTTGGCCATGTCGGCACCCGATCTCGCGCTCCCGGACGACGTTGACGCGCTCAAGGCGATGGTTGTTGCCATGGCCGAAAAAGCCGCCGGTCTGGAAGAGCGTAATGCCGATCTCGAAGCCCACAATACGCATCTCGAGTTGGTCAACAAGAGCGCCGAGGAGCGGATCGCACGACTGACGGCGGTGGTGAAGATGCTGGAGCGGTCGCGCTTCGGCAGCCGCTCCGAAAGGTTGCGGGCCGGTGCGCTGAGCGAGGAGCAGTACGCTCTGGTCTTCGACGAGATCGAAACCGGCGTGGCGGCCATCCAAGCGCAGATGGAGAAGTCTGCGGGCGGCTCGAAAGCGAAGCGCGCCCCGCGCCCTCGCAAAGGCTTTGCGGCCCATCTCGAACGGATCGAGGTGGTCATCGAGCCCGAGACGCCTGCTGGCTGCGAAGCGCTGGAAAAGATCCTGATCGGCGAGGACGTCTCCGAACGGCTCGATGTCACCCCGGCGAAGTTCCGGGTGATCGTCACGCGTCGCCCCAAATATGCCTACAAGGGTTGGGACGGCGTCATCCAGGCAGCCGCGCCCGCCCGCATCATCGAAAGCGGCATTCCGACCGAAGCGCTGCTGGCGCAGATCGCGGTGTCGAAATACGCCGATGGCCTGCCGCTCTACCGCCAGGAAGCGATCTATGCCCGCGATCAGGTCGAGATCGACCGGTCACAGATGGCGCAGTGGATGGGCAAGCTCGGCTTCGAGCTCGAGCCGCTCGCCGATTACGCACTGACCCGCATCAAGCAGGGGGAGCGGGTCTTCGCCGATGAGACCACGCTGCCAACGCTGGCGCCGGGATCTGGCAAGGCCAAGACGGCCTACCTCTGGACCTATGTCCGCGATGATCGGCCCTTTGGCGGCAGTGGACCGCCCATTGTTGTCTATCGCTTCGAGGACAGCCGCGCCGGCGAATGTGTTGCCCGTCATCTGGACGGCTATCGCGGGATCCTGCAAGTCGACGGATACGCCGCCTATAACCGGCTGGCCCGATCCGATCGGGGCAACGACGGCGTGACGCTGGCGGCGTGCTGGTCGCACGTGCGGCGCAAGTTCTACGAACTGCATGCCGCAGGCTCCTCCGTTATCGCCTCGCAGACGGTGGCGCAGATGGCCCCACTGTGGGCCGCCGAGGAGGCCGTACGCGGCCAGGACCCGGCAGTACGGATAACTGCGCGTCAGGAGAAATCCGCCG
>NZ_JAMYOA010000062.1:0-1396 GCF_040319515.1 Mesorhizobium sp. M0909
C
The DNA here is from genome assembly GCF_040319515.1 of Mesorhizobium sp. M0909. NCBI lineage: Bacteria > Pseudomonadati > Pseudomonadota > Alphaproteobacteria > Hyphomicrobiales > Phyllobacteriaceae > Mesorhizobium > Mesorhizobium sp. M0909. Next base: position 2 of record NZ_JAMYOA010000062.1, read on the forward strand.
GCGGCAAAGGCAAGAAACTCGCGCTCGATGCTGTCCGGGTCGGGCCAGCCATCATGTACGACGATGCGATATTTGAGGTTGAGCTTGATTTCTTTCGCAGCGCCGGCGGCTCTGCCGGAAGGGAGTGAGCGGGAGTGCGCCTCTCATGCCAGCACTTTCCTGAAGTAGGCGACCGTCTCTTTCAGACCGTCTTCAAGCCGCACGCGCGGCGCCCAGTCCAGGGCAGCCTTGGCGAGGCTCGTATCGGGCTTACGCTGCTTCGGGTCATCCGCCGGAAGCGGCAGGAAAGCAAGCTTTGATGACCCGCCGACGATCTTGAGCACCTGTTCCGCAAGCTCCAGCATGGTGAATTCGCCTGGGTTGCCGATATTGACCGGACCTGTGAAACCCGCGGGACTTCCCATCATCTTGACCATCCCGTCGATTAGATCGTCGACATAGCAGAAGCTCCGCGTCTGCGACCCGTTCCCATAGATGGTGAGAGGCTCGCCCGTGAGCGCTTGGACGATGAAATTCGACACAACCCGGCCGTCATTGGGATGCATACGCGGCCCGTAGGTGTTGAAGATGCGCATTACCTTAATTTCAAGGCCGATCTGGCGACTATAGTCGAAAAACAGGGTCTCCGCACAGCGCTTACCCTCGTCATAGCAGCTTCTGGCGCCGATCGGATTGACCCGGCCCCAATACGTCTCGACCTGCGGATGAATTTCCGGATCACCATAGACCTCCGACGTCGATGCCTGGAGGATGCGCGCCTTCAGTCGCTTGGCCAGCCCCAGCATGTTCATGGCGCCGTACACGCTCGTCTTCGTCGTCTGGATCGGATCGTGCTGATAATGAACGGGCGATGCCGGGCACGCAAGATTGTAGATCTTGCCTACTTCCACGTAGAGAGGGAGGGTCACATCGTGCCGTATCAGTTCGAAATCGGGATCGTCTATGAGATGGCGGATGTTGGCCTTCGAGCCGGTAAAGAAATTGTCGACGCAGAGGACATCGTGGCCCTCTGAGAGAAGCTTGTCGCAGAGATGAGAGCCCAGGAAACCTGCGCCGCCGGTGACCAGTATCTTGCTCATTCTTCAGCCTCGCTGACCCGTCGATTGGTCGCACCCTGGATCGGAGCGAATTTCTGCCATTGCCGCAATCAAAAGCACGCGGATAAGCATTCCCGCCGACCCAAAGCAATTTCGGCCCTTCTCGCTTAGCTGCTTGATGCAAGCCGTCGCAGTCGATTTCTGCGTCTTTTCATGAAGTTGATAGGACACGCGCTGGTACTCCCTGCCGGGGATTTGACGGCTCGCCATGACTGGTTTCACCAACCCACCTCCCATGGCCGGGGCTTGCCGTGGAAAACCACCGCGCGAACGCCGGCCGGAACGAGGCCGAGACGCT
>NZ_JAMYOA010000063.1:0-1177 GCF_040319515.1 Mesorhizobium sp. M0909
ATTACTCTTTGATGGTGACGACGATGCCGGCACCGACGGTGCGGCCGCCTTCACGGATGGCGAAGCGCAGCTTCTCTTCCATGGCGATCGGCACGATCAGCTCGACATCGACGGTGATGTTGTCGCCCGGCATCACCATCTCGGTGCCTTCCGGCAGCGACACGATGCCGGTCACGTCCGTCGTGCGGAAATAGAACTGCGGACGGTAGTTGGTGAAGAACGGCGTATGGCGGCCGCCTTCGTCCTTGGTCAGGATGTAGGCTTCGGCAACGAACTTCTTGTGCGGCTTGACGGTGCCGGGCTTGGCCAGGACCTGGCCGCGCTCGACGCCTTCACGGTCGACACCGCGCAGCAGCGCGCCGATGTTGTCGCCGGCCTGGCCCTGGTCGAGCAGCTTGCGGAACATCTCGACGCCCGTGCAGGTCGTCTTGGTGGTCGGACGGATGCCGACGATCTCCAGCTCCTCGCCGACCTTGACGACGCCGCGCTCGACGCGGCCGGTCACCACCGTGCCACGGCCCGAGATCGAGAACACGTCCTCGATCGGCATCAGGAACGGCTTGTCGAGCGGACGAACCGGCGTCGGGATATAGGCATCGACCGCAGCCATCAGCTCGCGGATGGCGTCCTCGCCGATCTTCTTGTCGGAATCTTCAAGGGCGGCAAGCGCCGAACCCTTGACGATCGGAATGTCGTCGCCGGGGAACTCGTTCTTGGTCAAAAGCTCGCGCACCTCGAGTTCGACCAGCTCGAGCAGCTCGGCGTCGTCGACCTGGTCGACCTTGTTCAAAAACACCACGATCGAGGGCACGCCGACCTGGCGGGCCAAAAGGATGTGCTCGCGGGTCTGCGGCATCGGACCGTCGGCGGCCGACACCACCAGGATCGCGCCGTCCATCTGCGCCGCACCGGTGATCATGTTCTTCACATAGTCGGCGTGGCCGGGGCAGTCGACATGGGCATAGTGGCGGTTGGCGGTCTCGTATTCGACATGCGCCGTCGAAATGGTGATGCCGCGCGCCTTCTCTTCCGGCGCCGCATCGATCTGGTCGTAGCGCTTGTATTCGCCAAAATACTTGGTGATCGCCGCCGTCAGCGACGTCTTGCCATGGTCGACGTGACCAATCGTGCCAATGTTCACATGAGGCTTAGTGCGCTCGAATTTACCTTTTGCCAT
>NZ_JAMYOA010000064.1:0-1141 GCF_040319515.1 Mesorhizobium sp. M0909
GACGTCGGGCCAATTCTTCCACTGGCCATTCGTCAACATGATGCTTGAGAGGAAACTCGACCCGGTCGCTCTCGATCATAGAAAGGTAGGAGCCCAGGTTGAGTTCGGCCGTGCCCGCCACGTGATTGAAGCCGAGCGGCGCGGGTTTCCCCGTGTTGATCCAGTCCCGCAGGTCTGCGAACATTGCCGACCATGCGAGGCTGTCCGTATCCTCATAGTTCTCCTCCCGCGCTCCGGAGGAGGAGTACACTCTGAGCTTGTCTTCGGCGAGGACTACGATCGCGCCGCGGCTGCCGGTAAGCGCCATTGTTACGCCGTCGTTGAGATAGTGGATGCCGGTCTCGAGAACCGCCCGGGCGCCACCGGGAAACTCCATGTAGGCAACCGCGTGATCCTCCATCGCGTGGCCATAGAATCGGCGATTTGTCACGCGTGCCTGGGCCAGCACCCATTCCGGCATATTGTCATCATGAAAGAAGCGGAACATGTCAAACCAGTGCGAACCCCATTCACTCAAGTCCCAGCCATCGCCAATCGCCGCCGTTACAACTAGGCGCTCCCCGATCTCGCCCGAGGCGAAGATGTCCCTGGCACGGGCAAACGCTTTCATATAGCGCCGATAGTGAGGGACAATGATTTTAGTGCCCGACGCGGCGATAAGCGCTCGCAACTCCTTGAGTTCAGCTGGTGAGGCGACGAACGGCTTCTCGCACACGATGCCTCTGACGCCAGCAGCCACACACGCTTTGATCATGCGGAGGTGGAGTCCGACGTATGTGCAGATGCTGACCACATCTGGCTTAGTATTCTCGAGCATTTGCTCGATGTTTGAGTAGCCAATGACATCGAACTTCTCTTTGAAATTCTTTAGATGGTCCGCGTCGATATCGGCCGCTGCGACCATTTCGAAACCTGGCGTGCTCCCATACGTGCGAGCGTGGCAGTAGCCGATACCCATTCCTTCGGCCCGGCCAACGCCGACGATTGCAGCACGAAGGGGTTCAACCTGTTTCACACTAAATACCTTTCTATTAGGCGCCGACAGCTTCAACGAAGCGCGGCAAAGGCAAGAAACTCGCGCTCGATGCTGTCCGGGTCGGGCCAGCCATCATGTACGACGATGCGATATTTGAGGTTGAGC
>NZ_JAMYOA010000065.1:0-1052 GCF_040319515.1 Mesorhizobium sp. M0909
CTAGAGCGGTTCCTGATTTGACGGAATCGAAGGGGATTCCCGATCAGTCGGTTCTGTGATTCAAGATGCTGGCTGGAGTGGAGGCCAGCATCGGATGACGCGACCGCTTTCGGATGATCTTCGCGAACGTGTTGTAGCGGCGGTTTTGGGTGGCGAGAGCCGCCGGTCGGCCGCGAAACGGTTCGGCATTTCGGTTTCGGCGGCGGTGAAGTTGTTGCAGCGCCATCGGGCGACTGGCTCGGTTGCGCCTGGCAAGATGGGCGGACATCGCAAGAGGGTGCTGGAGCCGCACCGTGCCTTCATCGAGGCGCGTCTGCGTGAGACACCGCATCTGACGCTGCACGGTCTGAAGGATGAGTTGGCCGCACGCGGGGTCAAGGTCTCGCACAACGCGGTCTGGATGTTCTTGAGGCGCGAGGGCCTGAGCTTCAAAAAAAACGCTGTTCGCCCTTGAGCAGGCGCGCGCCGATATTGCCCGCAGGCGTCAGCGATGGCGCTCTTGGCAGGCCGGCCTCGATCCGCAGCATCTGGTCTTCATCGATGAGACCTGGATCAAGACCAACATGGCTCCGCTGCGCGGTTGGGGGCCGAAGGGCAAGCGGCTGCGCGGCTTGGCCCCGCACGGCCACTGGCGCACGCTGACCTTCCTCGGCGCGCTACGCTGCGATAGGCTCGCGGCACCTTGCGTCTTCGACGGCCCGATCAACGGCCAATGCTTCCGCGCCTATGTCGAGCAACAGCTCATCACCGTGCTGAAGCCCGGCGATATCGTCATCATGGATAATCTGGGAAGCCATAAGTCGGCCGCCATCAGACAGATGATCAAGGCCGCCGGCGCCAGGCTTTGGTATTTGCCGCCCTACTCTCCCGACCTCAACCCGATCGAGCAGGCCTTTGCCAAGATCAAACACTGGATGCGCCAAGCGCAGAAGCGTACCGCCGAGGACACTTGGCGCCACATCGGCCACCTCGTTGAAACGATCGAGGCAACCGAATGCAACAACTACTTCGCAAACGCCGGCTACGCTTCCGTCAAAACGTGAAAGACTCTA
>NZ_JAMYOA010000066.1:0-1049 GCF_040319515.1 Mesorhizobium sp. M0909
CTAGAGCACGTCCTGTTTAATCCGGTTCATATCCTGCGGCTTTGAAGTAGTTGGCACATTCGGCTGGGGTGAAGAGGTCGACGACCGCGCCGACCGCGTCCCAGAGAGCTTTGATGGTTCTCTCGGCCTTTGCTCGCAGCAGCGCCTTGAGTTTGGCGAAGGCGTTCTCAATCGGATTGAAGTCGGGACTGTAGGGCGGCAAGTAGAGCAGGCTCGCGCCTGCGGCCTCAATCGCGTCGCGCACGCCGGCGGCCTTGTGGGCGGGCAGGTTGTCCATGACGACTACGTCGCCCGCCGACAATGTAGGGACCAGCACCTGCTCGACATAGGCCAGGAACACGTTGCCGTTCATGGCGCCGTCGTAGACGAAGGGCGCAGTCATGCCCGTCAGCCGCAGCGCTCCGGTGAAGGTCGTGGTCTTCCAGTGGCCATGCGGCACGCCGGCCCGGCAGCGCTCGCCGCGCGGCGCTCTTCCACGCAGGCGGGCCATCTTTGTGGAGAGGCCGGTCTCATCGATGAACACGAGCTTCGCCGGATCAAGATCGAGCTGGCCGTCGAACCAGTCCCGGCGCCGCTTCAGGATGTCGAGGCGACCCTGCTCCAGTGCGTGCGCGGACTTTTTTTGAATGTCCAGCCGTGACCGCGAAGCCAGGCGCTCAAGGCGCTGCGGCTGATCCGCACTGACTGCTCGGCGACGAGACGCTCCACCATCTCGTTCAGCGTGATGTCCTGGCGCTCCTCGATCAGCCCGACGATGAAGGCTTCATGCGCATCGAGGCTGGAGGCGCGGCGGCGGCCCTGCGGGCGTGGCGCCAGTTCGCCGATCTTCGCCCGCGCAATCCAGCGGATCGCGCTGGACACTCCCACGCCGAACCGCGCCGCCGCTTGCCGCGCCGACATGCCCTCGTCCGAAGCCTTCAAGACCCGCGACCGAAGATCACCGCTCAATGCTCTTCCCATCGTCCACCTCCCTCGAGGTGGATGTTGAATCAGCACAAAACGCAGCCGTCACATCACAATCGATTCATCGATCACAGGACGTGCTCTAG
>NZ_JAMYOA010000067.1:0-990 GCF_040319515.1 Mesorhizobium sp. M0909
GTCGGCTGATCCTTCCCTGGGAGGATGTCATGGCAGCACAGGTTGCAGCCGCGTCGCGCAGCGGGCTGAGATCGGCCTTGCCGCTGCTGGCGCCTGCCTATCTCTGGCTGGCGGTTGCGATCTTCCTGCCGCTCTCAGCCATGGTCTTCTTCTCTCTGATGACCGAGCTGCCGTTGTCGGGGAAGCCGTGGGCGTTCACGCTCGAAAACTATGCCGCCTTCTTCTCGCAGAGCCTCTACCTGACGCTTCTGCTCGCCTCGCTGCGCCTCGGCCTCGAAGTGACGCTGTGGTGCATCATCGTCGGTTATCCCGCCGCTTATGTGCTGGCCAAGGTGCTGAAAGGTCGTAGCCGCGAGGCGATTTTCCTGCTCGTGATTCTGCCGTTCTGGTCGAACGGGCTGGTGCGCATCTTCTCCTGGGCGATGGTGCTGCGCGAAGGGGGCATTCTCGATACCGCGCTCAACGCCGCTCTGCCGTTCAAGATCAATATCGACCTGATGTATTCCTATCCGGCCGTCATCATCGGGCTAGTGCACTCCTACGTGCCTTACATGGTGCTGACCTGCTACCTGACCCTGCAGGCCATCGATGACTCGCTGATCGAGGCCGGGCGCTCGCTCGGCGCCTCGCGGCTGCAGATGCTGAAGCGGGTCATCATTCCGCTGTCGATGCCGGGGCTGGTGGCTGGCGCGGCCCTCATCTTCGTCCCGGTCGTTGGCTCGTTCATGGAGCCGCGCATACTTGGCGGCCGTACCGGCACCTTTTACGGCACTGTCATCGAGGACCAGTTCGTCGCCGTGTTCAATTGGCCGCTGGGTGCTGCGCTCTCCTTTATCCTGCTGGCCGTCGTGCTGGTCATCCTGGCGGTTGCCTCGCCGGTGCTGAGGAGGGCTACGTGATGGCGACGACACGGGTCCTCGAATGGCTCGGCCGCCTCTACATCTGGCTATTGCTCGCCTTCCTCTATGTGCCCATCATCATCATGGCGCT
>NZ_JAMYOA010000068.1:0-825 GCF_040319515.1 Mesorhizobium sp. M0909
TGCATCCATTTCGTAAATGTGTGTCTATCCAAGCAATCGATTTCTCTAATTATCCGATGAGCAATATGAACGCGTCAGGCAGGGTGCATCATTAGGAGTATTTTCGATGGCAAAGATTATCGAGGGTGGCCCGGGTGCCGAAACACTCATCGGCACCGAGCTTGACGATTGGATGGAGGGTTTCCAGGGCGGTGACTGGATTGACGGTCGTGGCGGCAACGACGAGATCTCGGGTGGCCCGGACAGTGACCGACTCATCGGCGGCAAGGGTAACGACCGCATCTTCGGCGGAGATGGCTGGGACGATCTCTCCGGCGACAACGGCCGCTTCAACCCGCGCGTCTCCGGTGAGGACAATGACAGGCTCAGCGGCGGTCCCGGCCAGGATGTCCTCTACGTGGGTGACGGCCAGGACACGTTGACCGGGGGCACCGACAGTGACACGTTCGTGTTCCAGTTCCACAATCCGGTGCCTGGGGTTGTCGGGTCGAAGTCGGACATTACCACTATCACCGATTTCAACCCGGCGGAGGACAAGTTCGCCTTCGATGCGGTGGGCCTCTACAATGACGGTTTTGGCGCGAACTTCGTCAACAACGCCAGCATACAGTCCGGCTACCCGGTGAGCAGCTTCTACAGTGGTGCGGCCTCGGGTGCGAACGGCGAACACGTCGTGGTAATCACTGGCGAATCTTTCAACTCTGCTTCTGAAGCCGCGAGTGCGATCTCCGGCGAGCACGCCGGCGACATCATTGTCTACCAAAGCAGCTACACCGACAGAGTCGCAACTCTGGCCTATGTCACCGCCGACAACAGCGCGCATGA
>NZ_JAMYOA010000069.1:0-663 GCF_040319515.1 Mesorhizobium sp. M0909
GGCAGAGGATGATCTTTTGCTCCAGGTTCAGGGCGTGATCGCCGAATATGAACGCGCCAAGATCCTTGAGCGCAGCCGTCGCGGTCGTCGTCATGCGGCCCGTTCCGGCTCCGTCAGCGCTCTGACGGGTGCGCCCTTCGGCTGCCGCTATGTGAGCCGGGACCAAGGCGGCGGCGTGGCACGCTTCGAGGTGGTGGAGGTGGAGGCGCACATTGTTCGTCTGATCTTCGCATGGGTCGGCCTCGATCGCATGAGCTTGCGAGAAGTGTGCCGGCGGCTCGAGCAGATCGGCTGCCAGACACGGGTAGGAGCTACGCATTGGCACGCGTCCACGATCCGCGGCATGCTCGCCAATCCGGCCTATGCCGGACGCGCCGCTTTCGGACGCGCCCGCTTCCTGCCGCAGCGGCCGCGCTTGCGGCCGATCCGCGGTCATCCGCAACCCTCGCCGCGCGCCACTTGCCGTGTTCTCGTTCCGCCTGAAGAGAGGATCGCGATCCCTGTTCCCCCACTTGTTGATCTCATCGTATTCGAGGCGGCCCGTGCACAGCTTGAGGAGAACCGGAAGCGCAAGCGCCAACGCATACCCGGCGCGGACTGGCTGCTGCAGGGCCACACGGTCTGCCGGCGTTGCGGCTACGCCTATTATGGCAAGCGTGCGCC
>NZ_JAMYOA010000070.1:0-638 GCF_040319515.1 Mesorhizobium sp. M0909
TCGTCCAGCGCCTTGTGCGCGCCAAAACTGCGCGACACATTCGATACCTGCACGCCCGCCATTATTTCTCTCCGCCGAATTTGAAGAAACGCGCCGTGAGCAGCATCAATGCCATCGACACGACAATGATGATCGTCGAGACCGCATTGATCTCAGGTGTGAATCCCTTACGGATCGCGGCGTAGATTTCGACCGGCAGCGTCGTTTGGCCGGGCGTCGACAGAAAGTAGGATACGACGAACTGGTCGAAGGACACGGCGAAAGCGAACAGCCCTCCGGCAATGACACCCGGCATGATCCAGGGCAGCGTGACGCGGTTCGTCACCTGCCATTGATTGGCGCCGAGCGAGCGCGCCGCCTCTTCCAACTCGGGCGCGAAGGTCTGCAGCCGGGCCGATACGACGACGATGACATAGGGCAGTGCAAGCGCGACGTGGCCGAGAAGGATGGCGAACAGACCGCGCCCGATGCCGACGCCGAAGAAGAAGATCAGCATCGCCGTGCCGGTAATCAGCCACGGAATGGCGATTGGCGGAAACAGCAGCGCCTGCAAGAATTTTTTGCCGCGAAACTCATAGCGGTAGAGCGCCAGTGACGCCGCGGAGCCAAGCACCACGCAAATGATGGTGGTGATGACC
>NZ_JAMYOA010000071.1:0-629 GCF_040319515.1 Mesorhizobium sp. M0909
GTAAGCGCCAAGCTGACCCCATCTGGCGCGGCTTGAGGTGATGAGCGAGACATACTGACACTGAAGCAAGGAGCCGAGGAGCTTGCAGTGTCAATTTCTATGTCTGCGCCTATGCCTGATGATAGAAGTTTCCATGTTCTTGAAGCGGTTGCCAACCGACTGGAGGCAAGCCCGCAGCGTCCGCGGCGGCGCTGGTCGGCGGAAGCGAAGTCGCGGCTGATCGAGGCGACACTGAAGCCGGGCGCGAATGTATCGGCCATTGCCAGACAAGCGGGGATGGCGCCGGCCCAGCTGTTCGGCTGGCGGAGCAAGGCGATCAAGAGCGGTGCGGTCACGCCACACAGGGATGCGGAGCGGCTCGGCTTTGTCGAGGTCACGCCGACAGCGTCTGCGTCGGTGGAGATCGAGCTGGGTGGCGTGGTCATTCGCGCCGGTGCCGATATCAATGAGGAGCAGCTGGTGCGGATTATCCGGGCGGTTCGCCAGGCATGATCCCGGCTGGCGTGAAGGTGTTGGTCGCCAGTCATCCCGTCGATTTTAGAAAAGGTCCCGACGGCCTTTTGGCACTGGTGCGCGATGCCGGCTCGGATCCATTCAACGGCGCACTTTATGTATTCCGCGCCAAAAGA